>JAALKB010000001.1:0-107475 GCA_011088265.1 Gammaproteobacteria bacterium
GCCAACTTGCTGTCTGTCGGGTACGTGATCGCCTTCTCCTGTACCGTGGTATCTACCAGTACTGTCTGCTCCTCTGCCAGCTTCCCATGCAGTTTTACCGACAGCGAAAAGATCTCCCTGACTCCCTCCGACCCAATCCGGTTGCGGAACTTCACCAGTTCCGTCGCATGGCACGGTACCTGCGTCTGGAAACTCACCTCACCACAGAACACCTGAAAGTACGGGTTCATCTTCCATTGATCCACCACCGATTCATCACTTAAGCTGTACAGCTGTTTGATCATCACCAATCCGCTCATCAACCGGATCGGTTTCGCGGCCCGCCCCTTCGCGCTGTAGTACTGGCTCAGGGAGGCTTCAAGCGATGACCAGTCAAGGGTATTGCCAAGGGCAATCAGGGGATGGGACGTATCCAGCTGATCAACGATGTTGAAGAAACTGAGTTGATCGTCATTCACCGGGCTGTCAGGTAGCATATATACCTCGTGTTCGACCAGAAACTGAACGCCAGTTTAACAATTCCGGTCGATTCAAACCAGGACTATATCCAGTTTATACTGGATATGTAGCCTTTTCGGGTTCTTCAGGGACGACTACATAATGCCAATCCTCAAGGGAAACATGCTCCGGGTCCTGGGGCCCAAGGCCCAATCCAGGCTCAAAACCGGATACGCCTGCATTGTTAAAAACAATATCGAGTCTTCCGAAATGATTCACGATGTCTTCACATACGATTTCCCACTCCGCCGGTTTTGAGACATCCAGATGGTAATAAACCGCACCCCTCCCGATTTCTTCTACCAATAGTTGTCCCTCGTCATCCAGCACATCAACAACGATAACCGTCGCACCTTCTTTAGCAAGCAATTTAGCCGATTCAGCACCAATTCCCCTGGTACCTCCCGTTATTAACGCGATTTTATTTTTAACTCTCATTATCCTATTTCATTTGACTCAACTTATTTATACAAGAGGTCTCTATCTGTCATTGCCAGGGAGACACCAGGTTATAGCCAATAGAATCCCAGAAGTCACACTCCTCCTCATAGGGATCCGTAACGACACTGCTGACAGGCAGATTGAATTCCATGTACTGTTTTGTACTCTCCTGAAAATGCGGCCATTCTGGATTATCGCCCCCACCGCCACCATTGGGATTCAGGTAAATTGCAAAATTGGTCCAATAATCAATCATTTGGTGGGATAGTTTTTTCTCATCCTCGGTAAAGCTCTCATGCATTAAACTTGCAGTGTTAAAAACAAAAGGGAGTTCCACCGCGTGACAGACATTATCATCCTTGGCGCAGTTCTCAATACTGGTACCATAGATATTAAATGAGGGTTGATGATCAAAATAGTAGCCGAAGACTGGTGCGGAGGCCTGTTTAAGAAACCAGCGGGTGCTGCAATGAAAAAAATCTTCGGTTTGCACCCTGGCCCATAACGCACTGTTGCTCGCCAGTTGTTTGCTTGGATATTGCTCAATCACCCTTTGAAATTTTTCACCAAATATATTCGCCATCCATGTTGCATACTTCTCAGGTTTGATAGAGCGATCCCTGACGAAGGTAACACCTTCGTTTTTGTTCGTACCGATAATTATCGGCTTATTCATATTTTCGGGATTACCAACCGCCTCAATCGGCTGTTCGACAATAACATCCCCATCAATAGCCGGAGCGAACGGTAGGTAGTACTTGGGCCCTGAGAAAATTTGACTCATTTCTGGTGTAAATGTTGCTTGCACAAGCAATAATTTTCCTACTCCAGTCTGTTCGAGACATGAAACATCACGACAGTTCACGGCCTGTTTAAATAGATCTCCCACATTCCTTTGATCGGCCAGTGATTTATAGGGCAAAGAAAGTAGATTACTTTCCATAATACCGGCATGAAACAGTGGCTTACTATCCGGGGCGGAAAGAAGGTGCAGCCCTACCGACATCGCACCTGCACTTTCTCCGAAAATGGTGACTCGCTCCGGGTCTCCGCCAAAACTGCTGATATTTTGTTGCACCCATTTAAGGCCAAGTTGCTGATCCAGGAAACCGTAGTTGCCGTTTAATCCTTCCGCTGCCAGAAACCCAAGCGCACCCAAACGATAGTTGAGGTTTACAACAATCAAATTTTTCGAAGCAGCAATATAAGCACCGTTATACATGGGGGTTGCGGCATCACCGCTAGTAAAAGAACCACCGTAGATGAAAACCATCACCGGTAGTCCCGCCCCTGCATTGGTTATCACGTCCTCCGTTGGAGTCCAGATGTTGAGGCTTAAGCAATCCTCTGAATAGGATTTCACCCCAAGCTGAGGACAAGGAGCCCCGTAGTCAGTAGCAAGAAAAGTCTCGCTCCAAACGGCTTTAGCCACAGGGGGCTTCCATCGGTTGGGAAATGCGGTTGACTCAGCGAACGGAATACCCCGATAGGCATTCGCCTGTCCTCCTCCTGGCAAATTGACCTGGGCTCCACAAACAGGACCTGACGGACTATTTACAATAGGAGTGGCACAACTATCCTGGAACGCAAAGGACTGAATTGGTTTAAGAAACAACATACTCCCAAGAATAATGAGCACAGAAAATAGTAAATGTCGTCGCGAAATTCGTATTGGTTTGAGAATCATCACAGCTTCCTATTAATTTGTTCTGCTAAAAAATTGGCGTTTTCATTTCCGATCACACTATAATGATCGCCAGGCACATCAATCACCTCAAGCTTCCCTGCGGTCAAAATGCTCCATCCTCCGTTATCCACTTCGAGCAATGGATCCTGGGATACTTTAAATAGAGTGATTTCACCCGAATATGGAACCGGGTTATAGTCATCCATCAAAGCCGCATTGGATTTAAAAACCCGGTACAGACGTTTAAGTTCCTGCAACTCGAAATCATCGCCCAGCAATCTGGCAATTCTGTTCAGAACTCTATCATAGTGAGGCTCAAGAACCTTGTCTCCGATAATAATTTGAATTTTGTCTGCATCGTGCACACCCAAATTTCTGGCGAACCCAATTAACAATAGCCACTCACGGTCGTTGTCACTGCCTCCATTGGACTCGATTATTTTGCGTTCATATTCTTTTACGGCAGAGGGCGTATGGCTCTCAATGAGAAAAAGATTGATTTTGTTATCGGAAATTCGACGATATTGTTGCGCCACTTCAAAGGCAAGCACACCACCCATTGACCATCCTGCAAGGTTCAAAACCTCTCCTTTATGTGTTTCCATGATGGAATCAAGATAGATTCCCGCCACCTTTTCAAGACTCGTTTTTTCATCGCAGTCACGGACGCTTTGCAATCCATAAAGTGGTCGATCCTCACCCATTCTCGCGATCAGATCCTGATAGGACATTACATCACCACCCGCAGCATGAAGAAAAAACATGGGATCAAGATCGCCTTTGGTATGAATGGGAACTAAAGGAGAAATTCGCTGTTCGTATTGTGAGTCGAAGTACTTTGCCTGCTGAAAAACAGTGGGAGCTTCGAACAATGTCGAGATAGGGAGATCCACTCCCATTTCATTAAAAATAGTCGACATAAGCCTAACCGCCAATAATGAATGCCCACCAATTTCGAAGAAGTTGTCATGCACACCTACCCGGTCCCTGGTTAGAACCCGTTGCCAAATATCTATTAATTCAGACTGTACGGGAGTTTCGGGTAAAACGAATTCAACTGCCTGTTCAAACTCATCCTGTCGTTCGGCAAGTCGTTGTCGATCCACCTTGTCCCCCGCAGTCATCGGTATTTCGTCAATTTCAATAAAAAAGGAGGGGATCATTTGTTGGGGCAAATGAGATTTAAGCGCCGACTTCAACTGACTTCCTTGAATGGTTGCGCCTGGGCTTACTGGAACGACGTACGCAACCAGGTGAAGAGTCCCACCGATCATCTTATCAATGACAACCACATCGCGCATTCCCAAATGGTGCCGAATGGCTGCTTCTACTTCCCCGATTTCTATACGATGCCCTCGAACTTTTACCTGAGAATCCCGCCTCCCCAAAAATTCTATATTACCGTCCCCTAACCACCGTGCAATGTCCCCAGTGCGGTACATTCGCGAGTTTCTAATGAACGGGTTATTCACAAAGTTCTGATCAGTCAGATTTTGATTGTTAAGATAACCAAGGGATACGCCTCGCCCCCCCACATAGAGTTCGCCCGAAATCCCTTGAGGTACGGCTCGCCCGAAACAATCGAGGATATACATCGCCTCACCCGCCACCGGCTTACCAATGGGGATACTTTGGCCAAGGAATCTGGTGTCTGATTCAATGGCAAAAAATGAGGAAGTTATGGTGGTTTCTGTCGGCCCATATGCATTGACCAACCGACCGTTTTCCATTGAACTCTGCTTCCATAAATCCACGGTGTCTCTGGTGAGGGCCTCACCACCGGATATGATCAATCGTAACGTAGATGGAGAGTTTCCCCCTTTAGGAGTAGAGTGCAGCAATATCTCATGCAAATACGAGGGAGGAATATCTGCAATAGTGATACCGTAATAACCTACCCTTTCAAAAAACTCCTGGGGAGTCCAGATATTTCGATCTCTCAGGATGATCGTTGCGCCAACGGTGAGACCAGGCAACACCTGCTCAAGAGAAGGATCTACGTTAGCCGATGAAAACTGGAGCACTCGGTCAGTATCACAAAGTTCATATGCCTCCCGCATAGCCATACACTGGTGATAGATAGAACGATGTGGAACTAAAACGCCTTTTGGTCTGCCAGTGGAGCCAGACGTATAGATTAAATAGGCTGGTTGTTCTGAATTGATCACCGTTCCACCTGGCTCAACATCGGATCGAACAGTGTCTTGATCTTCTCCATTCCCTGACGGCACTCGATATTTACCAGGAATGCAAACCCGACGTTCATCATCGTCCAACAATCCAAGGGCCCGGGGTCGTAATACTTCGGTTGTCAATAGAAGCTTCGCTTCACTGTCTTCAATCAGATATCTGATTCTTGATTCGGGATACTCTGGATCCAGCGGAACATAAATACCTCCAGACTTAAAGACTGCCAGTATTGAAACAACCCATTGGCAGGAACGCTCCATGAATACGCATACGGGTTCCCCTGGCTGAAGACCTCTTTCATGAACAAGGGCATGCGCGAGAGCCGAACTATCATTGTCCAGCTTTGCATAACTCATGGTTTCTTCACCAAACCGAAGTGCGACCTTCTGGGGTGTTAGTACTGCCTGTTGACTGAACAGTGTATGCACAAACCCCGTCTCCTCAAGAACATCCATCCCCGTATCCAGATGACAATGACTCCAATGGTCAATCAACAGATGTTCTTCTTCCTGTCCCAACAAGGCAATCTCTCCCAGGAGCAAATCAGAATCATTGATAGCAGATTGAAGTATGTTTACATAGTGATACATCATGCGTTCAATCGTCTGGGGGGAAAACAGGTTAGCATCATAGTCCACCTTAAGCGTAAACCCCCCTTCCGACTCATAGACTTCCAAAGCAAATTCGTCTGCTCCTTCCTGCTCCAATCCTTCAATAAATTCGATACTACTGAATATTTCACTATCCCCCAACTGGCCGGAAGGTATGAAATTTTGATAGGCATAGGAAATTTGAAAAACCGGAGATGACAGATACGTCTGTTCTGCTCTCAGCGCATCTACCAGCACGGGGAATGGATACGCTGAGTGGTCAAGCCCATCCGCCACGGTTAGTTGCAGTGACTTCAAAAACGAGGAAAAATTATGGTCATTCGACAACCGGGAACGAACCAGAATCATATTGATGAAATAACCTGGCAACCCTTCAAACTGGCGTTCCGGGCGTCCCATTGTCGGCATTCCAATAACGATATCTTCCTCCCCAGTATATCGGTAGATCAATATTTTTAGCACCGCAAGGAACAACACCGAAGGAGTCGCATAATTCTCCCTGGCAAACTGACCTATTTTCAACGACAGAGAAGCGTCTAGTGACACACGAAAAGTGTTGCCATTTGAAGCCTGGGTGTTGATCCTATGATAATCAGTTGGAAGCGTTAAAACCGGCAAACTACCAGCGAGTTGGCGTTTCCAGTAAGCGAGATGCTGTACTCCTTTTTCGCTATTCAACAGGGATGTTTCCCATTCAACAAAATCGGCGTAACTGGCTTCACTCTCACTACTCAACGACAGCCCTCCTCCTTGCCCCTCGCAATACTGATGGTAGGCTGTCATCAATGCTTCCATGAAAATTACGGACGATGCTCCATCAAAGACAATATGGTGGATAGTAATCAGTACGCTAACGGTAGCGACTTCCCCTGTTTTTTCTTCTTTGCCATATCCATGATTAGCCAAAAATACGCGAACCAGTGGGCCATTGTCCAAATCGAAAACGGTTTTTGATTTCTTCTTGAGAATGCGCTGAATTTCTTCCTCACTCTCAGTAACAAAATCCAGTTCCTCATAATAAAGTTCTGGACTCCCAGGGATCGACTGATAAGGCTCCCCCTGGGCCTCCTTAATGCTGGCACCTAATATAGGATATCTATTAAGCACCCATTGACAGGCTTGCAAAAAAGCCGCTTTATTGAACCCATGGCGAAAACGCAATGCGATTGGAACATTATAGGCATGCATACTCGGGTATAGCTTTTGCAATAGCCACAGTCCTTTTTGACCCTGAGACAGTGGAAACGTCATTAATTCAGAATGACGGGGCTCTTCCAATCGGTTGATGTCCAATGAGTGGGAAGAAACTTCTTCCAACTGCACTTGATCAGAAAGAGATGTTGCTAACTTCTGGATGGTAGGAGATTCAATAAGATCCCGAGCAGATACGCTAATACCAAAACTCGCTTCCAGTTCTCTCATCATTCTTTGTCCACGGATCGAATCTAATCCATAGTCCTGAAAATGGCGATGGGATTCGATCTCCTCCTCAGCCACGCCGACAATCCCAGACAGAGCAGTGAGCAGAAAACGCTCGATGTTACGAAAAGTGGGTTGAGATAGCTTCAATGGTGGGTGAGTATCAACCAGCTCCCCACCACCGGATTTCCCATGGGCCCCAGTTTCCGGCTCTGCTGCTTCGGGCAACCAATGTCGAGATTTTGAAAAAGGGTAGGTCGGTAAATTGATCACGGAATGTGGCACTTCCTGACGCATCGTCGTAAAAGGGATTTTTATCCCCCGGGTCCAATAGTATCCAATCTCATTTAGCTCTCCCTGTTCAATCAAAAGAGAAAGCATTGCATCCCCCGACTTGCCTGCGAACAGTGCTTTCACTTCGGAATAATCGTCCAGCAGATTACCCAGGTAGGCTTTGCAGGGAAATTCCTGGGCAATGCCACGGATTCCCAGGGCTTTCAGAGCCTTAGGGGAAGCTAATTTACTGAGAGCCTGAACTAGCGTCTCACTGCCATTCACAATCAGGGCTAATCGTGAATCCATAAACGTCCTACCCATTTGCAGGGTATAGGCAATACGGGATAAATCGGCACCCGGATTCGACAACAGATAGTCGGACAATCGGTGACAAATTTCTGCTAGTTCCTTATTATTGCGAGCGGACAGTAGAATCAATTGATCTAAAGGAATAGTCTCGGAAGAGAAGGGCTGGGCCTGGAGCTGGGTTTGGAGTTGGGCTTGGGGAGCATCAGCCTCTTTCGCAATATATTCCTCAACAATTAAATGAGCATTGGAACCACCTGCTCCAAAACTACTAATGGCTGCCCGGCGAGGGTGGGATTTCATAGCTCCATTTTTCCCGTCCTGAATAACCGGTTGTGGCCAATCAATCAATGATTTCTGGAGCACAAAAGCCGTGTCTTCAAATTCGATCTCTGGATTAAGCGCATCCACTTTGATTGTGGGAGTAATCTGACGATGCTGTAGCTGCAATATCACCTTCGAAAGCTGAGACATCCCCGAGACGGCTTCTCCATGACCAATATTTGACTTGACCGCTCCAATTGAACAAAAGCCGAGATCCTGCGTGAACTGCTTAAATGCTCTGGATAGAGCCCTAATCTCCATGGCATCGCCCATGGCAGAACCATTGGCTGCGGACTCAACATAGCTGACTGTTCTCGGATCAATCCCGGAGCGCCGGAAATGGTTTGCAATCAACTCGTACTGCGCTTCCGGGTTAGGCACAGCATATCCATTCGACTGGCCGTTGTGGTTCAACGCTGAGGACTTGATCACCGCCATAATGTTATCCCTGTCTTTGATGGCCTCATTCAGTGGCTTAAGTAGCACGGCTCCAACGCCTTCACTCGGGAGGTAACCGTCTCCTTCGGCGAAGCTGGTACTGTTAGCATTACTTCCAACTAATTGCCCAAGGGAAAGCCCCACGTATTTTTTTGGATGCAACGACAGATTGACACCGCCCGCAATGGCCACCTTACATTCCCCGTTTATCAGGCTTTCGCATGCCGTATGTACTGCAACCATGGAAGAAGAACACATAGTATCCATGGCCACGCTAGGGCCTTTAAAATCGAAAAAATAGGATACACGATTCGCAATTGAGCTGTGGGAAGAAAGAGACACCGCTGCTTCTCTAACAAAATCAGAATCAAATGCATGGTAGGGTTGATACATTGAACCAACAAAAACACCAACATCACTGCCACATCGGGATCCGGAAATCTCTCCTAAATAACCTGCGCCTTCCAATAAATCCCATGTCGCTTCGAGAAATAAACGCTCCTGGGGATCCATTAATTCCGCTTCACTCGGGGAGATTCTGAAGAACAGGGAATCAAACTGATCCACATCGGTTAAAAAACCGCCCCATTTACAATATGTGGTTCCAATACTGTTTTTGTCTTCAGAAAAATACGGCCTATAGTCCCACCGCTCCCTGGGAACTTCCACAATACAATCTGTTCCTGATTTTAAATTCTCCCAGAACTCCGCCAGATTTTCCGCTTTGGGGTATTTTCCACTCAAACCGATAATCGCAATATCCCTTTGAGAATGAGCTTCTGCACTACGAACATCATGGGCCTGTCCCAGGTTAGCACTGGATTGCAACCTGGGAGTTATCCGGTTGACATGGGTTTTTCTTCCCTGCTGGGGAAAATTGGAAACCTCTGAATAATCACGTACTTCGGCAGAACCACCAGATAGTTTCTCCCTTAGCTTATTTCGGTATCGCTCCACCAAAAATTCACTTACCCGCTTCACACTAGGGTATTCGAAAAACAGCGTTTTGGGTAATGATGGATATTCTCTTTCCAACTCATTGACGAGTTGCGTCGCTATGACCGAATCCACACCATAAGTTTCGACAGGTAGTGACTCATCAATCCGATGAATCGGAACTTTTAAAACATCAAAAATTACTTTTGTTACATCACCCAGAACCATAGCCAGCAGATCGTCATCAGAATCTGCAATTTTCAAAGATGATTCATGCTCTTCCTTCTTTTGAATGGAGTGGTTCTGAAGACTCAATTCATCACGCTGTTTTTGCTTTATCTGTTGGGTCTTCGCCTTTTCATCAACAACCAGTTGCCCCGCCATTGACATGGAGAGCTTATGAACATCTCCTTGCAATACCATGATCTGGCTATGCTTTGATTGCAACCCCCGATAGATGGTCATCATTGCTGCGTCATGCTCAAGGGGAACCATACCAACATTTCGATAAAGCACTTCCTTGGCATTGTTATCGATATCCATTCCCCCCTGCTCCCACAAAGGCCAGTTAATAGAAAGCATCCGAGTGCCGGACTCTCCATCCATAGATCGCGCATAGGCATCCATAAATCCGTTCGCCGCAGCGTAATCGGACTGTCCGGGGTTACCCACGGCTCCAGCAGTGGAAGAGAACAATAAAAAGAAATCAGGATGTAAGGCACGACTTGCCCGATGTAGATTCACCAGTCCTTCCACTTTTGGTGGTAACACCTGCTCCCAATCACGATCTGTTTTGTTTACGATCAAACGATCTCGCAGTAATCCTGCACAGTGGATCACACCATCTACGGTACCATGGGTCTGCGCTATGTCCCCCAGAACATTTTCCACATTCTGATAATTGCTGACATCCATGGAGTAATAGACCACGTTCAGACCGGTTCGCCTTAGCGAATCCAACTCCTGAACAATTTTAGAATTCTGATCGTCACCGTCCACTCGCGAACGACCAGTGAGAATTAGATTAACTTCCTTAAGCTGTTTTGTGATTTCCCTCGCCATAACCAACCCCAAACCGCCTACGCCACCGGTAATTAAATATGTTCCCTTTTCCTTCCAGGGCATCACAACAGGTTCTACAACGTCCGCAACCTCCTTCCAGCGACGGGTTTGCACCCCCCCATCGCGATAAACGAAATGTTGACAGTCGCGGTAACAGGACAATTCAGCAAGGGCCGTCGAGGAAATCGTATTCTGCCCATTGTCGAGCTCGATTAGCTGCCCAGTAAAATCAGGGCTTTCCAACTGCGCGGTTTTTAAAATGCCGCTTAATCCTTTTATCCACTCCGATTTAAACTCCAAAGGGCTTCTCTCCTCGCCATCCTTACTGACTACAATCTGCAACAGACATTTCCCGTTTTCATTGTGCCCCAGCATCTCTTTCACTAACCGGAAAACACTAAGGGAAAAATCAGCGTATTGACCGCCAATACTTTTCGCAGATGATTCCAGCAACTGACAAGTTGGTCCATCACCATCCAATGAGGCACCCAATAACACTACCGTATGACTGTGGTAGGTTGGAATTCTCTCCAACTCTTTGAATGAAAACGGTTCCCAATGGGGTATCAGTGTCAGCAAACCATGAGGTGACTGATTCTCTGCTTTCCCAGAAGTTTGTTGGCTGGCAGTTACACTGAAATGACTATTGGTATCCAGACTTCCGGTTGGTTTGCTAACATGGTTTAAAAAACGACAACTGAATCCTCGGATCTCAATGCAGACGAGACCGTCTTCGTTGGTTATATCTATATCCACCTTTCGAATGTCATTATCCGTGGAGCCAGTATCATCGAAACCCCAACGAACCCAGGCCCACATCTGCGCCTGGCAAGGCTCATAGACAAAAATTTCGTCAATGGCAAATGGTAAAAGCGGCTTTACTTCCGCTTGATTATTCCCCTGATCACCAAGACCAAGGGCAATAATTCCCTGAAGCGCACCATCCATGATTCCAGGGTGCAACATCATCTCTTCAATCTCAGAACCTGACTCATCCCGGGTCGAGTTACCCGATATGGATAATTTCACTAACCCCTGACTACCTGGCTTGGAATGCTGCTGACCAGCATAGTAAATTCGTTCAATACACTGATGGGATGGACCGTATTCAAAACCCATTTTGCTGAAAAGCCCATAGCAATCCTCCTTGCTCAGATGGGTATTTCCAAAGGATTGTCGCAAAAAAGAAAGATCCAAAGATGAACGAGGCCCCATGGTTTCATCGAGGAAAATGCTTCCCTCACCGCATACCATGGCCTCATTCACGTCCTCACCCATTGACTCGCCCTTCGTCGTCGAACCTACTTTACGGATTGCGTAATGGATTCCATTATCTTGCAGACGGATATCCGTAAGCAACGCTAATGGCTCATGATTGTCAATCCCAATTGCTTTGATCCACACATGATTTCTGAAAACATAAGGGATAAATGACGCTGAATCCCTCGACAGTAACGTAGCTCCAGCATGGTTAGCAGCAGCTCTGGCCATTTCGAACTGAGCGACCCCCGGAAACAGCTTTTGCCCATTAATGACATGATCTTTCAGAAACGACTCTTCACCACCAAAACCTGAACGATATCGTTGGGCAGTAAGGTCAGAAATATTTTCATGTAACAGTGGGTGAATCCACCCACTTCCTGTTCCTGTGGATCTGGCTCTTCCCCCTTTTTCCTTCTCGATCCAATACCGCTCCCGAGCAAATGGATAGGTTGGAAGACTGATACGCACTGGCTGCCCATCATCGCGTTCCCTGCCATACTGTTCCTTTCGAGAGCTATAGTAGTCAAGCCAATCTATTTCAACACCCTTGACCCATAAACCAAGCAGCTTGTCCCACTTTTCCAAACTCATCCATTGCCGCATCATATGGATCATGTCTTCTTCTTCAGACAAAGCAACCAGGCTTTCATCAATCCTGACAGCAGTGCCGTAAAAGGTATTTTGCACCTGAGAGACACTCGTTTCCAAATCATCCAAATCATCAAGCAACAACACTGTTTCCCTGAGCTCGTCCAAATTCTCCACGAGCATGGCCAACCGATATGGCATCGGTTGACGACCAACCTGAAGCGTATAGGCGATATCCGCAAGCTTCACTTCTCCAGCGTTTTCTTGAAGAAAACGGGAAAATCGAGTGACCATTGATTGCAGCTGTGAAGGCGTTTTGGCTGACAACAACACAGCGCAGGATTGATGAACATCATTTGATCCTGGATGGGAATCCGATAGCCCATTGTCATACTCCCCAACGATCATGTGTGCATTGGATCCTCCTGCACCGAAGGAAGAAATTCCCGCTACTCTTTCTCGAACCACTCCATCAATCACGGGCCTTTCCCAGGGTCGAAGTTCCTGGTTAACGATGAAAGGTGTTTGCTCAAAGTCAATATTGGGATTTAGATTTTCAGAATGTAAAGAGGGAACAATGGCCCCTTTTTTCATCTGCAAGAGAACCTTGGTCAAACCTGCAATACCCGCTGCTGACTCACAATGCCCGATATTGGATTTCGCAGAACCAATCCAGCAAAACTGCTTTTTACTGGTATGTTTTGTAAACGCCTGCGTCAATCCAGTAATTTCAATGGGATCACCCAGTTTTGTGCCAGTCCCATGGGCTTCAATGTAACTAATTTCTTCTGGACCCACTCCGGACTGATTCAGCGCGTCGGCAATAACCGCTCGCTGGGCCCTGGGATTAGGGACGCTATATCCATTGGTTTTCCCTCCATGGTTGATTGCACTACCTTTAATAACACCATAAATGTGGTCACCATCACGTTGTGCATCTGCAAGACGTTTTAATACCACAGCGCCCACTCCTTCTCCTGGAATGTACCCATCTCCACCGACACCAAAGCTCTCACAGTGACCGTTGCTGGATATAAATTGCCCGGCACTTAGCATGGTGTACTTATTGGGATGAATCGTGACATTCACCCCACCCGCCAGCGCCATATTGGTTCTCCCCAATGCTAAATCCTGGCTAGCTAAATGAATAGCTGTCATGGAGCTTGAACACATTGTGTCCAAAGTCATGCTCGGACCATGCAGATTCAAAAGGTAGGACACGCGATTAGCAATACTGGCATAGCTGCTACTGGCAACCACACCACCTTCGTAGGATCCCGCATCCATACCAACCAACTGATATTCTCCGTACATCACTCCCACGTAAACGCCGACTTGCCCACTTAAGTCATTGTCGATTTCAGTCATACCATTCCCTTGCTGCAACCATTGTGGGGTATAACCAGCATCTTCCAGTGCACCCCAGGAGGTTTGTAAAAACAGTCGCTCCTGAGGATCCATAGACTCAGCTTCTCGTGGGGAAATATTGAAAAATAGAGGATCAAATTTATCCACATCCGGCATAAAGCCACCCCATTTACTGAAATGGCCGCCATGACTTGTGCGGTCGCTGGTATAGAATTCTCTCCAGGACCAGCGATCTTCCGGAACTTCTGAAATACAGTCCTTACCCGACTCAAGGTTTGACCAAAAACTCCCCAAGTCGATGGATTCGGGATAACGTCCACTTAATCCCACGATAGCGATATTCAATGCACCGGAAACTGGACGATGCTCAATGGAGGAAGCCCGTTTCGTCCTTCTGGCTCGAGTAACATCGTCGATTTCTGACTGCTGGATCGGCTTGATATCAGTTCTACTAGCGAATCGCGCAGGTGATGGTCTGTCAAGTTTTAGCAACCGATCCATTTTCTCACGATGTTGCTGTAAAAAGTAATTCGCTAATTCCCGAATGGTTTGATATTCGAAAAAGAGTGTCTTGGATAGCGTACCGAATACCGTCTCCAATTTATCTGTAAGTTCGATAACCATCATTGAATCGATGCCATATTTCTCCATGGCTTCATCCGCTTTAAGAGCTCCGGGGCTCAGTTTGAGCGCGGTCGCCAACAGCTGCCTGAAATAGTCATTGGCTTTCTTTTCTATTTCTTTCCGAGTGAGAGAGTCGGGAGATTTAGAAGCTGCTCCGCCAGATGCGTTTTCCCTAATCGATTCAACCGAAGCCGATTGCGGCAACGGCTCATCGTGCACGGTCGTGGAATCAATCCGTCGAGATGCCAGTCCACTCAGGGATAAAAAGATATCTCCCTTTTGATCGACCAGATCGATATCCAATTTAGGCACACGATCATCCTTGTGACTGTTTTCTGCAAAACGCAACCATACCCACATGGTCTGTGAGGGCGAAGCAAGCAACAGCAATCGATCTAATGCAAATGGAATCAACACCGTAGAATCATCCGTGTCACAAAATGACAATGCGATTGCTGATTGTATTGCGCTATCCATTAATGCGGGATGAAGCACAAATGTATCCATTGAATTCATGGCTTCCGCCGGTATCGACACCTTCGCCAAAACCTGGGTTTGTGAGGCCAATACTTCACGCAGCCCCTGATGACACGGGCCATATCGTAGCCCCGATTCGTCAAACCGTGCATAACATTGCTCTACTGAAATCACCTGACCCGTGGCGATTATTTCTTTCCTTATCCTATCGAGGTCTATTGCGCTATTCTGTTGAGGAGCTTCTGATTGTAAAAACACACATCGGCCACGACTATAGACAACACGATCACTGCTTTTCCCGGTGAATATTTCATAGTCAATTTCATGCTGACGATTCACATCTCGAAGATATAGAGAAACCTGGATATGGATGCCATCATCCGGAGCAATAATGGGCTGAAACCATCCCACGTTTTCCAATTGAATTTTTTGCGATTGATCCACAACCCCGAAGGATTCCTGAGCGGCAGCCCTCGCCATTTCTAACTGGGCCACTGCTGGCAATATTTTTTCTCCGTTGATCTGATGATCTTTAAGGAAAAACTCTTCTCCGGTGAAATAGCTGCTAAAAAGCTGCGTATCAAAGGTTGAGACGTTTTGATGTAACAGTGGGTGAATAGCCCTGTTTCTGTGGTTATCGGACAACAAGGTGGTCGACGAATCCAAAGACATTTCCACCCAATGTCTGGTTCTTGCAAATGGATAGGTAGGTAACGAAAGACGCTGTCTCTTACTCTGGAACAGGCCATCCGAGTGATACAGCTCCTTCCATTTTTCAAATTTCCCTTTGACCCAAAAAGCAAGGAGCTTTGACACATCTCCGTTTAATTTGGCAAGCCTGATTTCTTCATCAATGGTTCCCATGGATGAATCGGCGGCACCACGTTTCCGTTGGGTTACGTATCCACTGTAGATTCCACTATTGGCCCTGACCAGCACACCGTCTTCGTCAACCTCAGTTGAGTGCATCAATGAAATGACCTGCTGCAACTTTCGCGCTAAATCCACGGTATCAAAGGCCACAAATCCCAGTCTTTGTTCCATTTGCTCCCTTCCCACCTGAAGTGTATATGCGAGGTCCAGAAAATTGATATGGGGGTTTACTTCCGTGGCCAGGTCTAAATCAACATTATCTCCATCAATGACACCGGTGTGAATGTGGCTGGGGCCCTCAAAAGAAGAGAGGTGGGAATAATTATCTACAAGCATCCTTGAGATTGAAGAGATCGCTTCACATCTTAAAAAAGCCTTGGCATTCATTTCGATATCAAATGCCTTCTTGATGGACTCCATGATTTGAGTTCGTTGCACCATGTCCACCCCCATGTCTTCGAAGTTTTCATGACGGCCAATTTCAGTAGCATCGACGCCAATGGCTTCACTCACCAATTCGACAATCATCCCATCCATTTTCCGGGTTTCATCGTTTTCGCCGGGAGGCAATCGTTCAGGTTTCGACTTCAGGAAATCCAATAATTGCCTGGCGCGCTCCATCAATGAGTCTGCATCCCGTGCTGACAGAATGATTGGATAGCCTGACGCTAATTTAGGCTCTGATTCAGCTTGAGATAAATCCCGGGGGTGGGGCAGATATTCCTCCAGAATCACATGGGCGTTTACACCCCCAAACCCAAACGAACTCACACCTGCTCGCCGCGGCAGCGCCAAGCCATTCCCATCTGATAGAGCCTTCCACTCCCGATTACGATCAACGATATAAAATGGGGTATTTTCAATTTTGATATAAGGGTTAACACTCTGACAATGCAGGGTTTGCACTAACGTTTTATGTCTGATTTGCAGAATTGTCTTAATTACCCCAGCAACACCGGCTGATAGTTCCAGATGTCCAATATTTGTCTTTACTGAACCAAGACCACAATAGGGAGGCGAATCCCCGGAAGTCGGGTTGTCAACAAGAGCCGAAAACGCATTTTTCAGCGCTTCGATTTCAATAGGATCACCAAGTTCTGTACCAGTACCATGAGCTTCGATGTATCCCACCGTGATCGGATCAATACCCGCTCGTTGATAAGCCTTTTTTAATAAAGCAGCCTGCGCCTTTGGATTCGGAGCAGTAAGTGAGTTCGCCCGTCCTCCATGGTTTTCTGCGCTTCCGATAATCACAGCATGAATATGATCACCATCACGCTCAGCAGCCTTCAGCTTTTTTAGAAACAACACACCGATACCTTCGCCCCGGACATATCCATTAGCTGCACTGGAAAATGTTTTACAACGCCCATCTTCGCTCAGCATTCCAGCTTTGTTGAAACTAATATGTGTTTGTGGATTGATGATCAGATTACTGCCCCCCACAAGGGCCTGTTCGCAATCACCAG
The DNA here is from genome assembly GCA_011088265.1 of Gammaproteobacteria bacterium. Classification (GTDB taxonomy): domain Bacteria; phylum Pseudomonadota; class Gammaproteobacteria; order Arenicellales; family Poriferihabitantaceae; genus WLWV01. Next base: position 16,851 of record JAALKB010000001.1, read on the forward strand.
CCCTGATCGCTGTGATGGCTCGGTGGATGGCTACCAGAGAACTGGAGCAAGCTGTTTCAATAGGCTCGCTCGGTCCATGAAGGTTTAGATAATAACTAACCCGGTTGGGTCCTACGGAGCCCACTACCCCAGTAGAGCTATAGCTTTCGATGTTCACATTTGAACTTGCCATCATCTCCCCATATCCACTTGAAGCCGTTCCCATCAGTACAGCGGTATTGCTACCAGAGAGACTTTTGGCCGAATATCCCGCATCTTCAATTGCCTTCCAGACATACTCCATCAACAGTCGCTGCTGTGGATCCATCAATTGCGCTTCCCGGGGAGAAATGCCGAAAAACTGTGCATCGAAATCCCCAACCTCATCAATAAAACCACCCCATTTGATGTTTGTCTTATTCGCTTCTTTTTTCGGATCCCCCCATATTTCCCGCCAATCCCATCGGTCAGAGGGTATTTCGGTGATGCAATCCTTTCCCTTTTCCAGATTGTCCCAAAACTCATCCAAATCCCTGGCCATCGGGAAACGCCCACTCATACCCACAATGGCAATGGCCTCATCCCCAGGAGTCTCAGCGCCAGTCAACCCCTCCCCATCTGAATCATCGTTTTCAGATTCATGGGAGCCCGCAATGCCCACGATCGGTTGCTGTTTTCGAGTAGATTCAAACAAAGGCATGAACTGATCCGGATATTCTTCCAGTAAATGCTCAACCAGCTCCGTTATATTGGGAAACTCGAAAAATACCGTTGGCGTAATTTCTGTTCCATACTCCCGATTAAGTCGATTAGCAAACTCCGTGAAGGTGATAGAGTCAAACCCATATTCTCCAAGCTCTGTCTCCACATCCATTTCATGAAGCTCGAATTTCATCAAGTTCGCGACATCGATTATTAATAATTGCTGCAGCCATTCAGTCGGGTGGCCAACTTCCATTTGCTGGGCATCACAGGAACATTTCTCTTCCACAACCATTTCCGTATCCATCTCTATAGCCGCAGGGGCTATCTGTAAATGCCCTCCGGTGACTGACTGCTGGTTCTGAATATCAGTGGGCATTGCCAACAACACGGAGTGGTTATCCAGTAGATATTCGGAGAATTCCGCCACAGTTGGATATTCAAAAAATATGGTAGGAGTTAATTCTGTTCCGTACTGTTTGTTTAATCGATTAGTAAAATCGGTAAAGGTAATGGAATCAAACCCGTATTCGCCGAGTTCTGTTTCCACATCGAGCTCCTCGACGTCGAACTTCATGATCTCGGCGATGAATCTAATCAGCGCATCCTGCAAAGAAACTAATCGGGTTCCTCCAGATGGGTCAGACGGGGATGAGTCGGCGATAAACTCATTCACCGCTGTGGGCTCTTCAAGAAGATTGTTACTTTTTTTCAACGAAGGACTGTACATCAGGTTTTGACGAATCCTGGCTGGATCACCAAACATGACTAACATTTGAGGAGAATTGATATGAAACGAACGATAAAACGCACTGATACCCTGGTCGGTTGGTAAGGGCATAACCCCCGTCCTTTGGGTCATAATCATTTGTGTTTCCGTATCCATGGCCATACCCCCAGACTCCCAAAGTGGCCAGTCAATACACACTGTTCTGCCATAAGCAGCGCCTTCATCGACCAACGATTGTCGATAGTGAGCATAGCCATCCAGAAAAGCGTTGGCGCAGGCATAGTCGGCTTGGGTCGCGCTTCCAAATACCCCAGACCCGGATGCAAAAAGAACAAAGAAGTCCAGTGACTCTGAACAGGTAGCCTGATCCAGATTGACTGTTCCCGATAGTTTAGGCTTAAAAACCTGTTCAAAATCCTCAATCGACTTATTTCTAATGAAATTATCTTGCAGCGTCCCGGCTGCATGGAGCACACCATTTATGGGGCCATATTTTTGATTCATCCTGGCGACAAGCTCATCAACCTGTGATGCAATAGCCACATCAGCCTGTTCGTAAACTACCCTGGGACCAAACCCTTCACTATTCTTAATCAGTGCTTCTATCTGTTGTTGTTTTTGACCCGACAACGGCGAACGCCCCACCAATATCACCACAGGGCATTGCACCCTAGAAACGATCTCCTGACAAAACATCATTCCTAATCCGCCGGCTCCCCCGGTTATTAGGTAAACGCCTTTCTCTTTCCAGGGTATTGACTCCCTTTGATCTGGCTTGTTAACACCTGTCTCTTCTTCATTCTGTGAGCCAGGTTCCATGGGATCGACCACTTCCTCCCATTGCGGGACAAAACGCGCGCTCCCCTGATATCTAACTTCGTGATCTTCCATTGCCAAATAGTTATCGGCCAATGCGCCACGCAGAAATGGTAGCTGGGGTTTCTCGTCAAACCAGATTATCTGACCGCGAAATCGTCGGTATTCCTGCTCTACTGTTTTTAGCAACCCCCTCAAACCCCTTAATACCACGGAAGAGCCTTTTCCATAAATCACCACCTGAACCGACAGGCGTTCCTTTGATGTATTGTTCAGTAAGACTTTAAGATGTTCAAACAGGCGGATCGAAGCCGCTCGAAAGATAGCCGCAGGTCCACTCTCCCCGGTTTCAGGCTTTGCCTGAATAAACACCAAATCAACGGGAGATAACTCTTCCTTGATCACATTGCCATGGCTTGAAAGCCCGCCATCTACCGCAAAGTCAATGATAAACACAGTTCGTACTGTCTTTTTCTGCTGATCAACCGGAAGATAGCCTGGTGATGTTTTTGTTACCCTGGTAGTTAAAGGTATTGAACGCAAAACCGGCCTATATAGCATCACGGTAGTGTCCTTAGACAAAGAGTCAGTGGATTCCTTCAAGTCAATTTTTCTTGAGGAAAAACCACGAATCGTCACACATGTATCACCCAACGAATCGTACAAGTCGATATCTATTCGTTGCACCCGACTATTGACACTATTTCCTTTGGCATAACGTATCCAGGCCCACATTTGATTACAGCAAGGTTGATAGATCTTTAAAGAATCTATCGCAAAGGGAAGGGACGGATTATCAGTACTCGTTTTCGATGCAAACATCAAACCGATACACGACTGCAGGGCGGAATCCAACATGCTCGGGTGTAGGGTATAGTCTTGCAATGTGTCGCTGACCACATCAGGAAGTGATAGCTTTGCCAGCACCTGAGGTGTCTGCTCCTGCCCCAGATCCCCATTACGGTCTACTCCGTATAAAATGGACTCTATCCCCCTGTGTGCTGGCCCATAATTAATGGATAGCCTGTCAAAAGAGGTATAGCATTCTTCAGCAGAAATCACACCTCGACACTCGCTATTTTTCTCGAACCACTGTTTTATTTTTTCCAGACCCATTTCTGAAGGGCGTTCAGCAGTTTTTAATTCCCCGTGTCCTTGACTGTGCAACACGTCGCTACCGTCTGGAGACTGGCTAACTATCTGATAACGTATACTCCTGTCACCGTGTTTTTCTACCAGGATAGAGAGCACATTGGATTCGCCACTGATCGAAAACGGACTGGCCCAGACAATATTACGCAATTCGGTTTGCTCATTTTTGTCTCTCACCATCAGCTGTTGCAGGCTCTCGCATCCCATTTCCAGATAGCCTACCCCGGGCATAATCCTGCGCCTATTCACAACATGATCGGCTAAAAAGAATTCCTGCCCCGTAAACCTTGAGGTAAATCCCAACGTTTCCAAACTAGCCGTATTCTGATGAACCAGTGGATGCAACATCCAATGTATAGGGGATTGGTTTTTTCCGTTCCCTGTTCCACGACGATCCGTCACTTCCCCGGGGTCTCGCATCGGTAGCCAACATCTTTTTTCAACAAAAGGATACGTTGGCAGGGCAACCCGTCGAGGCAACAGGTTCTGGTATCTATCTTGCCAGAAGGCACCCTGATAGAGCTGGATCCAGTCCGGATCAATTCCCTGTATCCACAGCTCCGCCAATTCTGCAAGGTTTCCGGTCGCCAGACATTGATTCAGTTTAGGTTCCGTTTCTGGATCATCCAGCAATACAGTTAATGCCTTTCTATTAGCCCTGGTGTTACCCCACCAGGTAGTCGCATTTTCCGAGTCTGATGTCTGCTGTTTTTTGACGAAACGATCCAGGTTGTCAATGAGCTCATCCAACGAGCTGACCGTGGTAGCAAACCGAAACGGCATGCCGTCCCGGCCTACCTGCAAAGTATAGGCAACGTCGATTAGCTCAGGAGGGCGAATATCTAACTCATTTCGGCATGTCTGTAGATACACCTTAAGATTGTTTGCTACCTGTTCAAGACTTGACTCATTTTTGCCGGAAAGTACAACAAGTGAGGGGGTTTTCCCTACCTCCCGGGTATCAGGCTCTGGTAGATACTCCTCCACAATCACATGAGCATTTGACCCACCTGCCCCAAAGGAGCTAACACCGACCCGGCGGGGAACAATCTGCCCATCTACTACGGGCGGCTGCCACTTCTCACCTTCCTGCAATAAATAAAAAGGACTATTTTCAAGATCAATCATTGGATTCACCTCCTTGCAGTGCAAGGTGGCATAAAGGCGTTTTCGCTTTAGAGAGAGCAGCGACTTTATTATCCCGGCAATACCTGCTGCGGTTTCAGCATGACCAATATTCGACTTAACCGACCCTAATGCACAATGGGGCTGAATCGGCATCGGCAATCCTGCCTCCCGGTACATCCTCTCAAATGCCATCTTCAAACCATTGATTTCAATGGGGTCGCCAAGGGGAGTACCCGTACCATGACACTCAATGTGACTAATGGTTCTCGGGTCGATATTTCCCCGTCTACAAGCCTCAACAATCAGTTCCGCCTGCGCTTTGGGATTGGGTGCAGTAAGGGAGGTAGATAACCCACCATGGTTTTCTGACGAACCCCTGATTACACCTAAAATGGTGTCTCCATCCTCCTTAGCTCTACCCAGAGATTTCAACAACACCGCGCCAACGCCATCACAACGGGCGTAACCATTCGCATCCTTCGAAAAGGTTTTACACCGACCATCCTCACAAATCATGCCAACCTTGCTATACATAACGTGCATATCTGGCGTAATTAGCAGGTTTGAGCCACCGGCAATGGCCATTTCGCAGTCTTCATGCTGGATGCTCAAAACCGCCCGATGCAGAGCGACCAGGGAACTTGAACAAGCGGTATCAATTACCTGACTCGGACCGTGTACGTCTAGCATGAAAGAAAGACGATTAGGGCAAAACATATGGCCGAGGCTGGTGAGATGAAGCGCTTCGATGGCCCCATAACGATCAATCAAATGGGCATAATCCTGCAGATTGATACCGATAAACATCCCTACTTTCTTACCCGATAGAGATCCAGGTGCGTGGCCAGAGGATTCAATTAAACGCCAAACGCATTGCATAAACAAACGATGCTGGGGATCCATTAACTCCGCTTCCCTGGGAGACATACCAAAAAATAACGGATCAAATTTATCGATTCCCGGTGTAAATCCACCGTATTTTACTTTCGTAAACTCCCCTTCCTCAGGATCACCGTATACCGACTCCCAGTCCCAGCGATCAGGGGGAATTTCGCTGATACAGTCGCTCCCTGTCAGAAGGTGCTGCTCAAATTCATCAAGGTTTGCACTATTGGGAAACTGACCATCCATCGCGATAATCGCAACTGGCTGATAAACCGTTTTATCTGGAGATGGAGTAACACTCTCCTGAAACCCGTCTGAACCAATGGATTGGCTTAAATCCTCTGATGACACATCCTTGATAAAATCTCTTATCCACTCTGACACATCGTCATCAATACCTGGTTCATCCATCTCATCCAGAGACAACGCCCTGGCAGACGATGGATGCGCAGATTCCTGGCCGAATCCCTGTCCTTCCGGGTTATCGATACGGGAGTTATTAAAATCGGAGTCTGATGATTGATCGTCACTCCTGAGAATGTCATCTGCATTGGTTTGCTGCGCACCCGCCAGGCTAACTTCAGACTCATACCGCGCCACGACTGCTTTCGGATAGCGGCTAAACAGAATATCAACTAACTCATTAAGATGACGGGCTTCGAAAAACACCGTCGGCGCAATAGGCAAATCAAGCACATCAGAAATGCGTTTGACTATTTCCGTAACGATAATCGAGTCAACTCCGTACTTAGCCATGTTCTGCCGAACATCCATCTCATCCAGGGGGATTTTCAGCACATCTGATGCAATATAGAGAATTTCCTGCCTAAACTTTTCCGGCGCTTTTTGCGGCTTCCCGGCAGGTCTACTTTTTCCAACAACCTGACTTTCAACAATGGGTGACTGATCAGTTTGATTTTCTCTAATCGTTTCACGGGCAGTGGCTGTTGAGTTTTTCTGTCTCTGGCTTGGCCTGGAGGGCTTCTCCTGTTGTTCGCTATCATCTCCTGCTGGTTCGGCAGAATCCTCAGCAGCACTGCTTCCAATCATGGATAATGAAGCGAGAGCCGCATCCACCAACTCCTGATCCAGGTAGTCAAACATGACCTGTTCAAGATCGCTTTTCTTTTCATTGGTCACGACAGCTAATCTCTATCTCTCATCCAGCAAATCCCGGTAGCTTCTAGCCAACTTGAGAAATTTCCAGAAATCCACTTCCCAAAGATGCCGATGAGAATCCACGAAATAGTCCTGACCGAGATCAGGGTCTTCTTCTTTCTTGATCCGTAAAAACTCATGGTAACCTTTACCCTTATCGAGCATCGCACCGATATAACTTCTGACAAACTGACCCTGGAGCCGTAGCCCATCCCCGAGCCCTGCCGCGGCATTCACAAAACCGAAAAAGAAAATATTATCGAAGTCTCGCGGGGCAATATGTATAAAAAGATCAGGAATTTCACCCTTCCAATCCAGCAAATTTCGCTCTAGAAAGGGAAAGTCCCGGTCATAACCCGTAGCATAGATAATCAAATCTACCTCGGCCTGGCTTCCATCCTTAAAATGCACGATTTTGTTTTCAAATGAATCGATGTCTCCTTTGGGACTAATGTCTCCATGTCCAATGTGATAGAGGATCTGGGAGTTCATAATGGGATGAGCCGCATCCAAAGGATGGTCAGGTTCGGGCAATCCATAATCTGTGCCGTCAAATCCTGCCAACTTGAACACCTGTCGGATATAGGCCATGGTTTCATCCTTGGTTTTAAACTTGTTCCCTATTTGCAACATCCACTGGGGTGTCGGTTTACCACCAATAAACTTGGGATAGTAGTGATAACCCCGCCGTGTACTGTGATAGGTTTCCCGGGCATGATGCGCGCCGTCCACAGCAATATCGCAACCTGAATTTCCAGCTCCCACGCACAACACACGTTTATCCCTTAACTGATCCGGTGATTTGTAGTCCCTGGAATGAAGCACCTCTCCTGAAAAATCCCCGGGATAGCCGGGTTTTGGATATCGGGGAATTCGTTGAGCGCCATTACAAACAGCAACAAAAAAATAACGTTTGGTCTCTCCATTGGACAATGTGACATCCCACTGCTCCCCTACGGGTTCCAGTTTAACCACCGAGGTATTAAAAATCGCTTTTTCGTAAACACCGAATGCTCTGGCATATGAACGCAGATAATCCAGCATCATTTTGTGATTGGGATAAACCGGATACGAGTCCGGCATGGGGAAATCAGGCACCTGAGTATTGAACTTTGGTGAGATAAGATGTAACGAAGGATAAACCCGACTGCTCTCTCCGTCCCCATTCCATACCCCACCGAAATCGGATTCGGTTTCATACAAATCATAATCGATGCCACCATCATTCAGCTCTCTACCAAGCCCGATACCAAGGGGCCCGCCGCCAATGATGCACAATTTCCCGGTATTACTCATGTAAGGTTTTTCTGGATTGTTATCGAAAATTGATTTACAAACATTGTTAAACGTCAAAAATCAGAGTTTTATGTTGAAAAGTCGCTCCATAGGGCCAATGGAAAACTCTTTCAAATATCCTATTGGCACACCATTTTTATCGTAAAACATCACGTTGTATTTCCTGCTTGCAACACCCCTGGCATGCTGGAGCCCCATCTGGGTGTGACTCTTTATACAGGTATAGTAAAACTGTGGTAGAGCCTGAAAAATCTGGATATGCTTCAATGACATTGGCAGCAATCGCTGCCCTTGGGGACTCATACTCCTAAGTAATTTCCAGACCATATGCAGATTGGCCGGGTGAAATAGCGTTGGTTCAATATCTTTAAATGGGCCGTCTTTAGTGACATCTCCATTAATTCCCGCGAAGCCCGATTTAGCTAAAACCATATTTGGAGAAACAAATAACTCGCTAACAGAAAGAGCATCAACTTCCCCTCTGGTCTCAATATTCAAATCGTAGTTGGACACATTCACTGGGCTTAACCCAGCCTGTAACATCGCAATATCCACCTCAGGTAGTACCTCTCCAGCATCACGGGTTTGAAGCCGACCGATGTGATTTATCTGTTTCTCCTCATCCTCATAGGCAATGCTATAGCCCAGATCGGGTTCTGAACCATGAAACGCCAGGGTCACGCCACAGGACCGATCTGAATCAACGACAGATCCGGGCGCCCCCCAAACCAGATTAGAAAGTCCTGAAACCGTTTTGCCGAGCGCAGTTTCACCCGCAACCCGAGCCATTTCCACGTAATGCAAACCTGGAATAATTTCATCGCTTTCGTTCTTCTGGCAATACAAAAACGATTCATTACCCGTAAAGCGGCTGAAAAAAATGGACTTGTTCAACAACGAAACATTGGTATGCAATAGAGGGTGTATTTTCGCCTCAGAGGGTTGTTCCACAATGGTCGTCAAAGACTCCTCAAACTCGATCCAATACTCTTTATTGGAAAACGGATACCCGGGTAATCGTAATTTCTCCGGAGCGTTTAGATGTAATAGGTCGCCGGAGAGATCATAACCCTGGCAATAGAAGTCGCCCAATGCGAACAAAGCTTCCTGAAATTCATTTCCACAATCAATCAGAGTCTGACTTTGACGCAAAAGGTCTTTCACATAACGCTTGATTGCAACCTGTCCAGAAAACTCGATATCAACCTGTCCATGAAAAAGGTTATACCGTTTCTCACCGGCCGTTGCGGCCTGCAAACTGACGATGGCATCCCGAATGCTTTTGACCACAACGGCGAAACGATAATTAAAGTGATAGCGACCATCGAGTAAGGTGTAACTTATTTTTGCGAGGTCATGATTCTCTAATTCCTGGGATCCCAGAAAAGTCTCCATGTCTAAGATCTTTTGATTTAGTGCATCCTGTGTCATGGCAGAAAACGCCAGCAGATAGTATGGCGATTCCGGTTGCTCAATTTGCGGCGCAACCCTGCCTTTAACAGAATCCCCGCTACGATATTCTTCTACCAGCACATGGGCATTCGTTCCACTCATACCGAATGCACTCACCCCACCAAGTCGTGGGCTTTCTGGATCCCGGAACCAGGGTTTGAGTTGTTTATTGACATAGAATGGGCTTCTCTCCCACTGGATATAGTCATTCTCCTGATCACAGTTAATACTCGCCGGAATTTGCTGGTGTTGAATGGACTTCACCAAAGACATCATGCTAAGCAACCCTGATGCCGCAAACGTATGGCCGAAGTTGCTTTTGGTGGAAGTCAATGCACAAAATCCGGTTTGGTCTGTTTTCCGTGTGAACGCATCGTATAGTGCATTAATCTCTACCGGGTCGCCCAGTTGAGTTGCCGTACCGTGGGTGACAATGTATTCAATATCTTTCACTGCTACATCTGCACGAGAATAGACATCGTTTAACAGCTCAGTTTGAGACGCTCCGCTCGGAGCGGTAATGCCATTGGTTTTTCCATCATAGTTGACCCCTGAGCCCCGAATAACCGCATGGATTGGGTCTCCATCCTGCTCAGCTTTGGACAAACGCTTAAGAACCACAACAGCAACCGCTTCGCCGGGCACCATGCCATCTGCCCGCTGATCGAAAACATAGCATTTCCCGTTGGGAGAAAGCATACCAGCCTGGCTCATGCCCACATAAGCATCCGGAGAAACCAGCAAATTTACTCCTGCAGCAATAGCGGTATCACACTCCGAACTTCTCAAGCTCAAACAAGCCTGGTGCACAGCGACAAGGGAAGATGAGCAGGCGGTGTTGATGGCCATGGTGGGCCCTTTCAGATTCAAAAAATACGCCAATCTGGATGCTAAAATACCATTGTGGCTTGAAGTCAGACTAATATCCTTTAGCCGCCGCTGATAATCGCTTCCCTCTTCGACACCCACGAACATTCCTATCTTGTTCCCTGCGATCTGGTTTTCTCCATAACCAGCATCTTCGAGGGCTTTCCAGGACTCTTGCAGCAGATGGCGTTGCTGAGGATCCATGCGTTCTGCTTCCAATGGAGAGATTTCGAAAAATAAAGGATCGAATTCGGCAATGCCCGGAATACATCCCCCCCATTTGCTGATGCTACCGTTATTCGGGTTTTCATCATCCGCGTAAATCGATGACCAATCAAATCGGCTCTTTGGAACCTCCCCCACTGCATCTACCGAATTCGCCAGAATTTCCCAAAGCTCGTCAACATTTCTTGCATTAGGAAATCGCCCACTCATACCAATAATGGCAATGGGCACATCAGAGTGCATCGCGATCTGGTACCGGTGATTAGATTCTCCCAGGGCCGTATTTTCTGACTGTTCCTGATGGGGCTGCTTTTGGTAATCCTGTTCCAGAGTAATGGTTTGGGGCGCACTCGACAGATCCACTATCTCTTTGGGCTGTGGACTATCCAGGGCCACCTCCAGGACGGGTTCTGATTTTCGTGGTTGGTAAAATAACTCCATCTCCCCTCGAAAATCTTTACTCAGATAGCTGGCCAATTGCGTAATGGTGGAATAACTAAAAAAAACAGACGGCGTGATATTCACTTCAAAGTGTTGGGTCATCACTCTGGCAAACTCCGCTAGCAAAATGGAATCAAAGCCAAAATCTGCCAAATTGGTTTTCCCATCCAGGCGTTTGCGATCAATTTTCAACATGGAATGAATTAACTGTCTTAAGTCCCAGGTCAAACATTGAATGGTGTCCAGCCCTTCCATCTCCCCTCTCCACCCTTTCCCAGCGGATGACAACGTCACGCTCGAACTCAAACCATATGCAGGCTGAGAAGCAGCGCCCTGCTGCACATAAGTGGTAGGTCGGGTCACTTGATTCAGAGTTCTTTGAATTCGCTTTTGATCACCCAGCATGACGAAATTTTGCACAAAGGGCTTGCCAAGAAATTCATCCAGAAGCATGAGAGCAGTATCAGTATCCAGCATTTTCTGCCCACTGGATTCAAGATATAGCCTGGACTGATCGTCACCACCAATGGACTTACCACCACTCTCCCATAGGGGCCAATTTATGACAATAGAGTCACAGACACCTTCTCCATGGATCTCTTTTCTTGACTTGCCATAGATCGTCTGAAACCGGTTACCTACAGCATAATTACACGAGCCGAAATCTCCCAGCACAGCTGATGAAGAAGAAAAATAGCAGATAAAGTCGAGATCCTGCTCTTTGGTCACCGTTTCCAATACCAGGCTGCCCTGGATTTTGGCCTCCAACACCGACTCAAATGCATCAATGTCTACATCCAGAATATTTGGACTTCCTGGAACGCCTGCAACATGGATGACGCCGTCGAGCTTGCCGAATCGATTATCAATACTCTCCACAACCCTTTTCATTTGGCCCGTATCGCTAACATTACCCTCCACATAAATCGCTTCTCCGCCCAATTCTTTTAGTCGCTCTAGCTGGAGAACAATTTCGGGACTATGAGATGAACGTCCCGTTAGCCCAAGTTTGGCATTGAAGCGTTTTGCCAGGTGTTGGGCAACAATGAATCCGATTCCACCCGCGCCTCCGGTAATAAGATAACAGCCACCTTGTCTTATATTGTTAAATTGCCTGGAGAGTCGATTCCCATCCATGGTTTCAGTTCTTGACACCGATTGAATTCGCGAAACGTGACGGGTACCTTTTTGATAACATGCGCTGCCACCCTGGGGATGAAATAATTCAAGAGCCAGGCAATCAAACCAGGCCGAAGAATCCATCCCATTAAAACCCATTGAAGAAGACTCTCTTTGGCTTAATGCATTGACAAGCTCATTGATCCCAGAGTTGTTGATCCCAGAGTTATTGCTCACAGGCTCATTGGTCTGTTCGAAAACAACTGATACCCGAATGTTGGAAACCATTTGGAGTGAACGCTCAAAACCGATCCAACTTTCGACGTATGCCCGCTGCAATCCGGTCTCCGTACGGGCTGAAAGAATGAGCTTTTTCAAGCTTTGCGAACAGGCATTGGCTGATTGCAAAAGGCGAACAATAACGGAGGCATTGTAAATACAGTCGCTGTCCTCCCAGGGCCATAGATACAAAACGGCGTCAAAATCGCCTCGTTGCTCCTTGTGATACTCCAACGCCTTCCTGAATGACTGGGAATCTGCTGCATCGACAGTTGTTACCCTGCCTGAATCCAGAATGAGCTTTTCGGGGCTACCATTTTCGAGTTTCGCAACAAAACTCACCTGGGGGGAGCTCCCATCCTGGCGATACTTTCCTAGCGCCCGGGAAATCGCCTCCTGGTCATCAGACTGGCTGATAAAACAGATCACATGGTCAAATTTGACACCTGGAAATGGTACATCCAGTGCTTCCTGTTCCCAAACCTCCTCAAACAACAGAATTTCCTTATCTCCGGCCGCGGAAGTGGACTTGGCGATAAGCTCTGAATCGGGTCTCTGAGCCATTCCCTCGCTGGAAATGGTTTCCGGTTTCGTATCAAACACCGACTGAGATGATAGATTTTCTCTTTTTTCGCCTTGGTCGTTATCATCTGCTTCTGGAATCCAATATCGTTCCCGCGCAAATGGGTAGGTAGGTAAAGCAACCTTTCCAGGCACCTTTCCAACAATCAGTGCCTCCCAGTCAACACTCACTCCATTCACCCAAGCCTGAGCCAGTTTGTCTGTTTTACCTTTTTCGACCCATACCCGAATGACGTCGAGCATATCCTCATCATCCGTTAAGGCGGACAGGCTGCCATCATTAGCAACTTCTCCATGAAAACACGAACACTCTTCATCATGACCAAATTTTTCCAATATGTCTTTTGCGTCAGACAGACTGGAGGCTGAAAAACTGAGTCGATGAGGCATCTCATCTCTTCCCTTCTGCAAGGTATATGCCAGGGCCGCCAGGGACCCGGAATATCGGGTTGCGAGAAAATTCGCCAAATTGCGGCAATGCAGTTTTAATGCTTCAAGGCTCTTGGCTGACACAATAATGATACTGGGATGAGCATCTATCTCATCAGTGATTTCTGGTTCGTTGTTACTCGATGAATGGGGATCAGCCAAATACTCTTCGATTACGAGATGGGCATTTGAACCACCCACCCCAAAACTACTCACCCCTGCACGCAGTGGAAATGGTCCCTGGTCATCATGACCATCTGTCTTCCCTGGAACATCTGGAGTATCTTTGCATATGCTGTGGGATATGTTCTGCGATATTTTCCTGGGCAGCCATTGGCGACTTTCTCTCAGGAAATAGAACGGTGTTCCCTTTGGTTCTAAATAGGGATTCATCTCTGTCAGGTGGACATTGCCTGGCATCATCCTGTGGCGTAGCATCAATAACACCTTAATAACCCCGGTGACTCCTGCTGCTGCTTCCAGATGGCCTATGTTGGCTTTTACCGAAGAAATACCGCAATGGGGCTCATCAGGCTGCTCAATATCCCGGCGTCGATAAAGGGTTTCAAAAGCCCCTTTTAAGCCATTGAATTCCACTGGATCACCAAGCTCAGTTCCTGTACCGTGGGCTTCAATGTAGCTAACGCTTCTGGGGTCAATATTGAAACGATCATATATATTCACCAACAATGCTTTTTGAGCCGCCGCATTAGGCGCAGTAGGCGAAGCCGCTCTGCCACCGTGATTTTCTCCATTCGCCCGAATCACTCCGTATATTCGATCTCCATCTTCAATTGCCTTATCCAGGCTCTTCAGAAAAATAGCGCCTACACCCTCACTTCGGACATATCCGTTGGCTCTCTTATCAAAGGTCATGCATCGTCCATTTTCACTTAGCATCCCAGCCTGACTGGAAGCAATGGTGATTTTTGGGCTTGCCATGACATTAACTCCACCAGCGATCGCTCCATCGCAACTTCCATGACGAATACTTTCGATAGCCCGGTTGATCGCAATCAAAGAGCTCGAACAGGCCGTATCGATAACCTCGCTTGGCCCATGAAAATTAAAAACATAGGAAACCCGATTCGCAACCATAAAAGGAAATGGCTCTGCTGGCACGGTCACAATTTTCTTCAGCTTTGCCTCATGCCAAAGGTCCTTGTAATCGGCGGTTGCTACTCCCGCAAACACTCCGGTGTCGCTACCAGATAACGAACTGGCTGAATATCCAGCATCTTCAATAGTCGCCCAGACTGTTTCAAGAAACAGTCGCAACTGAGGGTCCATGGATTCTGCCTCCAGAGGGGAAATACCGAAAAACAAAGGATCAAACCTATCCGCATCTTCGATAAAACCACCCCATTTGACTTTGGTTTTTCCCGGCTCACTATTGGGGTCACCGTAATAGTCACGCCAATTCCATCTATCTTCAGGAACCTCAGAAATGAGATCTTCATTATTGACTAATGCCGTCCAGAATCGATCCAGGTCTCCTCCACCTGGAAATTTCCCCGCCATACCGATAATGGCTACGGCCTTTGGCAGAGACTCTGAAGAAGAGTTTTTGGTAATAGCAGATGACGATATGGGGCGAGGGGCATTAGGCAATACATCCACAGCAGCAGATGGCATTTCCCTATTCAGCAGGTTAAACATTTTGGTTTTCAAAATGTTGGGGGATTCCGACGACTCATAGAGAGTCTCTGTGACAACATCCCCTCCAGCATTCCCATTGTTTCCTGTAGTAGCTCCCCTTCCAGGATGATCACTTGCTAAGGGATATTTTTTCTGTAATACATCCTGATGATGTGCCAGCAGATAATCCGACAAAGCTAACAAATCCTGGATCTCAAAAAACACCGTGGGCATAAGAGAGATTTTCAGCGATTTATTGATTTCATTGGTGAGTTCAGTAAAGCTGATTGAGTCAAAACCGTAACTGGACAACGCCCTTTTCAATGAAATCTTATTGAGTGGTATTTTTTGTACCTCTCCAACAATTCGAATTAACTCACCATGCAGACTCTCAATATAACTGGAAACAGATTCGACACCAGAAGGAGCGGCGATATCAGGGGTGTGTTCACTGGGCCTGCTTGCGCTACCATCCACCGATGAGCCGGAAACGGGAGGGTAATCATATGACAGTAGTTTTCTTTTTATAGCTTGCTTATCGCCCCAGGCAACCAGTATCTGATCGTGGGGATAATCAACGCAATGCTGTAACCATTGATCGAGTGAACGAAGACCGTCTTCACCAGGCATCGCAGCCATGCCGGTTGCATCAAACATTAGGGTTTCATTGGCCCCTCCCATGTTCATTCCGCCATCCTTCCACAATGGCCAGTTGATTGAAATGGTTTTTCCCCTTCGTTTTCCTTCCTCCTGCAAACGATTACGCTGGGCTGCGAATTCATCAAGAAAAGCGCTGGCTGCCGCGTAATCTGATTGACCCGGATTCCCCAACACTCCTGCTATGGACGAGAACATTATAAAGAAATCCAAAGACAAACCCGATGAAGCGTTATCCATCGCTTGTACGGCATCCACCTTCGGTTTTAATACTTCACATATTTCCCCGGGTGTTTTTTGTTGAATATAGTGATCGCGAATAACCCCGGCGCTATGAATAATGCCATTAAGTTCTCCGTGGTCCGAAATGATCTGACCGAGTATTCGTACCACATCCTGTTCCTGGGACACATCCCCCTGAAGGTAACTTACCTCCGCGCCCTTGTTTTCGAGGGAGCGGATAAACTGTTTACTTCTTCCGGCAAGTTCAGACCGGCCGGTTAACACCAGTTTTACTCCTGGATTAGCGAAATGATCACTGACCAGCTTTCCGATGCCCCCCAATGCACCAGTGATCCATACCACCTTGCCCTGTCCCAGGGGAGTGGTATTGGAAAAGGTTGGCAATGAGACTTCCGATAGTTTCCTGGCTGAACGGATACCGTTCTCAGAAAACCTGATTTCGACATTGCCATTGGAGGAGAGCAATTCCTTGCTCACTCCCGATAATAACGCTGCCCGCCCTTCTTTCGAGCTCTCAATAAATCGAATGGCCTTCACCATGCGACCTGGGCTCTCCAGTTTCGCAGTCTTTAGAAACGCAACCACCGCAGCAAACTGAGCTGAATACAAATGTTCCGGAACAAGAAAAAGGATCTCCCCCCCCTTGTTGATTTGTGGGTTGGTTTCCTGCAACACATCCAGCATCCAATGCAAGTCTGTTTCCAGTGAATTTTTACTCTTCGACAACGAAGTTAAAGAAGGCAAATATTCTATCCTCGCAGAAGGCATCATTGCCTCTATACTTCCCTGCAATTCTTCGTTTTTTGTCGCCAGAATAAACATTGGGTTGAGATGAACAACATCAGTAAAATCCTGCGTTACTTCTTCGTCCAACCAAAATTTCGCCGCTTGAATGCTCCCCATGGTTCGCATGGGTTGAGACCGGCCAAGGGGATTATTATCATCCCTGGTTTGCTGTTTAGGAAAAACCAGGGACAGATTCTCCATCTGTGCTACCCGGTTCCCTGCCAGATCCATAAAGGACAGATTATATTTTCGAACACCACCCTCCAGGGACAATTTGGAACCTTCCTGAACCGAACGAATATGTACCATCATTCTTCTGTCAAAACGGGCGTATACCTTCATGCTATCCAGGCTAAACGGCATCGGCAGTGACTGGTCGTCCTGTTGCAACAACGTCCAGACAACAGCACCCAGCAGTCCACCATTGATCATGGCTGGATGAAGTACATGTTGAAGTACATCGGGATGAAGCACATCGGAATGAAATGCATCGGGGTCATCGTCAATTTGCGGCAACAAGAGTTCGACCAAAGCTTCATCTGTGCTGTAATGAAGACGCTCAATACTCATTAGTCCCGGTCCATGGGTACCCTGCATCACTGCAGAACATCGGGCAGCATCAACGACGGCATCACATCTTTGTTTTATCAGTTCGGCTTCCTGGCCTACTTGATTTGGTTCGTCAATCAAAGCGCTCGGCTTAAGAGTCTTTATCATTCCCTGACAATGGACCGTACTTTGAGTATCAGTCTCATTGGTCATCATGGAAAACCTCTGTTCTCCATCCTCCAGCAGCAGTTCAAAGCGGAGCACCTTTTCCACCGATTCAACCATCAATGGTTTGGGCCAAACTATATTGCTTATCTCAAAACAGGAAATATCCACAGGGGCATTTTCCTTGTTGTCACATCCCCCCCATATCTGCTGAGTAATATCCCCAATGAATGACAAATACACTGCACTGGGCAACATTCCGCTGTGCTCAGCAAGGTAATATTGGTCTGGCTTAAGAATAGTATTGATCCGGGTTACGCCATCCTCCGCATTTTCGCCCGACGAAGTCTGGATAACCCTGGAAGAAAAACCTCGAATCTGAACAATCACAGCACCTTGTTCGTCGCAAAGATCAATGTCGAGTTTTTCAACATTATCACCAGGTTTGGAATCAGCTGACCATCTAATCCATGCCCACATCAACCCCTTTGTCTTTCCAAAAATAGCCAGGTCGTCCAGCCCAAAAGGTACAGCGGTTCGATTACGGGCCGATTCATCTGGATTACCACTCTTGCTAACCATATCCAGTGCAAGACCAATGGTTCCCTGGAATACACTATCCATTATTGTAGGATGCAATCCGAAATCAGACGAAGTGTGCGCAATGGAAGCAGGTAATTGAATCGATGCCAAAACCTGACCCTGACCAATATACAAACTGGAAAGCCCCCGTAAGGCGGGTCCATGCACAATCCCGTTTCGCTCGAATGCTCCATAACACTGATCTGCAGTCACCGTATTGCCGGAACAGGCTTGTCGAATCGCGGATATTGCAATGCGTTCTGGCTGAATAGGAGCGGTTAACGAAACCATTCCCTGACAGTGCTTGTCTCTCCCTGTGGAATCGTCCGGCGAACCGTGCGAGGATTCGATGGAAAAGCCAAGACTTGCTTCATCACGAACATTAAATAACGTGGTCATAGTAACCCCATCATCACCCAAACTCTCTTGGGGGACCAAAGGTTTCATCCAGACAACGTTAGACATTTTCACGGGCCAATCCTGGCCCTTCCCAATGGCAAGGCAGAAACCCGCTCGAATCATTTCCAAATACGCCACCCCGGGAAGCAGGCTTCGGCCTTCTACCCGATGATCAGTGAGAAAAAACTCATCTCCGGTTAGCAGGGTGCTAAATTTATGCTCATACAATGTCGAGATATTTTCATGCACCAGGGGATGCAACATGCTCCGGACTTTGCCATCTGATTGCGTGCTAACGTCTTCGGGTTTCCAATACCTCTCACGATAAAATGGATAGGTTGGCATGTGCAGCTTTTTCGGAAGTTGCCCCTGATACAATTCTTTCCAGTCGATCCACTGACCTTCAACCCACATTCGGGCCAATTGGTCATAATCACTCTGGGTCAACAGTCGCTTTGCATACTCTGTATTTTCAATAGTTTTGGATCGTCCTTTCCTGATTCTATTTTCATCCACATACCCTTGCCAGATATGTGACAAATCCAGACTTCCCGCAAGATAAGCCTCCAGCGACAACGCCAGCTGTTCCATGCTCCCGCATCGAAATACCAATCGCTGCTCCATCGCTTCTCGCCCAATTTGCAAGGTGTAAATCAGATCATCCAGGGCAGATTCATGATTGATTAAGCCATTGTCTTCTCGAATATATGCCAACAGATTCGACACAGCCTTCGAAAGTCGATCCTCATCTTTTGCTGATAGCAATATGAGTCCCGGCCTTTGCCCAGTTTCCATACCCACCACCGGTATTACTGCCCGGGTAGCCGATGGAGCAGTATATTCCTGCACGACCAAATGGACATTAGTACCACCATGACCAAAGGAATTTAACCCTGCCATGAGTGGATGCCCATCCTTCCCCTGCCAGGAAACCATTCGTGGATCCGGATAAAAAGCGGAATCATCAAGATCAATCAACGGATTGAGAGAAGAAAAATGTAAGAAGCCTGGGGTGGAATGGTATTTAAATGATAAAAGTATCTTAATCAGACCAATGACCGCTGCGGATGCTCCGGTATGCCCAATAAAGGACTTTCCACTTCCAATGGCGCAAAAATCGGTTTTATCAGTGAACTGTCGAAAGGCTCTTACCAATGCATTGGCTTCAATTGGATCCCCCAACCGGGTCCCCGTACCATGGGCTTCGACGTAACTGATCCGTTCCGGGTTAATTCCATAACGCCGGTAGGTATCGACGATCAGTGATTCCTGGGCCAAGCCGCTAGGTGCGGTGATGCCATTACTCGCACCATCCTGGTTCAGACCCGAAGCTTTGATTACCCCATAGATTGCGTCCCCATCACGTTCGGCCTCCTCCAATCGCTTTAGGGTCACCATACCTACTCCTTCCGACATAACCATACCATCGGCGGCGGCATCAAATGCATGGCATTTACCAGAGAACGACAACATTTCCGCTTGACATAAACTGATTAGAGGAGTCGGTCCCATGACCGCAAAAACACCACCAGCCAATGCCAGATTCGACTCCCCACCACGCAGGCTTTCGCATGCTTGATGGATGGCAACTCCCGAAGAAGAACAACCTGTGTTCACGACATAGGCTGGGCCCTTCAGATTAAGGTAGTAGGATAACCTCGCCGCCACGATCGCCTCTGAAGATCCCGTAAATGTTTCATGCACGTAGGCAGTTGGTTCTGAACCAACGAACACTCCCGTTTTGGACTCACTCAGAGATTTGGGGTCATAACCTGCATCCTCGAGTGCTTTCCAGCTTTCTTCCAGAATTAATCTTTGATGAGGGTTCATTGACTCCGCCTCTCTTGGAGAGAGGTTAAAAAACATTGGATCAAAACAGTCGCGATCCGATAACACCCCGCCCCACTTACAATACGCTTTACCCTTTTGTTTTTCCGGATCGTACTGGGTACTTACATTCAGATAAGGAGGAGTGAGTTCACTAATCGGATCAATACCTTCCATCATATTGCGCCAGAATCCTTCCGCATCATCGGCACCTGGGAATTGACCAGAAAGACCCACGATCGCAATATCAGTATTGGAATCAGTATTGGAAATTATTTGTTTTAGCTCTGCATTTTGATTGTGATTGACATCTGCCCTGAGCAATTGAGTTTCCTTTGGAATGGAATTTCTTTTTTTGAATTCGATATTTCCTCGAGCATGTGTCAATCCAGCTTCGCTTGGATTGGACTTATTTGAATTAGGTCTGGCTGGGGCTTCAGTGAGCGTTTCCATGGGATCCCGGGCGGGCATCTTCCGCTGATCTAAAACCTTAGCGCCAAATTCAGGCAGCTGTCCGATCCTGGCCGCATGGGACTGCGCAATATGATCACGTAACCGGGAAACCGTGGTGTAATCAAACAGCACCGTGGTGTTGATATTCGTTCCCAGGGCATCATTGATGAGCTTCGTGACATTGATACCTATAATCGAATCCACACCATAATCAGAAAAAGGCAAATCGAAATCCACCTCGTCGGGCTGAATTCTTAAGGCTTGCACCAGGGCATTTACAACAACATCTTCCACATATTGCACAGTCTGTATTGATTCAGATTTCTGCAAACCTACCGCCACGTCGGGTTGGGGATCCAGACTTTCCCTTGAAGTCGAAGCAGGGTTTTTTATCGGTGATACAGCTAATGCTGGTTTCTCGCCGAAGTCCGGAATGATTTGGCCACTGTGAGTTTGCTCGATGTAACCGCTGAGTCTTTCTACCGTGACGTAATCGAAGATAATGGTTGTACCGATATTAATCCCCAACTGATCATTGATACCCTGAACGAAATTGACCCCAATAATCGAGTCAACTCCATAGTCAGAAAAAGGAAGATCGAAGGCAATTTCTTCCGCTGGCATACGCAAAGCTTTCGACAAGGCATTGACCACGGTGCTCTCGATCCACGATCGGATATCTTCCCTCGCCATTTCGCTATCTGGCTGCTCCTGATTCGAGTGTGCCTTTAGCATTGCTTCATCCATCGCCTCTTGCTGGGCAACCAACGTGGATTGTTCAATGTTAGATATTTGGGAACTGCTATTAGGGATCGGTTTGTGCTTCCTGCTTCCCTGACCGTTTTTCAGAATCCCTGCAAGGCTTTCAGGATGATTTCCACTTTGTTGAACCCAGCCATCACTCTCGCCCACAATAATCTGCTGGCCCAGATGATGGGCAGACCTGGCGGGGAAGCTAACCGATTTATAGCCTTCCTGAAATAGTAGACTTTCCCAGGTTGCCGGGTACAACCCTGGGCTTCCTGGGATACGCAAAACACTGTCCATAGCCAAAGACCAACCATCGATTAATCCAAACAGCGCTGATGCAAAAACTGTTTTATCACTGATCTCATTAGCAATAAGAATGCCATTGGTTTTAAGCGCCGCCTTGGCATTACGAATGGTTTGTCGAATCGAAGGGGTTGCGTGTAGCACATTGGTTGCGATCGCGATGTCATAACTGCCCGCCTTTATTCCCTGGGGTTCAAGAGGCTCACCGATATTCCAGATTTTAAAATTCAAGTAAGGGTATTCATCACCAAAACGTTCATCAGCATGAATAAAAAATGACCTGGATAAATCAGTGTAGCAATATTCATCTATGTAGCTGGCCCAGGGCTTTAGATGGGGTAAAACCGTGGCCGTTGTACCTCCAGTACCCGCTCCAATTTCTATTAGTCGAATACTGGCATTCGGATGATCGGCAATTCTTTGGCGGATATAGGTTTCAACAGTTCCAGCTACCACGTCATTGAAGTAATCGCAAATGATGTTATTGCGATAAAGACCTTCAATTTTTTTCATCGATCCATTGGGAAACAAAACATCGGTAATCAGTGTTTCTCCGGATAGAATTTCCGGTAATACTTCCATGCAATCGTTCAGCAGAATCGCCAGGGTGCGCGTTTCTGGTGCATTAATTAACGCCTCTTTGTGTTGTTGCCATTGCGCCCAGACAATCGAGGGAGAAACCATTTCCGCGTTGGCTTGTACTGTAACCAGATCATCTTCCAGCTTCACATAACCATATATTGAAAGATTGCTCACACATTCATCCCACCATCGATCAAATTTTTCCAACATACCCGCTCGTTCACGTAAGCCAGAAATTGTGGCAGGCGTTTTTTCCTGCAACACTCCCATTTCTCTTAATTTGGCAAACGTTAACCGCATAATCCATTGGTTCAGGGTGTCCGTGTGCGTATTGTGTTGCGGTATCGGTTGGCAAGGTTCGTAGCTCGCAATACCTGGTTCACAGGAACGAAAGGGGGCCGGATACCGGGTTACCCATTCCCGTAGACTCGATCTTTCAATGGTATCGGGACGGGTGGTTTTGGTTAATGCTAGCTGGGTCTTACTCTGGGCCAGCAAGACATTCAGTCCTTGCATGCCCTCTTCAGGCGAAAGGGGAATCACTCCTCTGGCCCTCACCATATCCTTTATGGTATCGGACACTCTACTACCGCCCCCTACTTCCCAATAGCCCCAATGCATCACTTTGACGGGGCAGGAAGATATTGTCGCTAGTTGATCGGCAAAGGCACTGATAAATGTACAACCGGAGGAGTAGCTACTCATACCAGCGGCTTTGGCAAAAGTGATCATCGAAGAGAAAAACAGGATGAAATCCAACGGCTCTTTGTGAAAAGTCTGCGCCAGACAAATGCTGACATCCAGCTTCGCCGACAGTACTTCACGAAAAAGGCGCTCATCCATTTGCGCAATACCACAGTCATATTCACCTAACGCCCCATGGATAACTCCATGGATGCTGGAGAAACGACGCTTGATCTGCTCATGGGCATTTTGTAGCTGTTGAGTGCTTCGGGCATCGGCCTGGATATAAACAGGTTTTGGACCAAACTCGCTCAACGCTTCACAACGACGCTCAATATCCTCATCGAATGGTCTACGACCAATCCAGATAACCTGGGCATTGGCGTGTTCCATGACCCAACGAGTCCAAACCTCACCCAAACCGCCAGCACCACCGATCACCACGTACACACCATTTTGACGGTAGTCCGTTTCGTCGGACATGTTCTCATGGTGAGGGGATAGTAAAGGCACCAATTTCTGTTCATGCCACTGATTATTTCGCCATGCCATGATTTCCCCATCCTGCTGATCCAATCCCCACATCTGCTCTGGAATCTCATCCACAAGATCGAATACTCGAACTTT
This sequence comes from Gammaproteobacteria bacterium, assembly GCA_011088265.1. Lineage (GTDB taxonomy): Bacteria > Pseudomonadota > Gammaproteobacteria > Arenicellales > Poriferihabitantaceae > WLWV01. The sequence continues at coordinate 40,336 of JAALKB010000001.1, forward strand.
CCATTCGGGATATTCTTTGGCCAGACTTCCAACAAAACCATGTACGGCACTATGGGTTGCGTTGACAGCATCGGGATGATAGATCCGAACGGCGTTTCGGGTGAGTACCGTCAAATGAAGAGGCCTTTGCAGGTATCCCGCATCAATCAACGCTTTGCTCAAGCGAAACAGCTGAATAACCCCCCGGTCCTGTTGTTTCAGACAGGTATCGTCCAACAGAAGTTGCTGATCATGTCCCCTGGGTGCGATCCAGATGACGTGGCCCAAAGGGGCAGATTCCTTCAGCCTGGATGCGATAGTCTCTAAATCAGTAAATTCATCCGGTGATGCAACGCTAGCATTCGGATAGGCGTCAATCGACGACTGAATATCAGAACGACTATCACTGATAACAAGAACATTACCAAGGACCTGGGAGTTAAAGGAATTTGGCTCAACGACATCCCAAACGGGACAAAGTAGTTTTAGTGCATCTGGTGATTGTTCCTCTTCCGCGATAACGGTCTGCGGTGTTCTCTGCTGATCAACGAAATCTGAATCATTCAGAGGATCGGGTACGCCAGGCATATCGGTAACCATTCGATTACCTACCGAATCAGAAGCCTGGGTATCGCCGGAATCATAGTTCACACCAGAGGTCCGCCCCTCGGTCGCTGGCTGGGTGATTTCATCCCCTATCCATAAACGACGTTTTGAGAAAGGATAGACAGGCAAACTGATTTTTCTGGGAGCATGGTGCTCATAAAGCGTCTTCCAATTAACCGAAACGCCCTTACACCAGAATTTCAACAAACTATCGTAATTTCCCTCCCTTAACCAACCACTGACAACCTCTTTAAGTGCCCGATCATCTGAAAACACGGAGACCAGATCCCCACTGTCTTCTACCCGTCCCTGGTAGCTGCCACGCGCTAAAGTTTGACTGGAAAAGGTTTCACTCGACCGGATTTCCGCGGCAGTTTCTCTGGATAAGATTTCTTTGGATAAGGTTTCTCTGGACAGCCATTCCTGTAGTTTCTCAGTAAGAGATTTACGATCAGAAACAACCAACGCCAGTCGATATGCCATTGCTTCCCGGCCAGTCTGCAAAGTAAATGCCAAATTGGCCATAACACCAGACTTCTCTCCCTGAAAGTTGTTTTCGTCTTTGGTAAACGACAACAGGTTTTCCGCAACTTTCTGCAGGCAGTGTTCAGTATGGGCAGAAAGAACTACGGCGAATTCCTGATTGGAATTCGATGGTTGTATACCGAAGGCAATCTCTTTTTCCGCAATTGTCTGACTCTCCGGTTCGATATATTCCTGAACGATAACATGGGCATTTGCTCCTCCTGCTCCAAAAGATGAAACACCCGCAATTCGGCTTCTCCCCTCGGGAGCATTCCAGGATTCCAATGTCTGCTGTACCCTAAAAGGCGTTCTATCAAAATCTATATTTGGGTTCAGGTCATCAACATGTAGCGTGGGCGCCAGCGTACCGTGTTTCATTTGCAGAATCACCTTGGTCAAACCCGCGATTCCCGCAGCTGCTTCTAAATGCCCAATATTGGACTTAACGGATCCAATATGGCAAAAACCGGTTTGCTCCGTATCGACTTCAAAGGCCTGGCTCAAGCCAGTAATCTCAATGGGGTCACCCAGTTCGGTGCCTGTACCATGAGCCTCTATATAGGATATATCCTCTGCACTAATATTCGCTTTATCTAGCGCTGCACGAATAACTTTTCTTTGAGCGACCGGGTTCGGCACCGTATAACCATTAGTTTTTCCACCGTGGTTAACACTACTAGAGCGGATGACCCCGTGAATATTATCTCCATCAAGGATGGCCTGAGACAGGGATTTAAGTAGAACTACGCCCACACCTTCACCTGGGACAAAACCATCCCCCCCTTGTCCAAAGCTTCTGCACTTCCCATCCCTGGAAAGCATATAAATGGATGACAATCCGACGTAAGAGGAAGGATGAAGATAAAGATTAACACCTCCGGCCAATGCCATTTCACATTCACCCCGGCGGATATGCTCACTGGCCTCGTGAATCGCCGTTAGCGAGGAAGAACACATCGTATCGATGGGCATGCTGGGACCTTCAAGGTCAAGGAAATACGAAATACGATTGGCTGCAGAACTAAATGAAGTGCGTGGATACAGCCGTTTTCCACTCTTGATCATTTCCGATTGATAGAGATCGTAACCGGTCTTGGTGATTCCAGCGAAAACACCCACGTTACCTTTGGTTTTTTCATGTAACGACGCACGGCTGTATCCAGCATCTTCAACTGCCTGCCACGCGCTTTCAAGAAACAAACGTTCCTGAGGGTCAATACATAATGCTTCACCCGGAGAGATATTAAAGAAAAGTGGATCAAAGTCAGCAAAGCCATTGATAAAACCACCCCATTTACTATAGCTCTGACCATTGGCGATGGCATCAGTCTGATCTGGGTTAAAGAACCCTTCCATTTCCCAACGTTCACTGGGGATTTCCCCAATGCAATCCTTGCCTGATCGAAGATTCTCCCAAAAACCGTCCAGGTCATCCGCTTGAGGATATCGTCCAGCAATACCAATGATAGCAATACCGTCATTTTGGGAATGACGATTAAGGTCTCCCCCATCCACCGTGGGAACCTGGGAAACCCACTCAATGCTGGCCCTGGTGGCTTCGACTTTATTCCTGTCAGAATTACCGGTACGTTTGAAATTGATAATCCGGTCTTCCTGAATCTCATCAGGAACTATTTTCGCGACAGGTGCTAAACGGTCAAACCCCGTCCAGCTAATGCAATCCTCTTCATGATTGCTCGCCAGAAACTCCGCGACATCTTTGAGACACCGGTATTCAAAAAATAGGGTTTTTGATACCGAATTAATCGATTTTTCCAACCTCTGATTCAGTTGGGCAATGATCACAGAATCAATGCCATAAGCTTCCAGTGGTCGGTTGGCATCAATTTTCCCCACATCAAGCCCTGTGGTATCAGCAAGCACCGACTTCAGTTCTTCGAGGGTCTTGTGTAACAGGTGGTCTTTATCAATCAAGCAACCGGGAGTTGTTGATGGGTTTTCCGTGAGAATATTTGTATTTCGCGAATTCTCACTATCCTGGGGCTGATCTCCGGTACCGCAATAAACATCAGACAAACCTCTCGTTAGCAATCTTCTGGTTTTGCAGGCATGACCGTAAATCAGCGTCGATTGTGAGATTTCCGAATTGAGACTCCAAACTAACGCCTCCATGCCAACATCAGTTGGCATGGGAATAACACCATGGGATTTTAGTAAAATTTCCTTTTCAGTCTCGCCCACCTCCATTGTGCCAGAAGCCCATAATGGCCAGTTGATGGAAAGGGCTTTGCCTCTTCGTTGACCCTGTTCAACCCATTGGTTACGAAGGCCTGCAAAACCGTCCATGAACCCATTGGCAGTGGCATAGTCGGCTTGGCCCGGAGCTCCGGTAATCGCGGCAACAGACGAAAAGAACATCATGAAATCCAGATCCATATCTTTCGTCGCTTGATCCAGCTTTGACACTCTGTGGACCTTAGGTTCTATCACTCGCCGGAATTCTTCGTTGGATTTTCTGAGAATATAGTTATCCTCGATCACCCCTTCAGCATGGACAACACCGTTGATAGTGTCACGATTTTCTACCACTTGCTGAATAATCTCAGCAAATGGATTAGTCATATCATTACTGACCTGTCGATAAACGATTTCAATGTGGGATAGCGTTGCTTTTTTCGTCCAATTCAGAAACTCTTCATTTCTCTTCCTTCGCCCCGTTACAATCAATTTTACGTGCCGCATTCGGCTGGCAATATCATCAATTAATAGCCGACCCAAGCCTCCTGTTCCACCAGTGATTAGATATATTCCCCCTTCTCGCCACGGGAGTTCCCTGGAAGTACAGAAATCCCTCTCCTCCATTATTCGAACCTGTCGGTGGAGTGAATCATATCGAATGTGCCGGTCTTCCGGGACTCTGGCATTTTCAGAGATAACATCGATCAACGCCGTTTCGTCTTCCAGTTTCAGATGTAAAAGCTGACCTACTATTTTGGGGTTTTCTGACCGGGCAGTCTCCAGTAAACCGGTAATTCCCTGAAACACAATCGCTGTTTCTTCCTGCGGCACAACCACCTGAATCAACGCTCCTCCTTGCGGCTTGTCCTGAATGAGTTCCTTAATCCATTCATACACAGTTAATGCAAGTCGTTCGTAGCAAGTGGCTGGATCCTGATTAACAACCGCTGGCTTCAAGTCAAGCCAAATAAAATGAACATCCCTCAATTCGGATTCGATTCTGTTTCGATCTATGGCAGTTTCCTGTGAAAAGACAATGACTGAATGCTTTTCATATCCTTGACTTCCCTCCAGAGTATTAACGGGTTTTGTCTGCCACTTTGGAGTCGCCACGAGAAGCGATGGTGCAGTTTCAATATCTGATGACTCATTGACAAAATGAGGGGAAACGAAATCTCTCTGGGCTGCTTCTGTCTGGCTTTTTTGTCCTAAGGCAGTTTCAGATATAACCCAATAGTGATCCTTCGCAAACGCGTAGGTCGGCAAACTAATTCTTCCTGGGGACCGGGTCCGATACAGCTGTGACCAATCAATTTCTTCACCAGAAACCCAGCGTCGAGCAACATCATTAAGGACAGCATGATCAAAACAATCTTTGTCTGGCAGGAGCTGGAAATGGCCACCGTATGCATTATCAACGGATGCTTTATCGCGATTGTCGATCAGGTGATTTGAGTCACCTTCACCGACAAAAAAATCAGCGTGAAAGTTTCCCATTCCCTGGGTAACGATTTGCTCCAGTTTTACCAATAGATCATTAAGACTAACAGCAACAAAGGCTATTCGGCTTTGCATCTCTTTTCGGCCGACCTGTAAGGTATAAGCGACGTCTGTTAGTGAAACGTTCGCTGTGGTTGATGATAAAAATTGATGTAGTTTTCTTACATAATCGATCACTCTCTCCTGATCCAACGCACACAACACAATGACTGAATCTTCCCTACTTGAATCTTCCCTATTGTTTAGCGTTCTTTGTTTATTGAGCCGATCTTCAGGTCCAGCTAAAACCTTACCTCGGTATTCTTCAAACACGGCATGGACATTGGTGCCGCCAATGCCAAATGAGCTCAGCGCTCCTCGTCTGGGTCCACTTTCATTCGACCACTCCACCAACTGATCGACAACATAAAATGGTGATGAAGCAAAATTGATATCAGGGTTTGGGGTCTCATAGTTAATGGAAGGAGGTATTTGGCCATGGTAGAGACTCATCGCAAGCTTGATGCACCCGGCGACACCAGCCGCTGTATCCAGATGGCCAATATTGGGTTTGACTGAACCGATCCCACAATACTGCTTGTCATGGGTGTACTGTTCATAGACCTGGCTCAATGCCATTAACTCCACTGGATCTCCTAACCGGGTTCCCGTGCCATGGGCCTCCATATAAGTAATAGTACGTGGGTCTATTGCCGTCTTTTCAATTGTTTTCTTAATAACGGCGGCCTGGCCATTAACACTCGGCGCATAGAATCCTGCCTTATCCCTACCGTCGTTGTTTACGCTGACTCCCCGTACCAAACCGTAAATGTGGTCTTGATCCTCGATGGCATCCAATGCTCTCTTGACCATAACAACGCCGACTCCTTCTCCACCTACCAAACCGTCTGCTCCAGCATCGAAGGTCCGGCAACGCCCGTCACTGGACAAATTCATCCCTGGTTGAAAAAGATGCCCGGTACCCGGAATCGGAAACAGTGTAGAGGCTCCAATCAGCGCACTGCGAGCTTCGCCCAATGCAAGACTTTGATTGGCGAGGTATAAACCGGTTAGCGATGATGAACAGTTAGTATGCACGGCAATGCTCGGTGCCGTAAAACCGAACTGATAGGAGATCATGGTTGGAATTGTGCCCTGCTGTCCCGCTATCCAGGCCACATATTCATCAGACTCTTCCACGGTATTAGCATTATGTAACAGGGTCTTATAAAAATTGTTACTTGCCGACATAAACACAGCGGTTTCAGGAATGTCTTCAGGCACATAGCCAGCGTCCTCAATGGCCTGCCAGGAATGCTGTAATAACATGCGAAACTGTGGATCCATGAACGTCGCATTTTTAGGCGTGATATTAAAAAAGCCGGAATCGAAACTGGTTTTGCCCGACATACTGTATTCCACAGGGGTAAAGTCAGGATCGTTTAAAAGAGTCTCACTAACCCCTCTTGCTTCCAGTTCTTCCGCGGACAGCAGGCGAGAGCTTTCTTTGCCATTTCGAAGATTGTCCCAGAAATCATGATGGTCTTCCGCGCCTGGAAACTGACAGGATATGCCGACAATGGCTAGGCTATCGGCGTAATATCCGGGATATTCATCGTTCTCTTTTTTAACTGGGTTTTCTTCGCCAATTCGCCGGGATGATCTGGGATCAATAAACGACACGGAAGCACTGGTCCGTTCTTTCGACCTGAAAGCCTTAACATCATTCATCGACTCAACTACGTTTTCGACTGGCATTTCAGTTTCGTCAACACCTTTCTCTAGCATACCTCCAACATAGTCACTTACCGAGGCGATGGTTGAATGCTTAAAAAGCACCGGTGCGCTAAATTCAATCCGGAACAATTCGGCAATGCGTTGCGCGAGAAGAACCGAAGTAACTGAGTCGCCACCCACCTCGAAAAAACCATCATTGATGCCAATGCTCTCCACTTTCAACAAGTCCTGCCAGATCTGGCGCATGCGTCGTTCTATGGAGTTCTGAGGCTTCGTTTCTTTGACCGGGGTATTAATTGAAATCGGGCGAGCCATGAGCTTCTTTCGATCCGTTTTCCCATTATCGGTTAATGGAATCGAATCAATAAAAAGAAAAATCGATGGCACCATGTAATCCGGTAATAATCCACCAAGATACTGTTTGAAGTCCTGAGCTATGCTTCCTTCCGCTGAATCAGGGAAATCAGCCGCAACCACATAGGCAATAAGCTGCCGTGATCCCGCATGATCTCTTGCAACTACGGCGACATCCCGGACCCCTTCATGTTGATTAAGGAGGGATTCGATCTCTTCAAGCTCTACTCTAAAGCCGCGAATTTTGGTTTGGAGATCCATCCGTCCCAGATGCTCAAGCGTGCCCTGATGAGTCCACTTAGCCAAATCTCCAGTTTTATAAAGACGCTGACCTGGGATGAATGGATGGTCGATAAACTTTTCTGCTGTCAGGTCCGGGCGATTGAAATAACCATTCGCTAACCCGTCGCCCCCAATACAGAGCTCCCCTGGTAAACCAATGGGCAACAACCGATTTCTCGAATCCAGGATATAGATCTGAGTGTTATTGATGGGTTTACCAATATTGATTGGTGTTTGCTTTTGGATGGTACTAACGGTAGACCAAATAGTGGTCTCCGTTGGGCCAAACAGATTCCACGCCTCGCTGTGGGTACGAATAAATTCATTCTTCAGTGATTCAGGCAGAGCTTCCCCACCACAAAGAATTTTTATTTCCTCACTGTTCTTCCAACCGCTGTTGAACAACATGGACCAGGTCGAAGGAGTGGCCTGCATCACTGTGGGTTTTACCCGATTAATCTCGGCCGTGAGCGAAACAGCATCTTTGGTGAAATCCGAAGGACAAATGATGCACTGAGCCCCTGTCACCAAAGGCAAAAATAACTCTAATGCAGCAATATCAAAACAAACCGTGGTGACTGCGAGAAGTTTGTCCTTTGAACTCAAACCAGGATATTGAGACATTGAAAGCAAAAAATTGCCAAGAGCATGATGGGAAATCATGACTCCTTTTGGTTTTCCCGTACTTCCCGAGGTATAGATGACATAGGCGAGATGAGAAGGGTTTCTCTGCCCAACGAGCACTGGCCTCTCTCGGGCTTCCAGGGATATTTCGTCCCATTGCTCGTCGATAGTTAATCTTTTTAGCTCACTTTTCGTATCACGAATAAGAGTGTTAGCGTCCTTATCCAGAACCGTGTGGGTCAGAATCAACTGACACCCACTGTCTTCAATGATTGTCAGCAATCGGTCTTCGGGATACTCGGGATCCAGCGGCACATAAGCGGCACCCGATTTCAAAATCCCCAATAGACCGATCATCATGTCGATGGATCTGGTCATAAACAACGCCACCAGATCCTCGGGCTGGACTCCTTTTCGTATCAGATAATGCGCCAGATCGTTACTGCGTTTATCAAGTTCTGCATAACTGATGTGCTCATCCTGGTAACACACAGCCTGGGCGCCTGGAGACCGGCTCACTTGATACTGGAATAGCTCAAGAACGGAAGACTCGGGAGGATAGGATACCGTAGTATTGTTGAACTCACTCAACAGCCTTTCACGTTCTGTATCCAAAATCAGCTCATAATCCCCCATGGGCCGATTCGCATCTTCAACCACTCGATCAATCAACCCACCAAAATGAAGGGCCATTTTTTCAATGGTGTGCTGACAATACAGACTTGGGTTGTACTTCCAGTTCAACTGAAAACTTCCCTCTTGCTCCCTGACCTCAAGGACCAGTTCATATTCTCCTTTTTGATAAACATCCTGTTCAAAAGACACCGACAATCGATTCTGGTAATTCTGGTAGAAGTCGGTCAAATCATGGTTAGAAAATGCATTTTGGTACTCGAACGCTACCTGAAAAATGGGAGCCAAATCCATGGACCTTTCAACACCAGCGATTTTCACCATGCGCGAAAAAGGAAAAGCAGCATGATCTATACCGTCCACCATGGTTATTTGTAGCTGTTTAAGAAAGTCCCAAAATGGTTTTTTCTCCAGATCCTGGCTACGTACGGGTAGCATATTAATAAAATACCCCACAACCTCCTTAAACTCCGGATTCGCTCTCCCTTTTTCAGGCATACCCACAATGATGTCGTTCTCACCGGTATAGCGATGGAGCAATAACTTGAACACACCAAGAAAAAAAGTAGAGAGGTTCATTCTCGATTTCTGAGCAAATTTTCTTAGCTCATTATTCCTCTCTCCATCCAGCCCTGTGGAAAAAACCGCGCCTTTAAGTTGCTCCATTGAAGAGCGCGAATAGTCGGTAGGAATATCAAGTACCGGCAGCGGCCCTTTTAATTGGTTTTGCCAATACTGTGAATAACGATCACCCAACGGGCTCTCCAGCAACCGTTGCTCCCAGTCAATGAATGATTGATAGGAGGTCAAACCCGATTGGAGTTCGGATCTGGAATTTGCTGAAAAAGCTAAATAGCCATCTAGCAGGGTGGTGACGGTTGGAAGAAATGATCCGCCATCAAAAATAATGTGGTGAACCACAATCATAATCCATGATCGGTTTCTCTGCCCCTGAAAAAGAAAACACCGAATTAGTGGGCCAGTTTCCAAATGAAATGGCTCATCCGCAGCCGCCACCAGAAAATCAGATAATTCATGATCAGCAATGTCACTAATATCTTTCTTTTGAACCCGCAGCGACATCTCTGGCTGCAAAATCCTCTTTGGATGTCCGGATTGCTCATCAAAACGGCTGGTCAAATCCGGATGTTGACGGAGTAGGAAATCACAGGCTTGCTCAAGCGCATCTTCATTAATCCCGGATTCAATCCTGAAACACAACGGTATATTGTAGGCGGTGTTTTCCGGCAACAATTTTTGTAGCGTCCATAACCCTTTTTGACCGACTGAAAGCGTCAGATGAGTCAGCGTGGGAGACACTTCGGGATGCTGAATTTTGACCGTTGAATCCCCGATGGTCGAATATGTTTCCACTAATTGAGGTTGGTTAGAAACTTTTTGCTGCAGATACCCGGAAAGCGCCTGGATAGAAGGATATTCCAGCATTTCTCTACCCAAAACCTCTATCTTGAAATGTTGACTCAAACCCTGTATGAGCTTCATGCCAAGTATCGAGTCAATACCATAGTCGTAAAAATGTTTATCAACATTGATCTCGCGAGAATCAATATCCAGCTCTCGCTCCAACACAGATAATAGATAACTTTTGATGGTAGTCTGCTGGGGATTTCTTGAACCATCCAACTCAACCGGTTTTAGATTTCTGGAGTCGGACAGGCCACTTTTTATTTGCACGACTTTTTCACTGGAATGTCCTGCCCAATATCGCTTTCGCTTAAAGGGGTAACCAGGAAGAGAAATTCGTTTTATTTTTCTATTCTCGAACATCAATTCCCATGGAACATCTCCGCCCTGGGTCCAGCACAACGCCAATTTGCTAAAATCCTGACGCTTGACCAGAACCCTTAGGAGATCTTCCCCGGACTCACCGCTAAACAATCCTTTGAACCCTGGGCTGCCATTAGATGCATTTGCAAAATGAAGACCTTTGGTTTCCTGATCAACCCCTCCTTTTAGATAACACTCCAGCAAATGGTGCAATTGTTCAAGGCTGTTGGCCACGATACCAAGGCGCTCTTCCATGACATCCCGGCCTATCTGTAAAGTATAGGCAATCTGGTCTAAAGAAACGCGTCCTTGACCAGCTTCCGTTTGGTCTTCACCATTCGTTCCGTCTTTGCCGTCATCCTTCAAGACCCTTTGGACATATTCACTCAGCTGTCTTGCATAGATCGAAAGTCGCTCTTTGTTAGTGGCAGAAAGCAACACCACTTCGGTCTGACACTTGGCCTTTGGCCTGCCTGGCACGAAACCAGTAGAGGAAGTATTTTTACCTGGCACATACTCCTGTAACAGGATGTGAGCGTTGATACCACTCATCGAATATCCGTGCAAACCGGCCAAACGACTGCCCTGGGGTGCAACCCATTTTTCAACATCGGTGGCTAGACGGCACCACTTCCCATCTGAATCAATTTCTGGGTGTGCTTCTGAGAAATCAGGTATGGGATAGATTTTTTGAGTTCGTAAGCTGTGAATCACTTTCAACAATGCGCCCATCGCCGAAGCGGATTCCATGTGGCCCAACATCGGTTTTAATGTGCTAACCCGGCAAAACCCCGGTTCCAGTTCAACACCCTGTTCCGCCGACAGTGAATCAAGCGCCCGATTAAATGCCTGCCATTCAACCAGGTCTGCAAGAGGATTGCCCATTCCCTGAGCTTCGATATATCCCAGGTTTCGAATATCGATACCCGCTGTTCCATAACATCGCTGGATGAGGTCCTGATGACTTCGACGATTAGGTGCCGCAATAGATGCCCCTCCCTGTCCGTTGTAGTTCACTCCGGTATTTACAATTAGCGCATAGATATGGTCACCATCGGCCTCTGCCCTGGACAATGGTTTAAGAAGAACGCTGCCAACACCTTCCGCCCTGAGATGGCCCTGGGCCTGGGCTCCAAATGAATTGACCGAAGGAAGGGGGCTTAACTGCTTACTCCTGGAAAGTTGAATAAACGGATCCGGACTCAAAATAACATTCGCCCCTGCAACAATGGCTTGTGTCATCTCACCGCTACGTATCGCTGCAACTGCGCGATGAATTGCCACAGCGGCTCCTGGGCATTGGGCTTCGACGATTTCACTGGCACCGCGAAAATCGAAGAAATAGGAAATACGATTCGCCGCCATACAGGCCTGGGCATAGCTGTCTCCTACATCCTGCCCCATACTCTTTAATACCGCGTTATATTCATTATCCTGAACCGCGACAAAAACCCCAGTCTGGGATTTCTTTAAAGAAGCTGGAGCATATCCAGCGTCGGTCAGAGAATCATAGACGGACATTAAAAGCAATCGCTCTCGCGGGTCCATTCGAACTGCCTCCCCAGGGAGAATGCCAAAAAATCTGGCATCGAATCCGCTAATATCAGGAACAAAGCCTCCCCATTTGGTTCGACTCTTATTTATGTCTTTGCCAGTAGGATCATAAACTGCTCTCCAATCAAAGCGGGTTTTTGGTATCTCTTCAATTAACGAAGCACCCGCGTCCAAATGGGTCCAAAACTCACGCACATTGGCACTTTTCGGAAGGAAAGCGGAAACCCCGACAATGGCAATGGGCTCTATTGCGCTCGCATTGGGCGCCGGGGGAACTTGTGCTACTTCATGGGAAAACGAGCTGGCAGAGTCAACATCTTTCTGCCTACTCGAAACATTCTGCAAAAAGCGTTCTATTCTCTTTAATTCTTCTTGAGTATCTGTCACGGCTTACAACTCCCGAACTTAGAACAAACAAAAACGATGTAGCTGACTTTCAATGGTGGTTTTATCAAACCTGTGGCAAAAGCAACCATCATCTTTACATCAGACTAAAAATAAACACCTCCCCATTCCTGGAAACAAAGAGACACTTCGCCCACTAACACGGAAACGTCTTCCTGACCAAACCCGATCCATAGGGCAAAGAAAATAGATGATTAGCGTTTTCTAGCTTTAACTAGCATATATCCGAGATTTTCGCTCATGTATTCAAACAGATATATCCAATCGTCGATGGCTTTTTCATCCACAACCTTCAACACATCATCCCTATGCAAATCTATGGCTTCGGCAAGTTTTGGGCCGAGCAACGGCATCACATTTTTAGAAACATCATCAATACTTTCCAACTCGAAACCCGCATTGGCCATTAACGATTCATAATCGCCAAGTTCTACAAAATAGGATTGAATGTGTTTTCCAGCAAATTCGATGAACTCCCTGGTAGTGTGAGGTAGCAACGGTAGATCAGCGAGTACAATAGAAGCGCCGGGCTTAAGAACACGGCCTGCCTCACTCAGGGCTTTCTCATGCCCCATGTGAAAGATAGATTCAAAAAACCATCCACCATCATAGCTTTGATCTTCCCAGGGAAGTTCGATGGCATTGCCATGAAAGAAGCGGGCATTATCTTGCAAACCTGCTTCCTGTGCGCGTCTTGTCGCATCCTTCTGCTGAAAACTACTAATAGTAATACCGTCAAGGTAACAATCCCGGGCACTTACTAATTTCAAGCCTGGACTTCCTACACCGCATCCGATATCACAGAATCGCTGTCCTGACTGTATGTCTGTTAATTTGATCATTTCCTGGGTGAGGCGATCCGAAGCATTGGCAAAGGTGCCATTTATATTCGATTCATCCCAGTATCCCCAGTGAAAATCCCCTCCAAATAACATGGGACCTAATTGACCTTCCGGAGAATCGTACATTTCCGAGATTTTTTCAGGTGAAGTATGCTGTGTCATATTTTTATCTTAAAGTTCTAGCTATCTATCGTGAATAATGGCAATACCAAATCCAGCGCCAGGGTTCCTGGCTAATGTTTTTGGCTAATATTAAAGTGCGAGCCTGTGCTCTTCCGGAATATCCATGACATCGACCTGGTGGTCGTATTTATGAAACTCACCGGTTTTCATATTGATCAAATAGTTATTGAACAGTTTGCCATGAAGCTCTCTTTTAAGTTTGATGCGCGTGTTATAGATTGGCATGCAACGGATTACATAAACCTCTCTGTTGTATTCTTCTTTTTTCCAGGCTTCCGCTGCATGGAAATTCTTATTGTTCCAAAGCAGAACCTTACCCTTTGATTCCTCGGTTTTCACGAACTCTGGGCCATAGTGATTCTTGGCCATTTTGATGGTGTACTTATAATGGTCCATCAACTCCTTGTAGGGTTCGCTTTCTATAAATTCATCAATTTCCTTTTCCTCGATTTTATTCGGATCAATGTATCCGTCTTCATCCAGGCAGCTTGCCTTTTTCGAGAAGTGTTCCTCCAACTGTTTCAATAAGAGATTGCCAGGGAGTTTCAGTTTACTCTCGGGCAAAACCATAATTCGCCCCCCATTTTCATCATTAAGATCAACCAACGGAATGTACAAAGTAACGTCGTTTTCCGTTTCATAGAAATGATGAAAATTCGGTGGGTCAGTGTGGATACCCGCAGCGGAATGGTTGTGGTCGTTATTCAGATAGATATCGTAAGAGACTAACAAATAGGGCGTTTTGAAAAACCGCTGCAAGTCCTGCTCCAATAGGTTCTCAATTACCCTCTCTATACAGGCCTGTTCGCAATAAACCGCCTTGCTATAGGTTCTGTCATAGAGTTTCTTTACCATTTTCTCCGCCAGTTTCGGAAATGCACTAAAGACAGATCCAATTAACTTGCCTTCCAAATACGCCTGATGTTCATTTTTGGCAAAGAACTTGGGGAAATCATTACGTCCTTTCGCCAAAGTAGCATAGTGGGCCTTAACTTCATCAACAAGTTCATTAGACAGACGCATACCGGTCTCAACAAAACCATTGGTGTAGTATTCACGAAAATAGTTTTCTTTTAGTACGTCAAACATTTGGATTATCTATATGGTTCCACATTAATGAGAAAAACATAGGCGTCGTAGGTTGACGCACTATCACGGATCATCGTTCAATGACGATGCAAATCTGGTTTAAAGTTTAATTCAATCGGGTCTGCAGCGCCCTTATAAACCGGAATAAGGCCCTCGATCTTTTCGCGGTATTTCTTTGGCCATAAAGCCATGGACACTCGATCACCAAGCACACTCCTGTCAACCACCTCAGCAATGGGCTCCGACTCAGTCAGCCCCATGTCTGTTTCCGAAAAGGAGCGAATGCGGGCTTTGACGGGTTCTAGCAGAAAAGTCAGGGTGGTAACTCAGGCTCAACATTACCCTCCTGCTCCTCGACTGGTTGGGGTAGGCACTGTGCAACAAGCGGGTATCCGACACAACCACGTCACCAACATCAACACAAACTGGCACTTCATCTCTCCATGAGCCATAGATGGGATGATCCGGATCAACCACTTTGCACAAGTCAACATCATATTCCACTTCAATATCATGAATCGGATGCCCACGTTTGTGAGAGCCCGGGATTACCCGCAAGCAACCATTCTTCGGAGAAGTTGTATTTTGATAGATCATCACATTCACTTGGGGAATGCCGGAACGATATGATATGGGGTCATTCCAGCCCCACCAATCCTGATGCCAAAACAGGGGAGGTCCCCCCGGAGGTCTAGCAAAGATCGCTCCGGAGTTATAGGCTGCCTCGTCAAAATCAAAATTGAGTCTTTGAAACACCGATTTAATCGAATCATGGGCAATAATATTGGCAAAAGCTGGAATGTCTCCAATATCCGGGCGACTCCCCTGGGAACGAAAAAGCTCCCAATGTTCCTGGCCCAACCCATCAATCACACCATTACATAGCCCAGTCACCTCTTCCACGAAAGAGGCAGGCAGGAAACTGCGCAGAATGGTATACCCATTGTCTTCTAGCTCTTTCCTATGATCGGTCATCTGTTCAAAATAATTAGAAACACTAACTGCACTATCACATAGCCTTACTTCTGAGCGGAAGCAAAAAGACAGACACCGGTGATAGCGTCCAAATAATAGTAAGTCCAGAGAATCTCTGTCAGCTGGACGATATTTAGTCTACCGTGGTAGAACTCCTCATGAATCCGGTTTACGACAAACAGAAAATGCGCTCCCCAGACCTCCCGGGAAACATCCTTGACCACCACATTTTTGAACCCCGTATCCCTTAATAGCTCCTCATACTCCTCAGCGGTCTGGATATGATTTTTCGGATCAGGAAAAACAGCGTGTTGTTCCAGTCGATGTTTCGACGTCATTAACACATCAGATAAAACCAGTGTCCCGCCAGGTTTCAGAATTCGCATGGATTCTTCCAGAAACTTCTTCCTGGTTTCGAAATGAAAAGCCGCTTCAATACACTCAATCGCATCAAAAAAATCATCTTCGAACCCCATCTCTACGGCACTCATTACTTTTGCATTACAGCCAGGTGCATTCTTTTGGGTAGATTTGATTTGCTTCTCAGAGATATTAATCGCCCAGATATTTTCTGGGGCATAATAATTCATGAGCCGTTTCGTGGAGGCCCCCATCCCACAGGCGGCATCCAGAATTCGTCCTGCTTTTTGCGGAATCATTTCGAGTAACGCATCCTGTAGGTTTTCCGCCGCTGAGTTTTGATTTGTAGTCTGATCGTCCCAGTATCCTATATTGCGAAACTCCGTATCCCCAAGTAACAGCCCCATTATTCCATCATCATTATAAAAAGCCTCATCATAATAAGTATTGATGGTACCTGTGAACGACTCAGACCCACCATCAGCGCTCTCTGGGTTCTCCAACCCATCTGACGAGAGGTACTCGATGTCTTCGTCGATGTGACCAATCGTATCTGACTGGCTTTCAAATCCCTGGGAAATTTTTCGCAAATCTTCGGCAACGTAACCAATCATACCAATCTGATTGGAGATGCTTGAAAATAGACGGGACTTTAAAACTTCTTCAAATTGTTGAGTAGTATCAGGCACAGGAATATAAATGGAGTTAAAGAATCGGGAAAAAAATACCATTTATACTTTGCCAGCGGCAACTAGACAAAGCAACCCCTAGATCAGATGGGCATTACAAAAATTTACCTGAAAGTAGAAAATATTGTATGGACATGCCTTATAATATTCTCCTAAAATCTCTCCAGTTTGCAAGCGCACGCGAAAAAACAATATGAACAACATACTGAACGAGCGATACTTTGATGAGTACTTCTTCGAAGGGTACATCAATACCGGCATTTCCTTAAGTACCTCTCTGGTCGAGGAGATGCAACAGCACTATAAAAATCTGGAAGAGGGGAGAAACGATTATCCCCAGTATTTCAAGGAAAACGAACACCAGGCTTATCTTGAAGGTAAAGTAACCGGCACAATTTTTAATATGATGCCCAGGTTCGCTGAAAAGATGGTCACGAAGTTATACGATGACGCATATAATAAAGCCGCTCATCTGGAACTTATTTACATCGAAAAAGTATTTGAAGAACTGCTTCAACAGGACTTTAAACGGTTTTTTGAAACACGGTATATCGTTGCCTCCTACGACATCTATCTTGGAAACAGCCGGGAACGCCGATCATTCACCGATATTCATTCAGATGTACCAAACTTTCATCACTTTTACGAGACTGAAAATGACATCACGGTTTATATTCCGCTGGTGGATGTGAATGAAGAAAATGGAGGTCGGCTTTCTATCTTGCCCGAATGCAAGAGCAATCTTAAAGTTCCCGGCAATCTTCTACTTAAACTGTATGAAGATGCGTTTTTGGACAAGCCTGATTGTCTTGATGAGAATGGGTATATCGTCCCGGAAAAAATTAAAGACAAAGATTTACAGGCGTTTATAAAGAGTGCTTCTTACAAGGAGCTACTGCAAATCTATAAAACCAGCACCGCGCTGGTTCGAAAATACCACAGAGATAGTTTTATTAAGTCGGATTGGAACGCTGGAAAGGTAGTGCTTTTCAACAACAAGACTTTTCATGCCGCAGAGACCTGGACGGGAGACGATTACAACAGAGAAATTTACATGATTAGACTACTCCCTGTTTATGACACCAAAATTCAGCTAAAAAGCACGCTCCATGGCAAACCATTCAACCGTTATCTTATAGACACCCATACCAATGAATTTCACAAATTCGACAATTCTGTTGACTTCAGCAAAATAGCGGACGAACATAAACTGCCGTTAACCGTACATTGATACCGCACACTGATCTGCGTTAACTGCGCACTCATCTGACAAAAAACAACGTTTTAGTTACTAACCCTTTGTTATAGGACCCTATAACGATTTGATCTCCATGGGATCACTATGGGCTTAAGTCCCCAGTTCCCACCCTTTAGGGAACTATCCTCGGGAACAATAAGGTATTTCGTAATAAAAAGAGAATGACGTAATTGAATACCCACCTCTCGCGGTGGGATAGTCAATCAAAGGGATCGGGTTCTATTAATTTATTAAGAGACAGAGCGCTTTTAATCAGATATCTAACCCACCTAAAAACTATTCTGGAAATATCAGATGTAGCATTCAGATATAATTCGACACCAGCTCTTTGAGGTATCCAAGCGATTCCCTGACTATGGAATAGTCCACACCGAAATCAACCACACAGGCTATTTCATCTACGCCAATCCCAATTGCTTCTTCAACAACGCTCAATCCATCGTCCACCGTTCCAAAAATTGCAGCAGTTTTGAAGTACCTTTGATAAGCATACTCTGTCATTTTTTTCCGTTCATCTTCTGTCAGTCGAACACCTTCATGTCGAGCATCTGCCGCGGCTTTGACATGAGCCTCCAGAGCACTTCTTATATAGGATTTAAATGATACTTCCACTGCCTTTTTGACTAACTCAAGGTCATGGTGCAAAAGTGTGTGCAACATCAGGGTCACGGTACCACCCTCAGGATCTAACCCAGCCTCAGCCCTGCCCTGCTTATAAATAGCGATTTTCTGTTCCATGGCCTTGAAGTTCCGACCGTATAACATGGTAAAAACGTTATATCCCTGTCTTCCAGCATGCAGAAAACCCTCATCATTTTGGGTAACCAGTAACCATACATTTAACTCTTTCTGGATCGGTCTGGGGTGTACTTTAATCGGAAACTGTTCTCCTCCAGGCCCAGGGAAAGATACTGTTTCACCACGCCATAATTGTTGGATAATTGGGATACGGTCTCCGCATATCATACGACGGTCTTCGTAACTATCCGGAGCATAAATGAAATCAGGCTTGTTCCAGCCAGAACCAAAACCCAGATCCACTCTACCATTCGACAAGATATCATTCATCGCCCACCACTCTACAATTTCCGCCGGGTGATGCAAAGGCACCGAGACCCCTGCTGTACGAAATCGTATACGCTCGGTTTGAGGAATCAGATAGGCAGCCATTACCGCAGAGTTTGCGTAAATTGAACCGAACTCATAGAAATGACGTTCAGGAATATAAATTGCTTCAAACCCGTTCTTATCCCCAAAAACGGTGATGTCTGTCATAAAAGCATATTTCTCCGCGTTTGAAATATGTTGCTGAACATCCGAGAAAAACAGAAAACTGAACGCGATTGGATTTTTTTTCTGTTTTTTCTCCGAAGCTACTTGAGTATCACTGCCAGAAGACACTCCTAATAGGTCTTCAATAGATTGATTCATGAACTGTTTCCTAATCGTTTAACAAGTGTTCGGCCAAAGTGCTAACTGTGGGATAGTCAATCAGCCATTGCGGAGGAATTTCCCTATCCAGTTTCCGTTCCAATCGAGTCGCAAGCTGCATCGCCGAGATGGAATCAAGGCCATAGTCCTGAAAAGATTGGTTATCATCTATTTCCTGTAGTTTCAGCACTTCAGCAAATGACTCGATGACAGCTTCTCTAATGTCCACATCATTTTCTTCTGTTTTTGACCCAGATTGTCGAATATCATCCTGGCGCTGTCCGCCATGCTCTTTCTCACCAGCCTCAAACCCGCTATGTTCTTTAGGCAATAGGGCATAAATACGATGAATGAGACCCGCATCAAGCCTCATAATTTCATCCATAGTGATGAACTCAGCTAACTCCAAAGCCTGTAGAGAATACCCACTTCCTGATCTCTCTTCCCACTTCGTAATCTGAGACTCAATTAGCGACTCTGTTCGTAACTCGATATGCGCCGGTTTTACATCATCTTTACCATTCGCATTCCCGGTGTCCGGTAATTTCCGGGTTACTGGTTTCTTTCTGCTTCTTTCCTTGGGAAGATTCACTCCCGAGGAGTTCTCTTCAGGCAAAGAAGCACTCAAACTGACCGCTCTAAAACCGCCTGACAGACTATTCTCCACTGCTGCAACCAGTTTTGATCCCATTTCCTCTGTCGTGGGTTCTGTAGGTCGACCCGGTAGATCAAGAGTCGCTTTTAGTAAATTAGTACTTACCGATTCGAAAGTCACTTTATTCAAATAGCTATTCAGCGTCCAACTAGCGTCTTTTTGCGACAGAGCCTGGTCAAAAAAGGCACACCCCTCTTTATTACTATAGGCATAAACTCCAATCGCCCCTAAATGATGGTTCAACGTTTCCAAAACGGTTTTGGGCACTCGGGTTGCAATCCCTGTTTCACTCCAGTCTATCCAGGTAACCGCCTTAAAAGCCTGTTGGTTTTTTTGATGATAGTGGTAAGCAGCAAAATAGTCGATGAAGGCATTAGCCATGGAATAGTCAGATGATCCTCTGGCAAACCCGGGTATCATGCTCGTTAATGAAGAACCGCAAAGGAAAAAATCTAAAGCATCGGATTCAAAAACCGTGGCCAAATGTTCAAGACCTTTGACCTTTGGTGCAAACATCCTGGCAGTATGATCGAGATCCTTTTTAACGAATGCTGGAATTGAAAGATCCGGACCAATGCCAGCGCTATGAATCACTCCCCTTATCGCGCCACAGTGCTGCCGAATTTCACTAAAAAAGGAATGTAATTTTGCAACATCTGTCAACGGCCCGGAGTAGATCTTCATCCATTCGGTTTGTTCGCGAATCCCAAGCAATCGCTCAAAACGCTCCCTTTCCTGAATTGACAATGACTCTGAATCCGCAAGCTCTTCCCAGCGGTTCTCAGCGGCTAGAGTATTCATCCCCATCAGAACCAACTTCCTAGCTCCCCGTCGTACCAGATGAGCAGCCAATTCCAGGCCAATCCCATTAGTGCCTCCACTAACAACATAAACCCCTTCACTGTCGGCCTTAAAGGAAGCGGAAATCGTGGGCGCCTGATCGAGATCAGAGCGACAGTTAGCATTACTTCTAATGTCAATATAAGGCATATAGCGGGTATCACTTCGATAACAGATTTCCGTTTCCTCCAGGGACGACGATAGCTCGAGAAGAATCATTTTCTCCAAAGCACGGGGGTCACCATACATCTGGTTATCAATGTCTATTGCCCGGGAACCAATCAATGGATATTCACTGCTCAACATACGAATCAAACCAGCGAACTTCGCCCCGGCTAAACTCATTTCCTGGTTGCCAAGCGCTATCAACCCCTTTGTAATATAGATAACGTCAAACTCAGCATTCGTTTTGATCAGAGACTGATAGAAGGCAATCTTCCCAGACTTGTCCGCATCACTTGTCTTTGACTCATCATATAAATCACCCAAATCCACGATCAATCGGGTTTTTTCAATCACATCGACTAACTGCAGGGCAGTTGCGACACTGATTTTGGGATCGTTTTCGCTAATCGCATAATGCCACTCCCCCTGACTTTGATCACCGTTTCCAACAAAAATGCACCTGGAGTCTTCACTGGAAAATAGCGATTTGGCTAATTTTAACGAATCCCGATTTACCAATATTAATATCTCGTTGGATACATTATCTTTGAGATGCCCCATCAAATCAGCGGCCAGTGGACGCTGCTTCCAACACTTGAGAAAGCGATAACTTTCCCCAGATCGTATCCCTTCATCGGGAACAATATTGATGGCGAAATAATTATCATTGTTATCCCTACCTTCAGCATATCCCAGTCTTGCACAGACACCGTATCGTCTTGCTCCCGCACCCGGGGGATAGAGTCGATCGAAGGAAAACAAAAACTGTTTAGGAGGTGAACCCTGATCCAGCGTTAGTGCCCTGGTGAGATTCTCAATTAACAATATCTCAGTCATTACGAACTCAAATTGAGATAAATTTTGACTACAAAAAGTATCCAGGAGCGGCGCCTCTGCGGCGAAATGGAGGACGCAACCAATATCAGCATGTCTTGCATGAATATCGGTTACAACGGAGGTCACTGACTCCATATCATTCAGATGCTCCGCATAGTAGTGCAGATCGGCTCCCATACTTTCAGCTCTTGACATCCAGGGACTTTTTTGATGTCCAAGTACAACTATCGAGGGTTTATATTTGTCTGCTATTGTTACCAGAAATGACTCCGCCAGATCACCTACTGTGCCGGTTACAACCAGAGTATTACTGAAATATTGATCCGCTTCGATAGCGGACCCCGTAGTTAAACCACCATTGACAACTTCCAGGCCATAATTTATCTCACGGTTCTCCCGATCATAGCGAACCTGGGTAAATTGCTGACGACCATCATCGGCTTGTACCACCAGCCATTCTTGCATAAGACGTTGGTATTTTGAGACAGTGTCTCCGTTGTTCACATGCACCATTCGCCAGCAATGCTGTGGTAATTCATTCATTGCTGACTCTAATAGTCCAGCTAACCCATAAACATGGGGCAAGTGAATGCTGAAATCTGTTTCCCGCAAGATAAAAATCTCTTTGGGTTCAAGCGGAGAAACCTGAATCAATTGCTGGCCAAGTTGCTGAATAGTTGCGATCGCGCTTTTTTCATCCACCGATGCCGATACCAAAACAAACACAGTTTTTGCGCGCATTAGTATCGTCACTTTTTCAGCAATGGTGGTCCGTTCCATGGAAATGGGAGCAATATGCAACCTGCCCACTAATCCAGCAGCTTTAGCCAGATTTTCAACCAACGAAGAAAACCCATCAAACTCTTCCTTTTTCTCACTCACAACCGCCACGGTGGAGTCAGCATATGCAGCCAAAGCACCTAGCCAATCAACGCTCTCAGCAATCGGTAGACTATGCCAAATCATCTTCTGTGCTGCCCAATAGGCTTCCTGACTGCCCTGGTCTGTTTGCACACCCTCCTTAGAACCCGTTATTTGAGGTGAATAACCAGAGCTTGTGGCAGTTTGCACTGAATTGGCCAATTGCGTGCCAGTAACGGTCTCCGGTGTATCGACCCAATATCGTTGTTGCTCAAAAGGATAGGTTGGCAGACTAATTCGGTAAGGTCTGTGGTCAGATGGTTGATGTCGATACAACAATTCCCAGTCAACCTCCAGTCCCTCTACCCAGGCAGCCAGCAACTCATTGTAGGAAGATTCATTGACAAGGTTCTCCAGCCATTGCTCGACGGTTGAAAAGTTTAAAACATCCTTTTTCAATCTGCCTTGAACCAGTCGTGATGGCTCGGCCTTTCCCCAATGAATTTCTGGCCCTTCATCCATTCCATAAACTGTCCGATCCCCTGATTCGTCACTTATCGAATTATCGGCCAGAAACTTCCTGAGCCCAGCAGACAACCCAGCGGCATTTTCGGTGACAAAGGCCATTCGCTCCGTCATGGCATCACGTCCCATCTGTAAGGTATAAGCAAGATTAGCAAGGTGTTGATTCCTTACAGCGCCATCCAAAATACCCTTACCGTGAATTTCCCGGTCCACATAATCAAGCAACTCACGAACCTGCCTCTCCATCCCTGGGCGATTTCGAGCGGACACAACAATCAAATACGAGGGGTTCCCTCCCTCAGAAAATTCATGGGCAGTTGGCTTACGATAGTTTTCATCATACTCTTCAATAACCATGTGCGCATTGGTACCACTAAAACCAAAAGAACTAATTCCCGCAGTGCGGGTTTGTCCTTCCTTCACTGTCCAATCCGAGAGTTGGGTATTTACATAAAATGGTGTATTCCCAAGATGAATATGCTCGTTGAGGGATTCGTGATGGATGCTGGGTGGCAGTTGTTTATGTTTCAACGACAACCCTAGTTTGATAACCCCAGAGATACCCGCCGCCGTGGCCAGATGCCCAATATTTGTTTTTATTGAACCCAGGGCACAGAAACCTTCTTTTTGCGTAAAGTGGCTGAACGCATTACACAGGCCCTCTACCTCGATAGGATCACCCAGTTTAGTTCCTGTACCATGGGCTTCTATTAACTGAATATTCTCCGGATTAATACCCGATTTCTCATAAACCTCTTTTTCCAGTTTAGCCTGGGAAATCGGATTTGGCGCAGTAATGCCATTGGTCTTGCCATCCTGATTAATTCCCCAGCCACGAATCACGCCATAAATCTGATCCCGATCATCGACGGCATCCACCAATCGTTTGAGCATGATCGCCCCCACCCCTTCACCCGGGACAAATCCGTCCGCACGCTGATCGAAGGTATAACAGTGGCCCGTTGGCGATAGCATTCCCGCCTTGCTCATCATAATGTGGATTTCAGGCCCAGTCATAATACAAACACCTCCAGCCAATGCCACATCGCTTTGCCCCAGTAGTAAACTATCACATGCATTGGAAATCGCGACCAGGGAAGACGAACAGGCAGTATCGACCACCATGCAGGGCCCTTGCAGATTGAGAAAGTAGGCAATTCTTGCAGGCAGCATGGAAACCACGTTGCCCATTAGGCCCTCAGCACTCAATTCCAGGTTCTGCACCGCGTTGCTGTAGTCTCCCCTATCGCAGCCAACAAAAACACCGCATCGAACCCCGGACATGGTTTTGGGACTGTATCCCCCGTCCTCGATGCATGCCCAGGCGGTTTGCAAAAACAACCGCTGCTGAGGGTCCATCAACTCCGCATCCCGAGGAGAAATACTGAAAAACAAAGGATCAAAGTGGTCGATATTTTCCAATACACCCATCCACTTGTTATTTGTTTTCCCCGGCTGCTTCCCATCTTCATCATAGTATTTTGACAACTCCCAGCGATCAGAAGGGATTTCTGACACGCAGTCTTTTCCAGCAGCAATGTTCTCCCAAAACTGCTCCAGATTCCGTGCTTTTGGAAATTTTCCGGCCATGCCAACAATCGCAATGGCATTCTCATCACGGGACTCTCCATGATGTAGCTCCCACCCTCCATTAGCAGAATTACGATTCGATGAATAACTCCGGCTCTTCATATTTGAACTGGAAAGTGAAACACGGACATCCTCGACATCATCCTCTGGGATATCGGCATCCTTACGTGATGTGCCCTCGTATCCTGATGCGTTCCCATAAGAATTATCATGCTGAATTCCTGCAGAGAAGTGTTGCTGAATATAGCTAGCGAATTCTTGCAGTGTGGGATAAGCGTATATTTGAGTTGCTTCAATAGACAGTGAAAATCGCTGATTAACTACTTTCATCCATGTAACTGCGATAATGGAATCCATGCCCATATCGATAAAATTCTCCCCTTCGTCTACCTGTTCCGGGGAAAGAAATAACTCCGCGGCAATGGTCTGCTTCAACACGTCCAGCACTTCTACAAGGTCCGTTAACTCTGCACCAGGTTCACCAGAATCTTTGTCCATCGGCACGGTGGGTGGCATGGAACTCTGAGAGCCAGGCAATTCCGGCACGGTCTTCTCGATGGGATGGGTCGGTTGATGGATACTTTTTAAAACAAGTTTTGAAGCTGCCTGCCGGCTCGATTCTTCTCTCCCAACTGTTCGCTTTTGTGGTACCAAAGGCTTCCGGGGAATAGCTTGCTGAATGTATTCCGACAGCGCTAACAAAGTCGGATAAGCATATATTCGGGTTGCTTCCATGGATAAACCAAACCGCTGATTGATGGTTTTCATCCAGGTCACTGCAATGATGGAATCCATGCCCAGATCCGTAAAGTTCACGTCTTCGTGGATACTTTCCACAGGCAAAAATAATTCCTCGGCAATGGTATGTGCAAGAATTGACAAGACATCATCAAAAGAACTTTGCCTATCAGGTTCCTGTTTGGCGGTATTAACCACACGAGAGCCTGCTGCTTCCAAAGAAGACAGAGTCACATTTGGTTTTTGCTTTAGCGTGCTCACGCCTGACTCCATCACACCGCTTTCATCCAGCCCTGCCTGTCCCACGTCAGCTATCTTAAGCCCTGTCCTCCGCTGCTCTTTCTGAGGGCTCTCATCAATAATAAATTGTGCAAACTGACTAATCGAAGGGTAAGCATAGACTTTTGTCGCTTCAAGGGATAACCCCAGTCTCTCGTTTACCTTCCTGATCCAGGTGACTGCAATGATGGAATCCATCCCCATATCAACAAAACCCGCATCCTCGTGCACACTTTCGAATGGGATGTACAGCTCTTCCGCAATGGTCTCCCTGAGAGTCAACAGGACCTGGTGTTCCAATGGTACGGAAGACGGGGCGTCAACCTCCTGGGAAACTTCAACAGGAGAATTTCCGACCTGATTGAAATTAGCGGCAATTCGATCAATAACCTCCTTATTACCAACAAATGTTTTGTCGTGCATTGCTAATTCCTGATCATGGGTCTGATCCAGGTAACTACGCAAAAAAGCAGACCGTACTGACTTTTCTTCAATCAGTCTCTTCCGATCCAGTTTTGCCATTTGTGATGCAGTTTTAAGAGCATGGGATAACACATCAGATCGAGGTAACACCACAATGCCATTGTCTCGACCTCTAAACTCAATGCCCTTATATTCCCGGGCACTCATCAGAATTTCCCTTGCCAACTCAAACCCAAAGCGAAAAGGGAAAATCATTGTCGAACCAGCTCCGGGGGTAAATCCGTAGTTCATATAGGGACTCTGGTAGACACTTTCTTCGCTAAAAATCACATAATCACAAAACATTCCCATCGACCACCCACCGCCAATGCCATGCCCTTGCATGGCGGCGATTACGGGAATGTCACATTCAAGGGGTAGACAATGGATTTTGTTGTCAGTAAAGCGCATTTTTCCTGACTGAATATCCAGCAATCCATCCAAAGTTCCGCCGCATGCGAAGTATTGATCGTACCCGGTCAAGACAACCACCTTATGGCTAGCCTGTTGATTGATATAACCAAATACACTCTTGAGCCCTTCACTTAAGGAGTCAGAGAACATGTTCTTTTGCACACGTTCCTGTAGTTTGATCAATACCACTCCGTTATCAAACTCCGTGGCCTCCACTGACTGAGATCCCACGGAAAGTAAATGACCGTCTTCTACACTCAGGCCCTGCTGTTCGCTATCCTTCAAAACAACAGATGGTGATTGCCTTGCACCGGCATCCAAAGAAGACAACATCATTTTTATCACATCATCCACCGAAGACTCTTTCCGGGTTCCATATAATGCAAAAATACCAGCTCGCATGTGTTGGGAGAGCTGCCTTTTTAGTTCAACCAGTGTTCCTTTTGAATGCCTAACGAGTTCCCTGATCAGGGCCTCTGACTGTTCAAGCGCCTCATCTTCGCTACAAGTCAGCATTTCAATTTCATTTGAACCGAAACCAAGATCCACCTTTTCAAAACCCACCTTCTGTTGACTACTGTGGAACAGTTGATTTGGAAGATTTTCGAAACGTAGCCTAAACAGATTTTTTTCTTCAGCGGAGAGCACAAAATCCGATGTTGTTATCGATTCAGCGGATGCGGAATCAGGCCAACTGTCAGCGACTGTGTGAAAAAAGAAATCACTGGCAACGGCCAAAAGCCACCCTGGTACACCGACTCTTCCCCTAAACACAGAAATCACCGGAATGGGGCAATTCCCAACACTGTGCACTAATTGCCGCTCCAGATCCGGATCAGACAAACTTTCCCGGGAAAATCCCAAAGCGTTCTCCCCGCTCTCCAAAATAATGGCTTTGATTTCATCTTGTGAGACGGCTGCGCCTATTTCTTTAATCACCTGATGACACATAGTTGCCGTGTTTGGGAAGTCTTCTGCATTTATCAAAATCGATAACGCACCATCAGCAAATCTATTCACCACACCAGGAGCAACACCCCCTACCCGGCGAGGCGGAACGGACATGGTCACGTCGGGTTTTGTTGGTAAAAGTGAGGGCTTAAAGATACCAATCGGTTTTAACTTAACGCCGTTAACCACTCCCCGCTTCTGCTCAACTTCAGGTACTTCCGCATTATCAGAGGGAGATTGCGTCCATCGTTGCACCGACAGTGCTTTCAATTGGATTTTCCCCGATTTCATGGCTCCACCCTCTGAAGCAGGAGTATCAGAAACGGAATTTAAGTTATTCCTATCAACCGGAACGCTATCTGAATCAACCCGGGGCATGGCGGTTAAGGAACTGACATCCCGCTGCTCAGAGCAAGCTGCAAACATGTCCCACCATATTCTCTGCCGCAAGAAGGGATAGCCCGGCAAACTGATTCGACGGAGCGTCGAGGCGTCGTGCATCTTCAACCAATCTACGTCCCCTCCCCTCACCCAGAAAGTCAACAGTTCTTCGTAGTCTCCTTGTCGAATCCAATCATTGATCTGATCAGATAGATTTTCATCCTGGCCCAGCTTTTCAATTTCCTTACGGTTCACATTACCCCAATGTATACCTTCAACCTGTTCTTCCTTACCCGATACATCCAGCTTCTGTACCAATTCATCGAGTGAATTTGCGGTGGTTGCCCACCGACTATTCATCAGCTCACGACCAACCTGTAACGTATACCCAATATTTCGAATATCCGGAGCGCTATTTGCAGCAATTTGTTTTATCAGGAAGGCCTTTAATCGACCCCGACATTCAGAAAGTCGTTCACTATCCCTAGCGGATAACACGATGATGGTTGGCGACGAATCCCGGATCTCTCCTGAATTTTTTGACTCCTTCGGTAGACCAAATTCTTCCTGATTTTCATATTCTTCCAAAATCACATGGGCATTTGCCCCTCCTGCACCGAACGATGAAATCCCCGCCATTCGGGGAAATGTTTCTAACTCACCGTTGATATGAAGTTCGGGTTTATGCCAGACCGAAGAACGGGTCTGCACTTTAAACGGTGTTTGTTCAAATTTGATATTTTCGTTCAGAACATCTGCATGCAGTCCCGGAACCAGCTGCCGATGTTTCATTTGCAGCACAACTTTGGAGAGTCCAACAATGCCTGCGGCGGCTTCCAGGTGGCCAAGATTTGACTTAACGGAACCAATGGCGCAATAACCCGTCGTCGGATTATTGGGGTTGGCACGATTCGCCTCAGCAGAAGAAAACGCACGACTCAAAGCGGTAATTTCGATAGGGTCACCCAGTTCCGTGCCGGTTCCATGGGCTTCTATATAGGATATTGCCCGAGGGTCCAGATTAGCCTTCTCCAGGGTTTTCTCGACCAGAGCCTGTTGGGCATGGGGATTTGGCACGGTATAACCATTGGTTTTGCCACCATGGTTAACATGACTTGCCCGAATGATACCGTGAATATTATCGCCGTCTCTTTCAGCCCTGGATAGAGGTTTCAGAATCAGGGTACCTACTCCCTCTCCAGGTACGAATCCATTAGCATCAGCACCAAAGCTTTTGCACTTCCCATCCTTCGACAACATGCTCATGGCGCTCAAACCGACATAGCTTGATGAATGCAAATAGACATTCACCCCTCCAACAATGGCCAGCTCGCAGGCATTACCATTTAGTTTTTCACACGCCTCATGTACCGCAGTTAGTGATGAAGAACACATCGTATCAATGGGCATACTGGGTCCGCAGATATCGAGAAAATATGAAAGGCGATTGGCAACGGACGCGAAATAAGTATGCGGATAGTCAGTTTTTCCCTGCTTCCATAGCTCGGGGCCGAACAGATCAAAACCAGTGCGGGTAATGCCAGCGAACACTCCAACATTTCTTGCATAATGTTCTTTAAGCTGTAATCTCGTGATCCCGGCATCTTCCAATGCATGCCAGGCACTCTGTAAAAACAGTCGTTCCTGAGGATCCATGGTCAGCGCTTCCCTTGGCGATATATTAAAAAACATCGAGTCGAATTCCTTTTCCCCCTCAAGGCTCGCCATCCACTTACTGTAACTCTTTCCTTCGCTAATCGCTTTTACTGGATCCGGTTCATAAAACCCTTCCAACGACCATCGTTCTTCAGGAATCTCAGTGACACAATCCTTTCCCTGGCTTAGTATTTCCCAATACTCATCCAAATTCTCGGCCATGGGGTATCTGCCGCTCATGCCAATAATGGCAATGCGATCATCCTGCCCATTGCCAACATTTGTCGAACCGGAAACCTCAACGCCAACCTCTGCAGCACTTCCAGTGCCCTCCGTTTTCAGTTCTGTTTGGGGCTGCGCGGCCAAATCGAAAAATGAAACCAATGCTTCCCTATCGGTGTTGATGAAATACCTCACCAATTCACGAATTGACTGGACCTCGAAAAAGAGTGTGCTGCTGATCTCAGAAAAATCTTCTTTAAGACGATTCGTCATTTGCACGATTAATATGGAATCAATACCATAGTGCTCTAATGGCGTGGTGTCATTAATGTCATCCACTTCCATTTTCAGTGTCTCGGCCATCAGTGTTTTGAGATATTCAGTGGTTTTCCTTTCCACGTCGCCATCCCCATTGGCAACACTTTGGCTTTTCCTGGTCTCCGGGTCATGTCCCGTATCCAACTTCTCCAATGGTGCATTGATGCTGCTGGTAGTCGAGTGGGGATATCTGACAATGCCATCACTTTCAGCAAGAATGATCTGCTGCCCAAGGGAACGTGCAGCAGGCATGGTAAAAAGAACATCAGGAAAACCTTCCGAGTGAAGCACTGTTTCCCAAATATTCGGGTACAACATCGGAGAGTTAGGAATCCTCAAAGCAGAATCCTTACTTAGCCACCACCCCTCCAATAAACCAAAAGTAAGATGGGCGAATACGGATACATCACAGAGCTCATTTATAAGTAGTAAACCGTTTTTTCTGAGTATTGCTTTTACATGGCGGAGCGTTCGTTTAATATCCTGTGTTGCATGTAACACATTGGTCGCGATCACAAAATCATATCCACCGGGATCAATTCCCTGACCGTCAAGCGGCTTCTCAATATCCAGCAGATGGGTTGTGAAATAGGGATATTTCGAGAACAACTCTTCTCCATGAAACAAAAACGCCTTGGAGATATCGGTGTAACAGTATTCTTCGATCACACCTTGATGGGCATGAAGCATAGGTAGAATGCTTTTTGTTGTTCCACCCGTACCGGCCCCGATTTCCAAAATTCGAATGCGAGTCTTCGGCTGGTTCAATAGCTGCGCTGAGATTCCCTGAACCAGCGTATTTCCCAACCCTTCATTAAACAGATCAGAAACCCGATTGCCACTGTAGACCCCTTCAACCATGGCCATGGATGAATCTGGAAACATGATGTCGGTAGCTCGAACTTCCCCTGTAAGAATCTCAGGAAGTTGGCGCAGACAGGCCTCAACCAGTCTGATTCCCGAAAGGATATCCCCACCTGAAAGCCAGTCCGCTCTTTGATCTTCCCATTGCTTCCACAATTCAGCCAATGAGCAATCTTTTTGTATATCCTCCTGGTGTGCATTCAACAAATCCACACTCGAAGTCAACCACCGCTCATAGAACCCTGAACACTCCTTATGATGCCCATCCTTAGCGATGACTTTCCCATCGGTTAGCCTGATTACCCCCATTGAAAGGAGGTTTCGATAGAGCATTGAAAGCAGCAATTTTGCAAGGTCGTCAAACTGAAAAACCGCTGACCGATGCAGATTGCGAATGGTTTCTTCGCCCATGGAATTCTTATCAATAGCTTCGCTAATGGAAGGCAAGAGGCCTGGATGATGGTGGTCATACTGAAGCATTTTTTCAGCTGAAGAAAACAGGGATAGTGACTCAGGACGTCGGGTTTTGATCAGGGCTACCTGTGAATTAGACCCACTTAGCTGCTGCTCAAGGGCTCTCATTCCCTCCAGCTCTTCAATGAGCACCGTGCCGCTTTGCTCGACCCTGATTTTCGATGCCTGGGAAATTGAATTACCCGTTCCCACACCCCAGTGTCCCCAGTTAATGGTTTTAAGCACTTTTCCAGTTCTTCGAACTAACTGATTCACCATTGCATCCTGGATGTTACAGCCAGCAACATATCCACTCATACCACCGTTTTTCTCGAATGCTGTTATCGATGAAAAAAACAACATAAAGTCCAGGTCGTCAGCACCAAAGGTCTGCCACAGGTTAATACTAGCGTCGAGCTTGACAGACAGAATCCGTCGAAAACGACTCTCATCCATTTCCTCGATGCTGTGATCGAACTCTCCTACTGCCGAGTGCACCATACCGTCGATGGTTTTATAGTGTTCTTTAATGGCAGTATGTGCGTCTGATAACGACTCTGGGTCCGTTGCATCTGCCTGGAGATAAATCGGTCGGATTGCTCCAATGCGGGTGAACAGATCAAGTTTTTTCGAAATTTCCTCGTCCAGTGGGCGACGCCCAACCCATACTACCCGGGCATTGAATTGGGTACATACATATCGGCTCCAGAGTTCTCCCAACCCACCTGCGCCACCAATCACCACGTAGACCCCCTGATGCCGATAGGGAGATTCATAGGCCGATTCGTAGGTCGATTCATAACCAAAAACGTTCCTGGTCTGCTGGTACTCCATATTTTTTATCAACGACTGTTTGAACCACTGACCATCGCGGTAGGCCAACGCCTCTCCCTGTCGATCGAATGGCAACTCAAATATTTGGTCAATCGGCCATTGACTTAAAGAGTTTTCCTTCCCATTTCCCCGATATCCTGGATGAGAATTCATTACGGGATCAGGCGTGTTCTTTGAGGCGTCCAGATCCAACAATCTGATTTTCCAATTTCCATACTCCTTGGCTAACACTCCAACAAACCCATGCAAACTCGCATGATCTACATAGCTATACTCCTGATAGTTAACCTGGCAACTCCCTCGAGTGACGAACGTGAGTTTCAGCGCTCTATCGCCATAACCCAATCTCGCTAACGCTTTTACCAATCGGAAAACCTGGATCACCCCTTGATACTGATTTTCAATAATTTGCTGACCCACTTCACCTGATGCAGGTTCTGATGCAATCCAGACAATGTGTTCCAGGTCACCGAATTGTGCGAACTGTTTCTCCATGGCATCCATGTCATCCGAGGCATGAAACAAATCCATGGTTTTTATAAGGGGATGGCGTTGTCTGATTGGCTCCAATTCTTCTTCAGATCCACCCATTATCAACACATTCTGGCTTTCAAACCCCAGATCCTGACAATCCAAAGTGACCCGATTCCAAACAGCGCAAAGCGGCATAACTGGAACTTTCGAGGTCTCCTTTTTCTTCCTTGTGTCCTTTTCGGTATTGGTATTGGTATCGTTGGCCAGCGAACTAATTGCTGTGGGCTCAGCTATTATTTTCTGGAGCCAATATCGATTTCTTGCGAAGGGATAATCAGGGATGGGGATTCGCCTGGCTCCGTTGTAACCAGATGGACCAGAAACTAAAGAGGTTATATCACTTTGTATCTTACGCCAGTCTATAGGGGCTCCCTGAACCCAGTCCCTGCCAACTTTCACCCAAAAATCAGCTTGAGTTGAAAATGTTGAGATAATGTCATTTCTGGTATTGGCTGAGGCAGCTAGTGGAGAAACCTCGCCCACGTAAATATCCATCCCAGTGTCCTCAGGGCTGCCCCCTTCGTGACAATATCGAGACAACCGCTCGATCAGTTCGGAATGGTTCCCAACGATTGTTGCGAGTCGATATGCCATCTCCTCCCTTGCGGTTTGTAAGGTATAAACCAGATCTGGCAATGAGCAGGATTTCCCTTCGGGCGATTGCAACCAACCAAGATACCGTCTGGCATATTCATCTAACTGCGTCTTGTTTTGCGCAGACAGTACGAATAGGCAGCCATTACCAGGCGTGATTTCCAATTCGCGTTCTTCGTCCAGTGGGTATTCCTCTATTACCACATGGGCGTTCGCCCCTCCAGAACCAAAACTACTTACTCCAGCGGTGCGTAATCCTCCTCGATTGGACTCCTTCCAGGGTTGACAACTATCGATAATAAATAAAGGCGAATCATCCAGATCGATACGCGGATTTAATTTTTTATAACCCGCACAAGGAATGAGGGTTTGATGTTGCATGCAAAGCAGAACTTTCAGCATTCCCGCAACACCGGCCGCAGCTTCCAGATGGCCAATATTGGTTTTTACTGAACTCAAACCACAGGGCTTCTCCTGCTTTTTCCATGACTTTTTCCATGGCTTTTTCCCGGATTGATTATAATAATGAGAAAAAGCCTGTTGGATACCCTTAACCTCTATGGGGTCTCCCAATGCCGTACCGGTCCCATGGGCCTCAATATAATCTAGCGTGTCCGGTGACACACCAGCCGATTTCCACGCCGCTTCCAACAATGCCGACTGTTGCTCCTGGTTGGGAACAGTTAGTCCACTAGCCTGTCCACCGTGATTGGTGGAAGAGCCTTTTATAACTCCATATATTCGATCTCCATCTATTTGAGCCCTGGGCAAACGTTTCAACATAAACATAGCTACCCCTTCACTTCGAACGTAGCCGTTTGCACTCTCATCAAAGGTTTTACAATGCCCATCTGGAGCAAGCATGCCGGCCTTAAAGTAGGACATGCTGGTTGCAGGGTGGCACATAATGTTTATTCCACCAACCAGAGCCTGTTCACAATCTCCACTATTTATCGCCTTACGGGCCTCATGAACTGCGACCAATGAGCTCGAACATGCTGTGTCAATTAGCAGACTGGGGCCATGAAAATCGAAAAAATAGGAAAGTCGATTCGCCAAAACCGACATTGCACTCCCCGTACCATGATGGGCTTCAACGGAAGTTTGATGCTGCTCCTGGAGACGGCTGTAGTCTGAACCACTTGCCCCAATAAACACGCCAGTATTTGAACCAGCCAGCAAAGATGCTGGATAACCTGCGTCTTCCAGAGTATGCCAACAGGTTTCCAGCAGGATTCTTTGCTGAGGATCCATTCCTTCCGCTTCTAATGGAGAAATATGGAAAAAGGGTGCATCGAATACGCTGACATCCTCCAGAAACCCACCCCGATCTATGCCGGGATGCTTTGTATCTGGATCAATGTCCTCGGGCCAGGACCAACGATCATCTGGCATTTGAGTGATCACCGATTCACCTTGGCTCAAGATTCTCCAAAGAGATTCCCGGGAATGGATGCCCCCTGGCAATCTAAAAGAAAGACCCACAATGGCGATATCCTCTTCCCTGGACACTCCAGCTTCGCTCGTGGAACCCCTACCCTTCTCGCTGGCTGTTTTATCAGTAGCACCGTCCTGTTTCAGACGAGTATCTGCTCGCTCTGCTTTTTCACTGGATCTATCGCCATATTTTTCATTGAAATGGTCAACTATTCTGTCAGCTGTGTTGTACTGGAAGAAGAATGTGGCATCGAGTTCCACTTTGAATTCTGACTCAACAGCCTCGGTGAACTGGACAATATCTGCGGAATCCAGCCCCATTTCCATTAAGGGCCTTTGGCGAGAGAATGCAGCGAGGCGTTCGTCACCCAAACATTGTTTTATGCTCGACTGGATGAATGAATCTATTTCCTTTCTGGAACGGAGTTGACTGACCGGAGCATTCTCTTTGGCAACCGCCACCTCGTTCTTACCTGAAGTGCCGCTAGTGGTATGTCTCACTCGATAGTGTATATCGTAGTGAACCAATACCCCGTTGCCTTCATTCTTTTTGTCTTCAGGGCGATAGTTTTCTACCAATCCCTTAATTTCTGCGCCATGGGTTTGATGGAAACGCAATATGGGATCGACCAGTCTACCGTCTTCGTTGGAAGCCCTAATATACTCGGCGATGGGAAGATGTGTATTTTTGTGGTAGTCCCTGCAAAGGGTCACAGCAGCCACAGAATCAACACCGTTCATCATGCTACAGCGCTGCAGCATAAACTCAAGCAACTCGTCTCCGAGATTTCGATACTGCAAGGAAGGCAAAACGTTGACGGCTAATAGCTGTACCGTTTTACCTTCAGGGCTATGGCACAACCCAATATTTCGAAAATTTCGACCATACACCAAATCAGCTCGATCTATTCTTTGGGAATAAATGACACCGACAACCTGATCATTCATTTGCAGGACATATTGCCCATTCGGATAATCACGAATTCTGGCTGTCAATTCAGATTCATTACTTTGCAACGACTCTGGCCAGCACTGCTTTTCCAAATCCATAAGCGCTGTAAGATCCGACATTCGTCCTTTTCTAATCTGATAATCTCTAAGAAAGAAATGACTGACACTCTCAAGACAGACCAACCCTGTTTTCGGATAGCGTGAGCTTTGTTGCTGACAAAACAATCCATTGTTCCCAGCAAGTTCCAGCATAACGTCGCCACTAAGTAACCGGGTACGATGCTGTTTTCCAACGCGACCTGAATCGATCTTCGATTTTCCGACAGGCCCATCATCCTCTCCTACCTTCCCATCATGCCCGGTTAATAGAATGACTCCATGATCAGGAAAATTGAGACAGAATTGCGCGAAAAACTTCTTCACGACAGATTCCATATTATTGTTATCCGCCGCGGCCAGCCATTGCTCATCTGTCACAATATTAATAACCAGATTATTAGCGCCAATCTGTCCACTTTCCTGAATTGATATTCCCTCTAACCAGGAATTTCCGGTCAACGAAAAACAGGAGACATCAAACCCAGATCCGCTTATTTCTGATAGATCGTATTCGATTGATGTCGTGTCTCGCCCTAACCAGAGGGTGAGCGGAAATTCCGCTAAATGCTGTCCTCTATGGGTCTCACTCCTAATAGCTTTTGATATCCACTTAACCAGGTCAATATTTTTTGCTTCCGATAAACCTGAAATCAGTATCAGATTCTTCGGTTGGGCTGTCAGAATGGGCTTGTCGAAAACCCCAAAAAGCCCAACTAATGGGCTGTTATCTGCGTGCGTAGACAGAGGGTCCTTATTTGTATCATCGATAAGTCCAAAGTGTTCAAAAACGTATTTCATCTAAAAAATGGCTGATAACGAGTAGGAATACAAGAAGTACAAGCAGGAACTATTCGGAGGTGAATAGCTGGAAGCGCTTTTGCAAAAGAGAAGCGGTATCATACATTATCTTTTCGGCAATCTGGTCGACATGTCTATTTTCCCAGTTCCCCAACTCTGTGCCTGCGACCCATTGGTTAAAAGCTCCCATCGCGGGACCTGAATGCACCTGAAAACTTACCTTTCGAGTTTCATCACCTTTTAGAGCCAAACGCATGGTATGTATAAAATACCAGCGAAATACCAACGCCATTTTTGCCCTTGGGTTTTTTTCGGCCTTTTCTATTTCGTCAGGAAATGACTGAAGATAATATTTTCTGGTTTCATCATATACTTCATTGAAACTACGGCCGAAGAATTTATCCTGAATCTGACGTTGTGTTTTCAAATCAAGGGAATGTAGTCCTTCATGATGTTTCCATAAATCATAAAGCCGGTTCGCCCTGGCTGGGAAAAACACCTTTTTCTTCATCACCTGAATTTTCGCACCGAGCTCGAACATGTCCCCCGCCGGGGCATACTCCGTATCCTGGACATCGATTTCGCTCAGCATCTCCTTCACAACATCGCTTGTTCCAGCTTCCACGCTGCATTGATTGATGGAACCCGTCGTTATGAAGTCGGCACCCAACATGAAAGTACTCGCCGCTGACTCCGGTGTACCAATCCCACCACCCGCTCCAACTCTGGTTTTAAGTCGAGGTGAAAGATCTGTTTGTAACTGGTCACGCAAGCTAATTATAGATGGCAATAGGATCGAAGACACTCCCATGTCGGTATGCCCGGCTGAATCCGATTCCACACAAATATCCGAAGCTATCGGGATATACCTGGACTGGGCAGCCTCTTCTTCACTGATATGATTTCCATCAAGCAAGGCCTGCACTATCTCCTCTGGCGCCGGGTTTAAAAACTGACGCGCGACCTCCGGTCGCGACACTTTCGCCAGAATCCGATTCTTAGCCACGACTGTTGGAGAGTTATCCGAGACTAAACCCGATAGTCGAAATTTCACTAACGCAGGAGTAATTTGCATATAGGCTGACGCCTCTATATTTCTAACTCCGTATTCCAAAAACAAATCAATATTTTTCATCTCCATCTCAGGTTGAGCCAGATCACACAATAAATTCATGCCAAATGTCTGATTTCTACCCAACGAGTTTTGGATATTTATAATAGATTGCTCTATCACATCGTGCTTTTGACCTCCGGTACCATAAAAAGCTAAAAAACCCGCCTTGCTCATCGCAATAACCAGTTCACAAGACGCTATACCCTTAACCATGGCGCCACTGACATAGGCATATCGCAGTTGGTAATCCTGCCTAAAAAGAGACGAACCAAGGCTTTCTGCACTAATTTTCACTTTTTTTCTATACGACTAATCGATTGTTATTGGACACGACCGGCATGGCCTCTATCACCAGATAGATATCATTATAAGTAAAGAAATCACTAAACGGGTAGAAACTGAAACAAGGAGGTGAAAGCTCCGATTGCATCTACCAAACCCAATTAGTTATTGCTAAGCTTATTGAATAGATCATCCACAGCAGAATCCTTATAAAGATAAAGCCATCCGATAATCTACAAGCCCAGTATTAATTCGGGCAGTAATCCGTTCATTAATCCGTATTGAGGCCCCGTACAGAATCCCTGGGAAAGACACTATGATAGTAGGATACCCATATTTCGAGACTCCAGCAAAGCTGACACTAAAAACAACCGGCATAACTACTTTTGGATCACCCATCTCAACCCAGAGGGGACTCACTTCCATCCCGGATCAAAAATGAATGCACAGCGAGAACTGAATTAATTCACAACGCCAATCATATTTAGCATCCAAAGACTATGAAATCGTATCTATTTCCCGGCCAGGGCTCACAATCCAAAGGAATGGGAGGAAACCTTTTTGATGAATTCCCAGATGTCGTTTCTATGGCAGATGAGGTTCTGGGATATTCCATCACGAATCTTTGCCTTGAGGACCCAGAAGATCAACTGGGACAAACACAATTCACACAACCCGCTCTTTACGTCGTTGGGGCGCTTCACTTCCTCAAAAAGCAACGTGATCAGGAACCAGCGCCCGACTTTGCCGCGGGACATAGTCTTGGGGAATATAATGCACTTTATAGCGCGGGAGCGATGAGCTTTGAAAACGGCCTCAAAATTGTAAAACGGAGAGGGGAACTTATGAGTACTGCGCCTAAGGGCGCAATGGCAGCAGTTCTCCGATCATCTGAAAACCAAATCCAGGATATTCTAGGAGAAAATGACCTCGGGGCAATTGATATCGCGAACTACAATACTCCGTCACAGACAGTCTTGTCCGGTCTGGAGCCTGACATTCTCAGAGCAATAGAAATCTTTGGTGAAGCCAACGTCATGATTATTCGACTTAAAACCGGCGGTGCTTTCCATTCACGATATATGGCTCCTTCCAGGCGCATGTTCACGGAATATTTAAAAGAGTTCGAATTTTCTGCTCTTCAATTCCCCGTAATTTCCAATGTCCACGCCCTACCTTACGAACAGGACAAGATCCCAGAGACTCTTTCAGAACAGTTAACCGGCTCAGTACTATGGTCAAAATCCATTTCTTATTTGCTTTCAAAAGGCGAAGTAGAATTTGAAGAACTTGGCAGCGGCACCGTACTCACTGGAATGCTAAAAGATATTCGTAAACACGTTTCTTCAACATTGGATACATCCAGGACTACAGACGATACATCTAAGACTATCGAAGAGAAAGTTCAGATAAATTCTGTCGAAAATCGCACACCCGGCGAGATCGTTGATTCATGGAATCATACATACCCCAAGGGAACCACAGTTTCTGTGGTAGACTACGATAAAACGTTCAAAACCCGAACAGAAGCCATGGTTCTTTTTGGTCATAGAGTAGCGATTTATCTTGAGGGCTTTAATGGCTACTTTGCGCTATCAGACGTAAGCCCAGTGAAACGGGATCAATGAAGATCAATGAAATGGTAACGATAAAATGGTCAATTATCATTCCACTGCTTTAAATACGCTACCTGGTGGTATTGATGGTAACAGTGTTGTCCTGTCTAAACCTATCGCTCACTTAAGTTCCAAAGACAAGACCCCAAAGACGAACCCCCCAAAAGCGGATATCAACACATTGCGCTTAATGTCCATCATACACCAATAAGAGATCTTTTTTTCTAATTGATCGAACAAAAGTACAAAGAGAACAAAGTTCAGATGCTTGAAAATTTGCAGCTAATCATGCATAGTGTTATTTAGATTATTATCTGACATCCGTGGATTCCGGGGTGTCAAATCAAACGGTCAACAATCATGTCCATAGAAAATGCTGAAAACGTTGCTGAAGATACTGTTCAGCATAAAACAAAAGCGACTCGGGCGAGGAAAAAAACAGCTTCAAAGGCCACTTCAGCCAAGACCGAAAGGGTGAGCCGCAAAGCAGGATCCGCTCCCAAAAAAAAGAAAGTGGGCAATCAGAAAACCAAATCTGCCCAACCAGATTCTAATTCAACCCGAGTGGCAGCAGAGAATGCAGCCACTCCCTCCACGGAGATAATTATGAACCAACCTGAAAGCGAAAACACTGAAGCTCAAGAAGCGAAAACAAATGCCTCAAGTACTGCAGAATCAACGGAATCTGGTACAGATGTAACACATAGCCGCCGGGAAGAGGCTGACCGAATCGTTAGCAAATATACCGGATGGGGAGCAGGATCAGGTGCTGTACCAATTCCAGTACTGGATGTTGCCACCATCGCCGGTGTACAGATCAAGCTAATCCGGGATTTGATGGAACTTTACGGAACAGAGTTCTCTGAAACCAAAGCCCGGTCCATTGTTACTGTGTTAATTGGTAGTATTTCTCCACCCATGCTGGCTGGATTTACAGTTCTGACGCTAATTAAGTTTCTTCCTGGATTAGGGCAGTTAGCTGGATCTATTGCACAACCCATTTTTGCATCAGCAGTTACCTATGCTGTTGGACGTACCATGGTTGGGCATCTCGAAGAAGGAGGTACTATCTCTGACTTTGAGACCAGGGAAAATAAAAGTCGATTCCGTAGCTCCTTTAAAGAAGGGGTAACCAAATTCAAAGGTGTTTTTAAGCGAAAAGCCAAGGACGTCTCTGAAACCGCGGAAGGCAATAACGCTCAGGAATCCGCCGAACCCGCGACAGCCTAACCGACCTGGTTCTTTTGTAAAGGAAGCGGAGGCGCTTCCTGCTATTCCAGCCCAGCTACTTTTGTGGCAACGCCCACACGGAGTGGACTATAGGCTCTATCTTTTCTAATTTATCCAAACAGTAGGACCTATCATGTGGCTTCTGTTTATCGTTGCGTACATTATTCTTTGCGTTTTATGCGGCTTGGTCGGCAAGAATACCCGATTCGGATTTATCGGCTGGTTTTTGATATCTCTTATAGCAACACCAGTGATTGGCTGCTTACTCGCCTCTATCGCCTACTTTCGAAAAAGAAAAAGGGCTAATAAGGCGCGGCAAAAAGCACTCAACAAGCATAAACAAGCGTAGAATTACCACTCTTACTCTGATCACAGGCCAACTCACCTCCCCAGAGAGATTTAGGCCGTCACTTTGTATTTATTCACTTTGTATTTATTAAGACCGGTATCAAAGAACTGGCTTTAACCAAATCACGTTAAGATCCGCACGTTAAGACCCATGGATGTAAAAAATCGATGAATCTAATTCAGTTCTATCTCTCACATGCTCCCTCATCCAAATTCAAGATAGTCTTAATTTCTCTTATATCAGGAGTAAGTAACGTATTTCTTTTGTCTCTGGCGAATAATGCTGCTGAACACGCATCACAAAATCACTTTCAACTATTAACTGCAACTCTGTACCTACTGACGGTCCTAATCTACTTTCTAAGTCAGCAATTTCTATGGACCACCGTGAATCAACTCGCCCAGGATATTCAGTACAAAATTCGTAAGAATGTTTTTACCAAACTCGCCAGACATGACTTCGAAAGCCTGGAACAGCTCGGAAAAGGGTACATTTACAATACATTAACCCAACATGGGACCACGATTACGGTTTCTACAATCCCAGTCTTTCATGCTATTCAGGGGTTTATTCTGGTTTTTTTCATTCTTGGGTATCTGGCTTACCTGTCAGTACTCGCGTTCACCATTACACTTGTGTTCATTGGTCTCGTTGTTTTATTCGCACTCTTGCGTAGTGATGTCGCAAACTCACGACTAGATAACGCTATCATAAAGGAGCAGGAATTTTTTCATTCCCTGGAAGATATTCTTGAGGGTTTCAAAGAGATCAAGCTTAACTCCAATAAGCAAGGAGATCTTCTTAGAATGGCAGACAACGTGGCTAAAGGTGCCAGGGAGCTACGGGTTCAGGCAAACATGGAGCTCACCACGTTAGCCGTTATCTCCCAAACGGCACTCTACCTCCTGCTAGCAATCCTGGTTTTTTTTCTACCCCAACTCAGTCTCGGCACCGGTTACCAGGACACTATTATTAAAGTGGTCACCGCGGGTTTGCTGCTCTTCCCACCGGTCACGAGTATCATTATGTTAATGCCTACTTTTAGTAACACACAGATTTCCATTAACCATCTTTTAGCACTAGAAACATCTCTCGACGAACACGCCAGCGATAACATAAGCGAGCATCTGGATATCGAAGAGTTCATTCCCTTTGACGGACTATCTCTCACC
Source organism: Gammaproteobacteria bacterium (assembly GCA_011088265.1). Classification (GTDB taxonomy): domain Bacteria; phylum Pseudomonadota; class Gammaproteobacteria; order Arenicellales; family Poriferihabitantaceae; genus WLWV01. Next base: position 82,549 of record JAALKB010000001.1, read on the forward strand.
GGTATCCGCCATTCCTATCGCAAGAATTCTCCCGCCAACACCGCTGGGACAGGGGGCAATGGGAACGGGTTCTCTATTGGCCCTATCAACGTTGATATTCGACCCAACAGGATTATCTTTATCACCGGTGGAAATGGTTCTGGAAAATCAACCCTGATGAAAGTGCTCTCAGGTCTTTATCAACCAACACAAGGAGAAATAACCATTAATGGCAATACAGTGGATTCCGACAATATTATTGCCTATAGAAATATCTTTGCCGGAGTATTTTCAGACTTCAGACTATTCTCCCATAACTACGGGCTCTCCCATATAGACAACGATAAGATGAAAGTTCTTTTGGACAAAATGGGCTTGAAAGGGAAAACCTCCCTGGTTGACGGACAATTTAGTACAACCAGTCTCTCGACTGGGCAAATGAAGAGACTGGCCCTGGTGATCTCTATTCTGGAAGAGCGGCCAGTTATGATTTTTGACGAATGGGCAGCGGATCAGGACCCAACCTTCAGGAAAACCTTTTATCATGATATTATCCCCGAGCTAAAAACCCAAGGCAAAACGGTCATTGCGATCACCCATGATGAGAAATATTTCGACTGTGCTGACCAACATTTTCATATGTCCGACGGACTGCTTGAGGAGGTTATCAAGCAATGAATGACACGACCCAACATCAGGAAGAGACCCCATTCCAGAAAACCAGTCGATGGTTGTCAAATCGACTGGTTGAGTTATCCATTGTCATTCTATTGTGCCTTACGCTCGTCCTTATATCACTGCCCCATATACTGATAAGCATCGATTCTGGTGAAGAAGGCGTATTGTGGAGCCGTTTTTTCGGTGGTACCCAACTTGATGAAACTTACGGAGAGGGGATAGCCATCATCTTTCCATGGGACAAGATGACAATCTATAACATGCGACTCCAAAAAGAGGTCATCACCTATCAGGTTCTAAGCGAGAATGGGCTTAATGTTGAAGTAGAAATTTCTATCCGTTTCAGCCCTTACTCTGAACATTTAGCCATACTGCACCAGACCGTTGGACCTGATTACATAGATATTGTCATGATTCCGGATCTTGGGGGACACGTCCGATCCATAATTGCGCAATATGAACCACAGTCTTTATATTCCATCGATCGAACAAAAATTCAAAATGAAATTCTGGAGAGCATCCGATCTGTCTCATCTGTTTCTCATTCCAGCTCTCTTCAGCATTCCACGGAATTCATTTATATTGACGACCTACTGATTAAAAATGTAGCCCTGCCGGAGGCGGTATCCCAGGCGATTGAATCAAAGGAGAGGGCCAAACAGGAAGCCATGGCCTATGAGCATAAAATCGAGGCCGCTGAACAGGAGAAAACACGGAAACGGATTGAAGCAGAAGGGATTAGGGATTTCCAACAAGCCATCGCCACCGGCATGACCGATAAATATCTAAAGTGGAAAGGGATAAACGCAACACTGGAACTCGCAACGTCCAATAACGCTAAAGTTGTGATCATTGGCTCCGGGGAAGAGGGACTGCCCATTATCCTTGGCGGTGACTATACCAGCTCAAAGTCTGATGCTGATGAGTTGACTACGCTTACTCAAGACAACCGTTCTGCCGAAGAAGCATTGGGGGTTCAGTCAGAATCCTATTCTACAGGTGGAGAAAAACTCAACGGCAGCGACGTAGCGAATTAGTCGCCAAAACCAGGAGCCAATACTTAAAACAGTCATGCTGTCATGACCCAGTCTTTTGTGATCCAGTCTTTCATGGTCCAATAAGAACGTTTGAAAAGGATTCTGAAAACATCCTGCACCCTTTGAAAAAATCACATTGAGCTCATCCACCTAATAGCTTCTTTTATCCTCTCTTCCGGCTCTCCAAACGGACTCATCAAGGGAATCACTTCACTTCCTGTAGTGGATAGGTTGTATTTTACAAATGTGCTCATCGTGCCAGAAGGACTAAGATCGATGTATATTGCTTTGGGATGACTTGAGTGGAATTTTTCGAAACAACCCTGAAAATCGATTGGCTTTCGGATGATGTTCCAAAAATGCATTTTGGAGTAATGATTAACCGTTTTTTCGATCCCCTGACAGCAGGAAATAATGGGGATTGCTGGTGCACCATAATTATCATCATCAAATTGTGATAAAAAAGGTAACCTGGCGTCATCCATCAACGAAGAATGAAAACCCAACGAAACGGGGAGTTGCTGATATAGAATATCCATCTCTTTGAGTTTCTTCGAAATCTTGCCCAGATTATCATCTGTTCCGCTAATCACGTAACTGCCATCAAAATTCCGCCCAGCCAGTTCACTGTTTTCCTGAATAAAGGGATAATCAAAAGACGCTATTTCATCAATAATCACCATCATCCCTCCAGCAGGGCAGTGCGTCTCGAGCAAACTGGCCTGATCAATCAAATCAATTATCATCTGCTCCGGCGAGCATGCATCCGCATAAGCTGCCGCGACGAATTCCCCCAAACTGCTGCCTAGTAGAAAATCTGGATCGGGGAAGCCAAGTTCATTAAGTGTCTTTGCCAAGGCAAACTGAAACATGAATAGCGCCGGGTGCGTATCGATTGTCTTGTCAAAAATGTCCGACTTAGTGGAACCTGGATCGAAAACTACATCGATAACAGAATATCCTCTTTTTCGAGCAATGATCATATCCAAATGATCCATCCAATATCTAAAATTCGGATTTTCAAAATAGAACGTCTTACACATATGGAAATACTGCGCACCCTGACCGGAAAACATCCAGACCATGGGAATATCTGGATTGTCCTTTTCGTAATTTCTAGAATCCTGCATGGACATATAGTTCAGTCGTCTTTGTAATGCAAAAAATAGACCTCATGTTCTATGAGGACTTACATCCATTCTTTTTCTCAAGTTGGGCTATTCCCAACATAAGGCTAAACACTTTCCCATGGAAGCTGCCCGGTCTCCACATAAGCTCGAATCCTTTGTCTATTGTATGGATCGTCAAACATTTCCTCATTGGCTTCCAATGCAACCGGCTTAAGTGCCGCAAGTCGACCTTGATAGTTCTCGACATAGGCTTTGTAACGCTTTATCCCATTTACCGGGAGGAGCCTCAGCCTGGACAAGTGTAGTAATAATAGACGGTCGCTATTAGCATCGCAGCGATCCACTAACCCCCATTTTTCTCCATCCCGGCTACTGATTGGTTTTGTCGTTAGAGTTAGGTAATGTGCACGCTGGAACCCAATTCGTTTTACAAGAAACGGGAAGACACAAGCTGGAAACAAACCGAAAAGTAATTCCGACAGCCCAAAAGAAGCGGTTTCATCCGCCAGGACTAGATCACAGGCACAAACAAAACCCAACCCTCCTGCATTTGCTTTGCCTTTCACATGGGCGACAGAGATAAATGGTCCGCCCGATAACTGCTGCCAGACTCCATATAAAGTGTCCATCTGCATTCGGGCTTCCTTGCCATCTCCATCGTTCACTTCATGAAAATCTGCTCCTGAACAAAAAACCGTGGATGAACCTTCTAGAACCACGACGGTTGCAGGTTCCCCATTGGTTGCTTCCGGCCCGGTGTGAATGGCTAATACCTGCCGCACTTCGTCGATAAGTCTATCGTTTATCGAGTTTTCCTTTTCGGGCCGATTAAACCGGATAAAACAAATCGCCCCATCCCTTTTTACATCAATACAATGGAAAGTCATGACACCCAGCTGTATTCCCGATGGTATTCATTGATTGCATTTAGCAAAAGCCTGGGAGTTCCTTTCCACGTTTCACTAACACCTGGAATCAGATCGTGATCCAATTCCACGTTTCGAGTACCAAATCGAACCTCATGATTACCCTTGAAGAGCTCTTCATATTCCTCGACTGATAACTGATAACGTCTATCTAGTCCCTTTTCAATTTGTAAACTACTTTGAGCATTCTGACTGTCCCTGGTAACCACACCACTATAGAACTCAGAACAACATCCCGAACCATAGGAGAAACAACCGATACGTCGCGGCGTACTGTAATCGCCATTGTCAATGGCACTCGCCAATGACAGGAAGATCGTACCACCCATGATGTTTCCCACGCGCTGGCAATATGCCAGTCCGGGTTTCACCCGGGCCTCGAAGTCCTGTTCGATATCCGATGGTTTCGCTTTCACGATTTTACGCATCATCAATCGATGCGCACCTTTTACCATACCGCCAAATGGCGTGTGAAATGAGAGATACTGAAAACTATCGGCATAATTCACTCCATCAACCCGGCGCTGATATTCGAGAAACGAATTTTCGCAACAGTCGAGATAGGACATCAGCGAAAGATCCGCATCCCCGGACTCACTATCTGGGACAGGTCTGCATGTATCCATTACTTCATACCCGTAGTAACCGCTTGCACCAACATCCAGACTGAACACAGCAGGGGTATCGCTAACCAGCAATGCCATGGCACCTGCTCCCGCGCTAGGTTCAAAATAGGACCAATCCTCGGTCAGTGCATCCCCCCCTTCCGTTACCACAAACCTGGAAATATCAGATGCAATAACCAGTGCCTTGGCGCCAGGAGAAGCCTGAGACAAAATAAAACCAACGGCCATTTGCAAACCTGCTGTTCCGGAATAACATGCCTGCTTGAGTTCAAACATTCGACAATTCCGGTTCAAGCCAAGATACTGGTGAATATATGTACTCATGGATTTACCGAAATCGATCCCAGACTCAGAACAGGTAATTAGTAGCTCGATGCGATCCTTATCTTCAGATGTTAGGGCATCCACAATGGGCTTCGCTGCGTTAACTCCAAATGTAATTGGATCTTCATCGGGAAGGGCCACCGCTTTTTGTTTCATTAACAGGTTTTCGAATCGATTTTTGTCCAGATCGCGATGCCTGGCAAGCTCCATCACGTCCAGATAGGCACTTGCTCCAAACAGGTTCATTGCTTCTATTCCAACCGACATTGACATATTTACCTCTAAAAAATAAAACCAATTATTATAAAAAAGAATGCCTTGATGAGTCTGCCTAATATATATTTCTTATGCAAAGCGCCGTATTTATCCCACCAAACCCCATACTCATGGTGATAGCTCGATTTATCCTATGCGCAATACCTGATTGCCTCACCCAATTCCAATTTTCTTCAATAGGATTGGTCAGATTTCGACTAGGATGCAGAATGCCGCCATCCATTTGTAACACCGTAGCAATGACCTCAACGATTCCCGCGGCACTCAAACCATGCCCAATAATCGATTTAGTCGTATTTATCATGACGTGCTCCAGTCCACATGCCCTAAGTGCCGACAGTTCGACAGCATCCCCTAAAGGAGACCCGGTCCCATGGGGGTTAACGTAATCCACATCACCAGCACCAACCGATGCCATATTGAGCGCTTTAGCGATTGCGCCAGCCTCTCCCTCAATGGAAGGGTTCGCATTTCTATTCGCATCCATTGTGCTGCCGAATCCTTCTACCATGGCGTAGGCGCTTTTTTCTCTTTCGCCAGATCGCTCAATAACGAGCGCTCCGCAGTTTTCACCATAGATAAACCCATCGTGGCCCTGATCGAAAGGCCGACACGCCTTATCTGGCTGGTTAGCATATTGGTCGGAACCCATAGCACCCAACGCCTTGAAACCCTGACACTCCCAGAATGAGAGATCCATCAACGCACCGAGTACGATACAAACATCCAATTGACCTGATTCCAGCAAGTGAATTCCTTGAATAATGGCGAGCTGTCCACTGGCTGATGCACCCCCTATGGTGTGTGACAATCCCTTTATACCGAAATAGTCGGTGCATAAACCGACGATATCGCTGTCCATAAAGGTAAGACCGTAAGTTGGTCTCAAAAAATTGGGCCGATCCTTATAGTGATTCTGTAGAACGAAACTCTCTCGCTGTTGATAGTTTGATCCTCCGACCACCAAACCAACTCGTTCCGAATCCATGCCATCAAGTTCAGCATCATGCCAAGCCTCATGGATCGTCACTAACCCAACCCGGGCAGACAAGGATGCGGTTCTAAGAGTGCTATTATGAATTTCTTCAGGCACTTTCAGCTCATCGATTTCCGCACCCAGAAATTCAGAAACTGCATCATCAGTCTCGTACTGCCTTCCGGGTCGTCGCATGATATCGAAGTTGTGCAGTCCCTGGGAGATCGCTGAGAAAAAATCGGCCTTTCCCTGGCCCACAGCAGAAGTTATTCCAATGCCCGTGATAACGTATTGACTATCTTTAATGCTACCTTTATTGCTTTTCATGCAGCAAAGCCGCTAGCTCTCCGATGTTACTCGCTTTAGCTATCTCTACCAGAGGGATATTCATATCCATTGATTCAAGAGTCATCATGACAATATCAGCCCTGTCCATGGAATTAGCACCAAGATCTACCAATTTATCATCCCACTGGAACTCATGGGAGTCCAGGTCTGGAACGATCTCTTTTGCATTCTGGGTGATAACAGAAAAAATCTCTTCTTTATTCATTCTGAACAATCGTTGTAAGTGGTACTCACACTAATTCATGAAGATAAGCCAATCACTTCGCCAGTTTTCGCGGCTTGCCTGAAATCAACGGTCAACCCTGAACCGAACCGGGCTGTGTTTTAAAAACATCCAAAATGAAGAATCCATTAAAGAATGATTTAAACCGACCGATGCGTCGTCTCCAAACGTGGCTTATCTTCGATTCTGTTGCTATCTAGAAGTTATACTGAATATTGGTCGACAGGATTTCATCCGTATCCTTCACTCCAGTTACTGGCAGATTGTCATAAACGGTTTTGTAATAGATAGATATGTTGACTTTCTCATTTACCTTAAAGCTCAACGCAACACTAAAATTCGTTTCATAGTCTTCGGAGTCAGAAACATTAGATTGCCAATTGAACTCGGAACTAAGATAGATATTTTCCATAATAGGCAACCCACCTCTAAAACCAAACAGAGCAAACTGTCGGCTATCATCCAGAGCATGATCCACGATAGCAAATTCAGACTCTCTGAATTGCACTCCCAGTCGTGTGGTGAAAGACTTGCCGCCACTATTGACCCATGTGTGCAGATAACCAGCACCAATATCGGTTTCGTTTTGAATTAGCCTGATTGGGTCTTCCTTGTAGGACGCCTTCAAATACAATGAGGAAACATCATTCAATTTATAAATGTCAAGCAAACTGGCTTCCATGTGATCCTGATAAGTAAAGCCACTTTGTTCTGCTTCATCAACATCCAATTTGAACGTAATGCTATTCGGACTGTTCTCTGGGGCATATTTGAGTTTTACACCATATGCCAGGCTTTCGGTCTCGACATTCCCGGTCAGTTTGGAAAAACCCAACTTCAGCTCCCCGGAATACGGGCTTTTTTGTTCCTCAGCAGCACCTACGGCAGATTGAAAAAATAATAATGAAACAAGAGCAAAACAGCTAATCAATCTATTCATTGGAGTTTTCTCGATATTAATAAAAGGGATGCTACACCTCACCAGACGGAGTAATTTGGTAGTTGGCGTAACGGAAAGTCTCTTACGGTTTTATATTATATGTAATTTGAAGCGTACAAGGTAATCTTTTAGCTCACAGAATCAGACAACAGAAGCAAAACTAAAGATGTAAGAGGTAATTTTATAAGCCAGAGTGGTTTAACATTGGGCTAACACCATTCCAGGAAGGTGGTGGGGCTTGCAGGATTCGAACCTGCGACCATCTGATTAAAAGTCATACATAGTTACAAAGTGGACTGTGTAATTTGGAGAAATTTTACATATGACGTTAAAACCTAACATTGTAAAATCCCTTTTGCCTCAGCCAAGATACGCAGAGCCCTTTGAAAAACCGAGTTAATCCCTTGGCCTCCTGTACTATGAGGAAGACCGCTATGAGTTACACTCTCTATTATGAGTACTTCGACCTTTTTCAAATTCGGCAAAATCCCAAAATACGCCCTCGGAGGAATTGCTCTTCTTGTTGCCTTAGCGCTTTGGCAGTATCTCGATAAACACGAATTTCGTATCCCAACCTACGTTGATCTATCGGTTTCAGATCGTACTTTTCTGGATCATGTTAAAGCTTATTATGACATCGGTAAGGGGATCAACGAACAAGATATTGAGGTGATTTTTTCACCGCACATCACCGACGACATCCGATTGGCGCTACCTTTATGGAGCACCTCCTATATCCGCTACGACTTTAACGGTGATGCTGAATTTACAATACGACAACTGTGTCTTAAATCCTGGATAAGGGCACGATGTTGGTCAGGTAGGGATCTCTACGAAAGGTTGATCGCACTCAGTCAAATCGAATACCACCTCGACGGCAATAACGCAATCCGTATTCGTGGTGTCGGTCTTGATCCGCATTTCACCATCAATATCGATGTTTCTGGTAATCACAGCCAACTTGCCGAGCTGAACAGTCTTGCATTGCTCTTGATTGCATTAGCGATCGTACTGGCCTCTTTCGCCGCGTTGTGGGGCTGTGCTCGATTGGCTCGCCGATTGAAAATAGACCCTCAATCGAATTTGCAAATGTCATTAATACTGATATTGATTGTCAGCTTTTTCTTTTACTTGATTGGCGACCTCAAGCTCACCGCACTCTACCGATGGTTTTATACCTCAGACGTCTTTACGTATAACCAACTTATGGGGGAAACCTTAAAAGGTAATTTCGGTTTGGAATATACCTACGGTAATCAGTTCGGCGATCATGCTTACTTTATTTTCCTGGCGCTGCTGCCGCTTAAATGGGCACTAGGGAGGTATATGGTGGACTTCTTTATTCTACTTACCCCGGCGATACACTGCATAGCATCAGTCGCTGTCTATTTCGTACTTCGCCCCTTCCAGTCTCCGCTAACGCGGCTATTTCTAGCACTGAGTATGCTATTGGGTTTTAGAACGGTGGAAGTGCTATATGAGACCGTTTACGGATTCCACCCCGACTCGTTAGCAGGCGCGTTGGCTGTAATCTTTGGCATACTTTTTTATCGACATAGTAAAGAACATACTTCAAAATGCTATTGGTGGGGCGTTAGCGTATTACTTATTTTTGGACTGCTAAAGGAAGAGTTTTTGCTACTCGCCGTGGGATTTCTAATCATCCTTGCAGTACTTCAACGTTCATTGCGCTTTTTCCTTACTGCAATCGTTTTTACAGCATTGTCGATATTTGCATTCTGGTTTATTGGCGAAAACCAAACCACATTTAACAGAGGAAACGGTGCTATTGTTGGGAGACTTCTGTCGGTATTTCAGCATCAATCATTCTACCAGGGTGGACTTGATCTGTTACAGGCTTATCCTCGTGAATATGTGAGAATAGTCTCTACATATTTGGCCATTTACCTAATTTTATGGGGCATCAGCGGTCGGCTTTCACCACTGGGGCTAGCGCTCATTGCCATGGCCCTGGTCAAGACGCTGGCTTCATTTATGGCCAATGATTACAGCTTCATCACTTGGCATAACTTTCCCATTATTGGTTTCTTAAGTGCAGCGATCATCATTCAAGCACTGAATATAGAGCGACATAAGCGGGGTCTAATGGTTGCGTCGATGCTATTTGGATTGAGTCTTGTGGCATTTTTCCCAGGACAGCCACGTTTTTATGTTAATACTCTTATCCAGGTTAACTCAAGACATATCCAACCTTATCTGGAAGATATAGAGTCACTGCAGCCATTTATCGAACCAGATCAGGTGACGGCTATTGCCAGTGAGCCCCTGTATACCGCTATGGCATGGCGAGATGATTACCGATTTTCATTTTTTCCCCGCGGCATAACGGGTTATCCTCACCTCATCGCTGGGTATGTCGTGGTCGAGAATGCATTCTTTCCCGATGATCAGATTCAAAGCTGCTACAGTGAGATGAAGCGGGGGGCGATTCTTCACCTTGCTAAAACGAACCACTGATTGCGCACCCATAGGATCTGATCGAGGTCGCAGGGATTTCATACGACTGTTCGGAAAGCACACGATAGGCCTTTAATCTAACTTTACATCCGGTTTTGGGGCATATACATTTTTAGTCTTATTACATTAATATTTCAATAACTCGCTAAGGGGATTGTTTTCTCCCTAATCAGCGTAATGCCCCTTTTAATCCCCCATGGCCGTTGACATGGGCACAAACGCGGTGAAACGGGAAGTCTCGAAACCAGCACCATCGACATCGCCTTAAGCACCAGGGCATCCTGGGCGCTCCACAGATGAATGATCTTACCGTTAGCCAGGGTCACCCGTTGTTGAGGTAAGAAGGTGTAACGTCGGGATAGTGTTGGCGCTGTTTACATAGCCATATATAGGCTTGATCGGTAAAGGACCAGCCGCAATGTCGGATAATAGAAGAGTGGGGCTAATAGGTGACAATCTCCCTGGAAGTTGATTTTAGGTGAAATTCCCTACCGCGCCATTCCAATGTTAACTTTTTTCCATAAGTTGTCAAACAGCGTGAGAAACTGCTCAGTTACACGCTGATAACTGGTCAGTTTTAAATTGCTGTTTGACAGACAGAAACTGGCATAACCCACATCGTTTGCCAAACAAAACTGTTTACTGCTAAGTCCACTTTGATGGCAGGCCTGTATGAGTCGCGCTCACTCGGATCGGCTGCGCCGGCTTACGCGTGTCGGCTTTTGACTAAATGCTATATTCATTATGGGTTCCCCGTGCTGAGTAAACCCTGTCTAATGACCCATAGCTAAATCTGGAAAGTACGTGACGAAATGATCGCTTACTTTGGCACCACGGGTATCGATCAAAATAAAGTCATAAAGATCTTCTTTTTCAATGGTCTTCAGCGGTCTTCAGCGCCTGGCTAATACGATACCGACCGTCAGCTTCGTGGAGAATGTATTCCGACAATGTGTCGGATCGATCATCAGAAACAACGATGTCAAGACCGTCTATACTGGTTTTTGAAATGACTTCCGGCCCCAAACAGCGTTCTTTGATGAGCTTGATGAAGCCGTTTGTGGCCTGCTCAACAATGGGATAATGGGAAGATAACGCCGGTTGGGTATTCTCCGCATCAATGGCTAGTACCCGATAACCGGAGTCGGCCAGCAATCCAGCCAGATTAGAGATCAGGGTTGTCTTGGTGACACTCCCTTTTGAAGATACTGCAATTATTACGTTCATTGTCCCACCCTTGATTGAAATTAAATTCAACGCGCAGGGGAAAAGCGGGATTAACCCTTACTGGCTAGACAAATATAGTGACTAAAATCTATACGACTAAAATCGTGGTGGGGCGTGCAGGATTCGAACCTGCGACCACCTGATTAAAAGTCAGATGCTCTACCAACTGAGCTAACGCCCCCCATTTTTGAAAGACCTGAACATCGATCCAATGGAGGCGCGATTATCCTGATATGTCAGGTAGTTGTCAAACTGAAATTTTATTTCCAGGGTGGAATTTTGGTTCTATCCGAAAAGCTCCCCGGGAGGTGAAAATTTTTTGGTTACTGGATCGTTTTCTCGATTCTTCTTAACCTTGTTTTCGCTGAGACCGCCACTTGATGTCCAGGGAACTGAGCAAGAATGTTTCTAAAGGTCTCCGCGGCATCTTCATAGGAACCAACATCATACTGAATATATCCAATTTTAAGTAAGGCTTCGGGTACTCTGGGGCTCTCAGGATATCTGGTTACAACGGTTCTAAACCCGACAATGGCACTTTCAAATTCCCGATTGACATACCTCGCTTCGGACATCCAGTAATAGGCATCATCAGCCAGTCCACCCTCTGGCCATGTATCAGCCAGAAGTTGGAATTCATGAATAGCATCTTCATAGAGACTTTGCTTCAGTAACTCAAACGCATTGTCATAGGACTGCTGCTCATTCAATGTAACCGTTCCTGAAGAGGCTCCTGCTGGAGGAATGATAGTATTCGATGCTTCGTTAAACGTCTCAGTGGCTACTACTTCCTGAGTGGCAGGCAACTGCTCCACCGCTTCTTCACTACCAGGACTAACGATATCCTCTTCAGCTGCCCCTTCCACGCCTTGTGGCAATTCGACAGTACCTTGCAAACCAATTTCCTGTTGTGTCTGTTCGATACCCGACACTCTTTGAGTCAGACTTTCCAGAAGACTACTATGCTGTCTTCTGGAGTTTTCATTGTTAAACTGCATTTCTTCTACCAGGTTTCGCAGCTGTTTCATCTCCTCTTTTATCTCTGTGAGCTCATTGAGAGCACGAATCGTCTCAACATTTACTGGTGGTGGAGATGGTTCAACGACAGGCGCAACCTCGGGTGCTGACGAACAGCCTGATATCACAAATACTGCGATAACAAATATCCAGAACCTGGTTTTTTCTATCATGTTTAGTGACTATTGAGGTTATCCAAAATACTAATTGAGAGCTTTATTTTAGTACAGTATTTCTACCCTTCTATTTAAACTCCAAGCACTTTCGTCACTACTGAGCGCTACTGGTCTTTCCTCACCATAGGACACGGTTTGAATTCTATTAGAACTTACCCCAAGGGCCTGAAATATATTCGCTACGGCTTTTGCCCTGTCTTCGCCTAACGCAAGATTATATTCTCTTGTGCCACGTTCATCCGCGTGACCTTCTAATATGATTCCCACCCCAGGCACCGAATTCAAATACCGTGCATGGGCTTGAACAATAGCTTCTCCTTCCAAAGTGAGAACGCTACTGTCATAGTCGAAATAAATCACTCTTTTGCTCAGAGGATCAGCATTAGCGCTTTGACCAATTGTTCCGTCCAGTCCCGCTCCAACCGTAGAGTCTGCGCCAAGGCCAGAAGTGCTTACACTCTCATCGGTCTGTATGGTTCCGCCGACGGGCTCGACTTCTATATTGTTATCTACAGTTTTTCTTCCACCACAGGCTGAGACTGCCACACTGACAATAAGAAGAATTAGGTAGAGTTTGAAATTGCGCATGATTTTCCTCTATTAAGTTTTATAATCTACGGTTAAACGGCGACCACGCAGGCTCTCTTACGGAGCCCTTTTGAAATTGAAGCGTTTGCTGAATTTGTCCATCCACTGAGACAGCTGCAAGTACGTTTTGACCACCCTTTTTTGTTGCATACATAATCATGTCGCCATTGGGCGAAAACGTCGGTGATTCATCCTGCTTTGAGCGTGTAAGCTCCCTTACAGTTCGATCATTCCGCGAGTATAACCCAACTTTATACCCATTACCCTGATTCGTGATAACAACAATGGATTCGCCGTCTGGAGAATAGTCCGGACCCGCATTATAAACACCATTAAACGTTAGTCTTTGGGGAGCGCCGCCTATGGATGGAACACGGTAAATCTGGGGAGCGCCCGATCTACCAGAGGTAAACGCAATCATTTTTCCGTCCGGAGACCACGCTGGTTCGGTATCGATAGCAGTATGTTTAGTCAGACGGGCAAGCTGATCGCTAGCCAGATCATAGATGTAAATTTCGGGATTACCATCTTTTGACAAAGTCAATGCCAGTTTTTTCCCATCTGGAGACCAGGCAGGAGCACTATTAATCCCTTCGTATTCAGCGACTCCAGCACGCTCTCCCGTCCAGACGTTTTGAATAAATACCATCGAGCGCTTTTTTTCAAAAGAGACGTAAGCCAAACGACTGCCATCGGGAGACCAAGCCGGGGACAAAATAGGCTGGCTTGATTCCAATACTATTTTCGGATCATACCCATCGGAATCCGCGACCTGTAAAAGATAGCGTGCGTTGGGAATTTGTCCCTTGACCTCGACATAAGCAATTTTTGTATCAAATGCCCCTGGTTTTCCCGTTAGCTGCCGATATATGGCATCACTAATCTGGTGCGATACTTTTCTTATTTTTTTTGAGGAAATCACGAACTTTTGACCAGCCAGCTGTTTTTCCCTAAATACATCAATTAGACGAAAACGAATTTCGTATTGGTCATTACCAAGATTGATCACTTTACCAACTACCAATGCTTCTGCTTTTATCAGCCTCCAATCTTTGTATTGCACAGATTCCAGATCATGGGGACTACTTATGTAATTATCCTTGCTAATCAGCTCAAATCGCCCACTTAAACCCAGATCAGTTTGAATCACGTCCGCAGGCTGGGAGGCACTCCCTCCCCCTTCAATGGAAAATGGAACAATAGCAATGGGTATCCCTGCAACCTCTCCCTTATTAACTTCAATAGTAACCACCGCCCCCGCTGGACTTACCAGCAAACACGTCGAGAGGACTGCACCACCTATCACTACCCGAACTATTCGGTAGAATTCGAAAAACAGTTTAGATATCATCTGGGTTAAATCTAAAATTGAAAACGTTAATGTATTCATAATATCTCGAATCAGATGGAAATGGTAAGGGAGATGCCTTTTTTATTGCCGTTTCCGCCGATTGGTCAAAAAATTTATCGCCACTGCTTCTCACCACTTTAGCAGAAGTTACTTCTCCTGAGGGTGAAACTTTCACCTGAACCACCGCGACCAAACCACTACTGCTATTTATGGGTCTTCGCCAGTTAGACTCTACTTCAGCCCCAATTCGATCCACCAATGCACTCAGAGCGGTTTCAGCATCTGACTGAGTTTGCGCTCTTTGTCTCTCAGCTCTTTCACTCTCCATTTGTCTGCGTAAATCATCTTCCCGTTGGCGCTGTTCTTCGGCAGCCTCTCTTTTGAGTTTTTCTTCCTCTTTTTTCTTTTTCCTTTCCTCTTCTTTCTTACGCTCTTCTTCCTCTTTTTTTCTCTTAACCTCTTCTTCCTTGCGCTTTTTCTCCGCTTCTTTTCTTTTTAGTTCTTCTTCCTCTTCACGTTTCTTTTCCTCTTCTTTTTTTCTCTCGGCTTCTATTAACTCTTTTTCTTCCTGCTTTTTTCGTTCTTCTTCCTGTTTCTTTTGTTCTTCCTTTTGACGTTTTTCTTCTTCCAGGCGCCTCTGGTTTTCTTCAAATTCCTTCTTCTGTTCCTGCTTTATCTTTTCCTCCGCCTCAAGTTCTTTTCGTTTTTTCTCCTCTGCCCGTTCTCTCTCCAACTGTTCTTTTTTTCGCTTCTCTTCCTTTTTCCTGATTTCCAGTTCTTCCTTTCTCTTTTGTTCTTCAATTTTCTTTTGCCTTTGCTCCTCAAGCTCCCTGGCAATTCTTTCTTCCTCTTCCCGTTTCCTTAATGCTCTTTGCGCTAGCTCCTCGCCACTCACAACTTTAGCCTGAATCGGATTAACAACCCCTCGTTGAATTTCCTGTTCTGCGGAAAAGGGCCACCAAAGCCCCATCAGTGACAACCCAATCAGCGACACGTGCAGGGTCACCGAGAACAGTGCTGGTCTAAGAAAGCTCCACAGAAGAGATAATTTCTCTTTCATCAATTCTCTGGAGTTTCCGTTACCAAGCCAACGGTTTCCACACCAGCTTCCTGTAACAACACCATTGCCTGTACCACAAAGGTGTATTTCGCTTCCCCGTCTCCTCTAACCAGAAAAGGCAATCCCGGGTTGCGATTCAACACGGCACGAGCCTTTGCTTTTATTTCCTGTGGAGAAGTCAATTTCTCCTCATCATCATTAAGATAATAGTTACCATCGACATCCACAGTCACAACAAATGGTTCTTCGTCGTCGTCCTGCATCGCCTTAGCGGAGGCTTGAGGCAAATCCACTTTCACTCCCGTACTCAACAATGGTGCCGTGACCATAAATATCACAAGAAGAACCAGCATAACGTCGATATAGGGCACGACGTTTATTTCTCCCATCAACCGCTTTTTGCGGCCATATCTTGCTCGACTCATTAGACTTTCTTAACGATGTCCTGTCGGCTAACGATACTAATGAATTCTTCCATAAAAATTTCATATCGATTCGTCAGTCTCTCCGCCGTATTCGCATATCGGTTATAGGCGATAACTGCCGGTATGGCAGCAAAAAGTCCAATGGCTGTAGCGATCAATGCTTCTGCTATACCCGGAGCAACCGTCGCAATGGTTACTGTTTGCATCGTCCCAAGGGACTGAAATGAACTCATGATTCCCCAAACAGTGCCAAACAACCCCACATACGGGCTTGTTGAACCAACCGTCGCAAGAAAAGACAAGTGCTCCTCTAATGCATCCACTTCACGACTTAGCGCAACTCTCATGGAGCGGTTAACTCCATCAACCATATCCGCTCTGTCGATATTACTTTTCTGCGCTAACCGATTGTATTCCCAATAACCTGCCAGAAAGATATTTGCAATGCCATCTGACTTTTGCTCACTGCTGATATCGTGATACATCTTCCTCATATCACCACCCGACCAGAATTCATCCTCAAATTCATCTGCCACCCGACTCAGCCGCTTATAGCTGCTCCTTTTGCGGTCAATCATGTACCATGAGATCACCGAGGCCAATAGCAATATTATCATTACCATCTGAACTGGAATACTCGCATCCAACACCAGGTGCATGATAGAAAGACTCTGCTGGGAGGTTGTTTCTAAGGCCATTTTGCTTTTTTTGTTCTTAATCAGGTTAATTCAATTCTGCATGCAACCGCAGCAATATATCAGGAGAGATTTTCCACTATTTTCCATTGAGATAAAGCATTTACCAGAAAAGACGGTAATTTTTTCGGTCTAAATGTTTCGCTTTGCAGAACCGCCAATTTAATCTCGGCTTCAACTAATTTTGTATTTTCTCTGAGGACATTTTGTTCAAAAATGATGCTTGCGCCTCTAATTGATTTTACTCCAAGTGTAATCTCCAGCGCATCGTCCAATCGCCCAGGTTGGATGTATTTGAGTCTGGCATCAGTGACAACGAATAACACACCAAACTCCTCTACCAGCACACCCAATGGGTATCCCGCCTGCCGGAGACATGCGTTTCTTGCGCGCTCCATGTAAGACAGATAATTGCCATAATAGACAATTCCACCAGCATCCGTATCCTCATAGTTGATTGGCACAGTAATCGAAAAACGACTACTTGAAGGTAGTTTTTCCATCTCTAACGCAAACAAAAAATTACATATGCAATGTACAGAGGCATACTGAACCTCTGCTGAACATTAGCATTGCCATGTGTAGACGCACCACTATCCATCTGGCAGTAGTTCCTGTTGCCGACTAATCACATCTTTTGGCATTTCCAGACCAATGTGTTTCCATGCAGATTTGGTCGCTATTCTGCCCCGAGCAGTTCTCATGAGAAACCCCTGTTGAATCAGATAGGGTTCGACAACGTCTTCTATCGTACCCCTTTCTTCGCCTATAGCAGCAGATAAACTATCCACACCCACAGGGCCACCATCAAATTTATGCATGATTGCCAACAACAGGTTTCGGTCAAGTAGATCCAGACCATGACTATCGACCTCAAGCATGTCCAAAGCCCGGTTAGCGATAGACGCAGTTAAGCGTCCATCGCCCTTTACCTGCACATAATCCCGAACGCGTCTTAGGAGTCTGTTCGCAATACGTGGAGTACCGCGGGATCGGATGGCAATAGCCCTAACTCCATCCTCATCAAATTCAATATTCAGTAATTGAGAAGACCGTTTAACAATCAAAGTCAGGTCGTCGATATCATAAAACTGCAGTCGCTGAACAATACCAAATCGATCCCTCAAAGGAGAGGTAAGCAATCCCGCTCTGGTTGTTGCACCCACCAGTGTAAACGGAGGAAGATTCAGCTTGATGGATCTTGCGGCGGGCCCCTCGCCGATCATAATATCGAGCTGATAATCTTCCATCGCAGGATAGAGAATCTCTTCGATGGCCGGATTCATCCGATGAATTTCATCAATGAACAACACATCATTTGCTTCCAAATTAGTGAGTATTGCCGCCAAATTACCCGCTTTCTCTAATACTGGCCCTGATGTCTGTCTAAGATTGGCGTCCATTTCTGTTGCCAAAATATTTGCCAACGTTGTTTTTCCAAGACCCGGGGGGCCGAACACTAGGACGTGGTCAAGTGCTTCCTGTCGTTGCCTTGCGGCCTGAATAAATATTTCCAATTGCTCCCGGGTATTCGGTTGCCCAATAAAATCGGAAAGTCGGGCCGGTCTAAGACTTCGATCAAGCATCTGATCATTCGAGGAATCAAATGACCGATCAGGAGACAATAAGGGGTTGAGATCACTCATCGTTTGGTTAAGTATTGGAGCGCATTTCTGATTAAATCATCTCGTTTGGAGTGTTCGGATTCAACAGCTCGAACTGCCTTATTTGCCTCTACGGGTTTATAACCTAAAGAAACCAGCGCACCGATAGCGTCCTGTATTGGAGTCTGTAGTACTTCGCTGTGGGTCGTTGACCCTTCTCCTGAACCAGACTCTCCCAGTTCTGAGATTCTATCCCGCATGTCAATAATCATACGCTCAGCGGTTTTTTTCCCAATCCCTGGGACCCGAACGAGAGTATCAGCATCTTCATTGCGGATGCAGAATACGAATTCTTCTGCGCTAAGAGTTGATAAAATGGCTAACGCCACTTTCGGTCCTACACCGTTAATCCTTAGCAGCAGACGGAAAAGTTGGCGCTGAGCCTGATCTGAAAAACCGAACAACAATTGTGCGTCTTCCCTGACAACCAAATGGGTAAACAATGAGACCTCTTCATTTTCCTGGGGCAGCATATAGAACGTTGCCATAGGGGCTTCCAATTCATAACCAACCCCATTTACATCCAACAAAATAAAAGGGGGAAGCTTCTGTAATAACTTGCCTTTTAGGAAACCAATCATTCGGGTTTTCTTTCTCTTACTTGTAGTCAGTTTTTCCTGTACTCAGCTCGCCGTCCCCGACTTTTCATTCGAGGAAGTTCACGATCTGATCAGATTCCGCGTCTGGCTTTTCAGCCATCTTTCACGACCCGGGAGCATGAAATTAATGGGCATTAATGAATCGTTTCTCAACCTGGGCAGTGTGAATATGGCAGATGGCACATGCTAACGCATCTGCTTCATCAGCAGTCGGTGAAGTCCTTAAACCCAACAAAACTCTCACCATATGCTGAACCTGCTCTTTCTTCGCTCCTCCCGTACCTACAACTGCCTTTTTGATTTGCAACGCGCTATATTCGACAACAGGAATATTCGTGTTCACAGCGGAGCAAACTGCACTTCCTCTCGCCTGACCGAGAATAAGTGCTGATTTATAATTATTCGATACAAACACCTGTTCTACCGCAGCAAAGTCAGGTTTGAATGATTGGATAACCTTTTCCACATCCTGGTAAATTTTTCCAAGCCGGACAGGAAGAGGGTCATTGCCCATTTTTATGCATTGATACCCAAGGCAAACAAGCGCGCCGTTACTAACTTCCACTACACCCAGACCGGTGTTACGGGAACCCGGGTCAATTCCCAAAACCCGCACTATTTTTCCTCCGGAAAACTGGCATTCGTGAAAACATTCTGCACATCATCCAGATCTTCCAAAACGTCAATTAGTTTCAAAACCTTTTCTGCATCTTCTCCCACTAGTTCTGTTTCGGTAGATGGACGCTGAATAAGTTCCGCCATATCGGGTTCCAAGCCAGCTTCTTTAAAGGCCTGCTCCACTTTGTGGAAACTATCTGGCGGCGTCACAACCTCTACAACCCCCTCTTCACCTTCCACGTCATCTGCGCCCGCTTCCAACGCAATATCCATAATTTGTTCCTCATCTTCTACACTCGAGAACACAATGGACCCTATTTTTTGGAAAAGATAGGAAACCGAACCATCTGTCCCCAGGTTCCCTCCATACTTGGTAAATGCGTGACGAACTTCGCTTACAGTGCGGTTTTTATTATCCGTTGCACACTCAACCAAAACTGCAACGCCGAAAGGACCGTATCCTTCATACCGAATCTCAACAATATCATCCCCATCCAGCTCACCAGCGCCTCGCTTCACCGCTCTTTCGATGGTGTCCCGGGTCATATTCGCAGACAACGCCTTATCAATGGCGGCACGCAATCTCGGATTCGCATCGACATCACTGCCTCCCATTCTCGCAGAAACGGTAATTTCTTTAATGAGTTTGGTGAAAGCCTTGCCTCTTTTGGCATCCTGGGCAGCTTTACGAAACTTTATATTGGCCCACTTACTATGACCTGCCATTTTGACTCCTGAATAAGATATTGATTCTGATCATAGCATTGAGCGCAGCACCGAACACTATGATCTATCTGCCCGGGATATATCTATGCCGGATATGTCTGTCTTGATACCCACAACGGCATACCAGAAAGCACCACAGCGCCATAATCAATGCGAACACTTTGAGGTCATTGCTTTGTCAAACTGCTATTTTAAAATGCGACGTAAAATGAATCCTGGTATCAGCTGAAATTTCTATGAACCTGGATTCTCAACCCTTGCTTTTCTCAGTTGAATTCCAAGTTCTCTTAACTGTTTGTTATCAACCCCACCCGGGGCCTGAGTCAACAGACAGGATGCTTTTTGTGTTTTTGGAAACGCTATCACATCACGAATGGAATCGACTCCACTCATCATGGCAGCTAACCGATCAATACCAAAGGCCATGCCCCCATGAGGTGGCGCCCCAAATTGCAAAGCGTCAAGCAGAAATCCAAACTTTGACTTTGCTTCCTCAACCCCAATACCCAACACACCCAACACTCTTTGTTGCAAATCAGATCGATGAATACGAATAGAGCCACCTCCGATCTCCGTTCCGTTAAGAACAAGGTCATAGGCACGGGACAAGACGTTAC
Organism: Gammaproteobacteria bacterium; assembly: GCA_011088265.1. Lineage (GTDB taxonomy): Bacteria > Pseudomonadota > Gammaproteobacteria > Arenicellales > Poriferihabitantaceae > WLWV01. The sequence goes on from JAALKB010000001.1 coordinate 103,253, forward strand.
CGGGGTCGCTTTCCAGCATGTCCAGGTGTTCTGTTTTCGGTGAAGTAAAAGGGTGGTGCACTGAATGCCATCGACCACCTTCCTCATCCCACTCCACCAGAGGAAAGTCAACCACCCAAAGCGGCTTCCAGCAGCTTTCAACCATATCCATATCCTGGCCGATTTTAATTCTTAGTGCACCCAGGGAATCATTCACAATGGAAGCTTTGTCTGCGCCAAAAAAGATTAGATCACCTGTTTTTGCACTGGTCTTAAGTAGAATTTCGGACAATACGTTATCCGGTAGAAATTTCAGTATGGGAGATTGGAGCCCGTCCCGACCAGTATCAATATCGTTTATTTTAATGTATGCCAGCCCCTTTGCCCGGTACTGTTTTACATATTCAGTATATTGGTCGATTTGAGCTCTCGATAATCGATTCCCCCCGGGCACATGAATAGCCGCCACTCTCCCACCAGCGTCATTGGCTGGACCTGAAAAAACCTTGAACTCCACCGATTTCATAACATCGGTCAGTTCAGTGAGTTTTAGTGGTATTCTCAAATCAGGTCTGTCGATTCCATACCGGGACACCGCAGCCCGGTACGACATTCTGGGAATGACATCAGGCAGAGAAACACTCAGCACATCATGGAATAATTCTTTTATCATTTTCTCCATGAGTCCTGTTAGTTCCTCTTCATCCATAAAGGAGACCTCTACATCCAATTGGGTAAACTCTGGCTGCCGATCAGCTCGCAAGTCTTCATCTCTGAAACAGCGAGCAATTTGATAGTAGCGTTCGAAGCCGGATACCATTAACAACTGTTTAAAAAGCTGCGGTGACTGAGGGAGAGCAAAGAATTCGCCCGGGTACGTTCGGCTTGGCACCAGGTAATCTCTTGCGCCCTCCGGTGTAGATCTTGTCATTATTGGAGTTTCAACATCGACAAATTCCCGCTCATTCAGAAAACCACGAAAAAAGGAGGTGATTTTGTGCCTCAAACGAATACGTTCCTGCATCTGGGGGCGCCGCAAATCAAGATACCGATATTTAAGCCTCGTAGGTTCCCCTATTTCCTGGTCGTCCATTTGAAAAGGCAATGGTTCGGATAAACTCAAAACAGAAATACTATCGGCAATCACCTCTATCTCACCGGTTGATAGTTCCATGTTTATCGTTCCTTCGGGTCTCTCTCTCACACGTCCGGTTACACTTAGAACAAACTCATTTCGAACCTCATCCGAGATTTGAAAGGGGGCTGGCATATCTGGATCAGCCACGATTTGCAATCTTCCAGAGCGGTCTCGAAGATCGATAAATATCACCCCACCATGATCGCGCCGATTCAATACCCAACCTGCCAGGGTAACCGTTTCGCCGATATTGGATTTACTTAGCTGTCCATTAAGATGAGTGCGCATTGAGTATTTTAAGTGTCTTTGGGTTTTGCTAACTGCCCTTATCAAAGGGAAATACAAGAACTACCGACTAAGCAGTTGGGGAAACAGAACTCGTCCCGGTATCAGATTTCGAGCTGGTCGAAGCGCTTTCAGTGGCCTTGCCAGAATCACCAGAATCACCTGAGCCTTTGTTACCTGCACCTGGGTTATCGACACCCGTGTCACCAGCACCGGCTTTCTTTTCTTCCTTCTTTCCAGAATTGTGTTTAAAGTCGGTTTCATACCACCCAGTCCCTTTCAGCCGAAAGGCGGCGGCAGAAATAAGCTTTTTTAGGGTTGACTCGTTACATTCAGGGCAAAATACTAGAGGGTCATCAGACATCTTCTGCAACGCTTCAAGTCGGTGCCCGCAAGATTCACATTGGTATTCATAAAAAGGCATTTACCCTTCCTCAGCTGGAAATTTTGAGGGCGAATTATATAGGGAAGACTAAACGAATTCATCTGTATATTAAACAGACAGGAAATGTTTACGAGTAAAGTACCTATCGTTTAACGGGTAATAGGCCAGACGCCTACCAGATGAAGGAAAGATTAACACCCGATCGTCAGAAGTATTTTCGTCCCTTCCCGCGGGCATCCCCTACCCAATCAAGTTCCCCTTCACTCTCGAACGGCCTGCCCTCCTTATCAACACAGTACTGGCCAAAAACTACTGCCTCAAATACAGCTCCGTGTTTCCGTAGCAAAGTATGTTCGAAAAGCATGCTCCGATGAACTTTTGCTCCTCCTTCCAGGTGACATCCATGAGAAATCCATGTTGGTCCCTGTATCTCACAGCCAGCTTCTATGCGGGAGTTGGAACCAATATACACAGGCCCCTCGATCAAGACGTCATCCCAATCAACATTCACATTCAGACCGGTCCAAACCTGTGGCATTACCTCAGTACCAGGCATCCCGGTATCCCTAAACGCGCCCCGCATGAGTTGTTGATTAGCCTGCCAATAATCACTAAGGCGACCAATATCCAACCAATGGAACGGCATTTCTATTGCACTGAATGGCACTGACTTTTCAATTAGCCCCGGCAACAAATCTGCGCCTATATCATAAATCTGGTCCGATGGAATATGATTGAGAATCTCGGGCTCAAATAAATAGATTCCGGTATTAACCAAAGCAGATTTAGCTTCCTGCACCGACGGTTTCTCCTGAAAAGAAGTAACATTGTTATCTCCGTCACAAACCACAACACCATAGTTGGACACCTTCTCCTTGGCAATGCGCTTAACCACGATGCTCGCTTTTGCGCCGGACTGCCAGTGTTTTCTTAGTGCCTGAGTAAGATCGAGATCGATGATGGCATCACCACAGACAACAAGAAAGGTATCATCAAAAAAACCACCAAACTCCTGTACACGCTTAATCCCTCCGGCAGACCCAAGCGGTTCACCAATAAGCTGTCCATCCTCAATATACCCTTCAAAAGAATACCCAATATCAACCCCCCACCTTCTGCCATCGCCAAAATAAGTCTCGATGGGTTCCGGTAAATGGCTAAGGTTGACCATAATTCTATTAAAACCATGGAAATAAAGCTGCTCAATCAAATATTCCATTACTGGCTTACCCAGAACTGGAATCATCGGTTTTGGCAGTTCATAGGTAAGGGGCTGTACTCGCGTTCCTTTGCCCGCAGCAAGAATCATTGCTTTCATGATCTATATCGTCCAATCATTTACAAATCTTTACGGCCTGAAGCTTATAGTGAAAATACTATTAGGAAATTATTTCAATCATCCCGGGGACGGATTCAAGTAAAAAGCCCCGCTCTTTAGGCGGGGCTTTTATCAAAAACTCAACATTGACTATTCGTCGCCAAAAATACCCAGAATACTGAGAAGGCTTAGGAACAGGTTATAAATAGAAATATACAGCGTCACAGTTGCCGTAATGTAATTAGTTTCTCCCCCATGGATAATATTACTGGTTTCAAACAGTATCAATCCTGACATCAGAAGAATAAACATTGCCGATACCGCCAAAGAAAGACCTGGCATGGAGAATACCATGGCCCCAATCCCGGCAACAAAGGCAACAAGAATCCCAGCCATCAACATACCACCCATAAAGCTGAAGTCTTTTCTGGTAACTAACACATAGGCCGACAATGCAATGAAGATCACACCGGTTCCACCGAGAGCGGTCATTACAATTTGTCCGCCATTACTGAAGGAAGTCAGATATGCGTTGAGAATTGGACCGAGGGTTAATCCCATAAACCCCGTCAAGGCAAAAACAAAAACCAGGCCAAGGGCAGAGTCTTTAAATTTACTAGTCAGGAATAACAATCCGAAATACCCACCCAACGTGATGAAAATATTCATGGGCGGAAAATTCATGGTCATAGATAACCCCGCGGTCAATGCGCTAAACAGCAGCGTCATCGAAAGAAGCATGTATGTATTTTTCAATACACGATTAATCTCTATGCCTCGTGCTGGCGATCTAGTAATTGTTGCGTCTAATCTTGCCATCTTCATTCCTCTTAAGTTTACTGGTCGATAATAATCTTTTTACTTGCGCATCCAGCCCCGTGAAAGCGCAATATTTTCCAATTCTATCGCAAGTGAGGGCAAAAGGTAAAAAATCAAGCACTATTTGTGCTTATTGGATTTAGCAGTTTTGAGGCTTTTGTCTGCTTCGGGAACCCAGCCAAAGCAAAAATCGGGAAAACCCAGTTCCAGATCGTCACCGAATCAGAACCAAATTTCTTCTTAAACCGAATCAGAACCAAATTTCTTCTTAAACCGAATCAGAACCAAATTTCTTCTTA
>JAALKB010000001.1:107575-165452 GCA_011088265.1 Gammaproteobacteria bacterium
ACCGAATCAGAACCAAATTTCTTCTTAAACCGAATCAGAACCAAATTTCTTCTTAAATGGAGCAACTGTGGTAGTCTTAAAAAATTAACACTGATTTTCAACTGGTATAAACGAATTGGCAGACAGAAGACTTCAGGTTTTTGCGACAGTGGCCAGGCTCTTGAGCTTTACCAAAGCAGCCGAATCCTTACATATGACTCAGCCCGCAGTCACCTTTCAGATCAGGCAGTTAGAGGAGTACTTTAATACTCGGCTGTTTGACCGCACCCACAACCGAATTAATCTTACCGAGGCTGGTGAATTGGTGAAACGCTATGCCGATAACATCATCCTGCTCTATAGCGAGATGGACAACGAAGTCAGGACTCTAACCGGCGACGTCCAGGGGCCATTAATTGTGGGAGCTAGCACCACCATTGGAGAATATTTCATCCCAGGAGTAATCGGCGCCTACCAATCCAACTTCCCAGACGTCAAGGTTCGGCTGAATGTGGCGAATACCAATGGCATTATCCATATGGTGGAGAACAATCAGATTGATATTGGTATTGTTGAGGGCCCGATTAATAACAAGAATCTCATTACTGATGTGGTTTGGGACGATGAGCTTGTGGTGGTTTGTCCCGCACAACATCCGTTAGCAGAGTTCAGTGAAATCGGTATTCCGGAGCTTATGAAGTATCCTTTCATTAGCCGTGAAGAAGGCTCCGGGACTAGAGAGGTCGTTGAGAACTATCTACTGAAAAACGGCAGCACCATCGACAACCTTGATATCATTATGGAGTTTGGAAGCCCGGAATCCATTAAAAATGCAGTCGCAGCGGACCTTGGAATTTCTATTCTTTCTGTTGCCACCATGGAAAAAGAACTTGCATTGAACTCGCTTTGCGCAATCCCTCTTGAATGTCCTATCAGGAGGCCCTTTTCAATTGTTCACCAACGACAAAAATTTCGGTTACGGGCAATGGATGAATTTCTTGAGTTCGCGCAAGCTCACTGTGAAAACCGGAAAAAGTTATTAAGGAAAACGATACCAAGCAGTTAGCACACGCCAAAAAACGTTAGTTTTCGGATCAATTGGCCATCACCTACTTTGGCAGCCAATTAGGCTTGTAATATTTTTGCCCAGCAAATAGGATAGGACCATGTACTATGCTGGTTCAAAAAACAATCTGGATAAAGACGGCTATCGCCGTAATGTCGGTATCATTGTTTGTAACAGCGCAAGCCAGGTATTATGGGCAAGACGTATCCGCCACGATGGGTGGCAATTCCCCCAGGGAGGCATTGAACCAAGGGAGTCAGCAAAGGACGCTGCATTTCGCGAGTTATATGAAGAGATTGGCTTGGAGTCAAAAGATGTTCGGCTTTTGGGAAACACCATTAACTGGTTGCGTTACGATGTTCCCTATGCCAATAGGATGCAACATCACAGGAGGAGAAAACAACAATTCAAGGGACAGAAACAAAGATGGTTCCTCTTTAAACTAACAGCAAAGGAATCATCAGTAAGGCTTGATCTATCGGAAAATCCGGAATTCGACCATTGGCAATGGATCGACTATTGGAGCCCAATTCACCATATTATCGATTTCAAGAAAAGTGTTTACAAGGAAGCATTGCGCGAACTAGAACCTTTGCTTTCTAAATAGAGAGCGAAAATAAACAGCACATCGCCCTACATATTGGACGCCAGGCAGATTAGATGCCCAATTCCAAAAATGCGTCATCTCTTCTAAATCCTACTTACGCGCTACTCACCCGCCACAGTCATATTGTCGATCAGGATAGAACCTGTTCTGGTACTCCCCCTTAGATCGACATCCGAACCAATAGCCGCGAATCCACGAAACATATCGGTCAAATTCCCAGCAATAGTAAATTCCTGAACGGGATACTGGATCTCCCCATTCTCCACCCAAAACCCAAAAGCTCCCCTGGAATAATCGCCGGTTACGGTATTGACACCAAACCCAATGAGCTCACTTACGACCAACCCTCTCCCCATGGAACGGATTAACTCGTCAAGTCCCCCATCCGTACTATCGATGGTCAAATTATGGGTTCCTCCAGCATTAGCGGTTGATACAAGTCCAAGTTTACGAGCAGAGTAGCTACTTAAGACATAGTCTTCGAGCACCCCATTATTAACAATATCCCTGGGCGATGTAGCAATTCCTTCACTGTCGAATGCGGAACTACCCGATGCTTTAAGAATATGGGGTTGTTCATGTATTCGTACATTATCGGGGAAAATTTGTTCTCCCTTCTGGTCTAACAGAAAGCTGGCCTTTCGATATAGGCTTGAACCACTGATTGCTGAAACTAAATGTCCCAATAAACTGGAAGCAATCGAAGGTTCATAGATAACGGGATACTTTCCCGTTTTGATTTTTCTTGCTCCAAGGCGCCTAAGTGTGCGATTAGCCGCCTCCTTGCCCACTGATTCTACGGTCAGAAGATCTTTGGCATCTCTTTTCGAGTCATACCAGTAATCCCTTTGCATATCATTTCCTTCTCCACCGATTAAAGAACACCCCACGCTGTGTCGACTACTACGGGATAGTCCACGAAATCCGTGAGAGTTTGCGTAAAGGTCTATTCCCGTATGACTGGAAATGGATGCGCCTTCTGTATTCGACACACGACTATCTGAAGAAAATGCTGCACTCTCACATCTCAATGCCATATCAATGGCCTCTTCCATCTCCAGTTCCCAGGGGTGATACAAATCCAGGTCAGGAAACTCAGTGGCCAATAGTTCTACGTCTGCCAAACCGTTATATTCATCTTCTTCAGTATACTTCGCGATATTACAGGCGGACCGCACACTGGATTCAATCGCGGAGCGGGAAAAATCGGTGGTCGTTGCTGTGCCATTTCGATGCCCAAAATAGACCGAAATAGCTAAACTTTTATCCCTATTGCGTTCCACAGTTTCAACATCACCATTACGCACAGTGACGGACATTCCCTGACCCTTTCCAATAGACATCTCCGCCATGGTGGCACCAAATGATTTCGCAATTTCCAAAGCCAATTCGGTCACGTCAAGCAGCGTATTCTCAGTTTGGTTTCCCGGCTTTAGATTCCAACTCTCGCTCATAGTGATACTCCACCCACAGTTAATCCATCAATTCTCATGGTGGGTTGTCCAACTCCTACCGGTACACTTTGTCCTTCCTTTCCACAGGATCCTACTCCGCTGTCCAGTTTCATGTCATTTCCCAACATCGAAACCCGATTCAGAACATCTGGACCATTTCCTATTAAAGTAGCTCCCTTTACTGGCATAGTTATTTTCCCCTTTTCTACCATATAAGCTTCAGAGGCGGTAAACACAAACTTACCAGAGGTGATATCCACCTGTCCGCCGCCAAAATTTACAGCATACAATCCTTTATCAATAGACTGAATAATTTCCTCAGGATCATGGTTGCCTGAATGCATATAGGTATTCGTCATTCTTGGCATCGGCAAATGGGCATATGATTCTCTTCTCCCATTGCCAGTGGGTTGCATACCCATCAGTCTGGCATTAAGTTGGTCCTGCATATAACCTTTAAGTATGCCTTTCTCAATTAGAACGGTGTTCTGAGTAGGCTCCCCTTCATCGTCGATAGATAAGGATCCTCTTCTGCCTCCCAGGGTCCCATCATCAACCACTGTACACAACTCTGATGCCACACGCTCTCCAATTCGACCACTGAAAACGGATGATCCTTTCCTGTTGAAGTCGCCTTCCAGTCCATGGCCGATAGCCTCGTGTAACAAAATACCAGGCCAGCCTGGGCCGAGAACAACATTCATCTCTCCTGCCGGTGTATCGACGGCTTCCAGGTTTACGAGCGCCTGCCTCACCGCCTCTCTTGCATATTCATGGGCACAGCCATTCTCAAGGAAACACTTGTAATCTGTCCGACCACCTCCTCCGGCAGAGCCCTGTTCCCTACGCCCTTTGGAATCAACGATAACGCTAACGTTCATCCTCACCAGAGGTCGAATATCCACCGCCATTTCTCCATTCGACCGCACAACCAGAATAACATCGTGGACACCAGCCAAGCTCACGCTTACCTGAGAAACCCGCTGGTCAGTGTCTCTCGCCACTTGCTCCACTTCCTTTATTAAAGATACCTTCTCATCATCGCTTATGACATCCAGAGGATTATGTGTCGGATAAAATCGCTTGACTTCACTACTATGGGCTTTGATCTGCACAATATCATTATCGCTGCCAGACTTCGCAATGGACCTTGCCGCTCTTGCGGCATCCATGAGTGCAGGCAATATAATCTCATCAGAATAAGCAAAACCCGTTTTGTCCTGACTAACAGCTCGAATACCTACTCCTTGCTCAATGCCACAGCTACCTGACTTAACAGTACCCTCATCCAAAGACCAGGATTCATGTCGTGAGTATTGAAAGTATAGATCGGCATAATCGATCTCAGCGCCATTTAGCAACCCCAGTGTTTTACCAATTTGCTGATCATCCAAACCAGTTGGCTCCAACAATAATCGCCTGGCGACGGAAAAGTGATCTGACATTATCTCTTTTTTAATTAATTCAGGTGTTATTCGAAGGGGTATTGTAGCTCCACATAACCCCGATAGATACCACGACTAATGAGAATGAGGAAGGGAGGGTTTCTGGCGAGAGACAGCTAAAAAAGCTCAGGTCTACGGTGGCTAAGACTTGGCAGACTGCTCCGGATTCGGGACAGATAGGGTAAATCGATGTCCGCTGTGAGGAGACCACACTCCTCCTTCATATTACCCAAAACACGTCCCCATGGATCAATGATCACAGATCGTCCATGGGGTTTTCGGCCATTGGGATGAACCCCTGTTTGCGCTGGGGCAACCACGTAGCAGGTGTTTTCTATCGCTCTTGCCTGCAATAGAGGAAGCCAATGGGCTTCTCCTGTGGTATTTGAAAACGCGGAAGGAACAATCAGAATTTCAGCTCCAAGACCCACTAATTTTCGGTACATCTCAGGAAATCGGAGGTCATAGCAAATACTCAACCCCACTTTTCCAAAAGGAGTGTCCACTACCTTGATTTCCTCACCGGGCTGGGTATAGGACGATTCAAGATATTTTTCTTCCACGGATAAAACCACATCAAAAAGATGAATCTTGTCATATCGTGCTACCCGGTTACCATCCTGGTTGAAAACCAGCATGGTATTCGTTATTCGACCGGGATCACTGGTTCTAAAAGGAAGACTGCCTGCAAAGATCCAGATACCATAACGGGCTGAGGCTGAACTCAAAAAATCCTGAATTTGTCCGCCGGCATCTCTTTCTGCAAATTGAAATAGCTGATCCCTACTACTTTGCATAAAAGCGAAACATTCGGGCAAAAAAACTGCCACGCTTTGTTTTGCGACGGCCAAACGAAGGTATTCGTTTATCTGTTTCAGATTCTGACTGATATCGTCTCCGGAATTAACCTGGACAACAGCCAAACGCGCCTTATCTGACAAAAGAAAAGTCTAAATAAAAACCACATGCTGCAAACGAAACAGCTGACTTCATCCGTCTACGATATCAGAAGAAGATAAAACTATAAGGTATAAAAGTAGTGGCTACCGACCTTGCCCACCAGAGTCTGCGTTGAGGCCCAATATGGCTCAACATTCTCCGCATGGTAATGAGTGGCATGGCCAATCTTCCACAGTTTTGCTCCATCCAGAAATAATCGAGCGGTAGTTAGAGCCACATCCCACGATTCAAAATTTCTGATAACATGGTGTCTAGCAGCTATTTGGGTCCAGCTGAACTGTTTTCTCTGCCAAACCACCTCGCAAACCGTGTCGGGATAGTCCGGGTTGGAAACGCGGTTCATTGTTACTGCAGCGATGGCCGCACGACCTTTAGGAGACTCACCACGTCCTTCATGGTAAATATTCATTGCGAGACAACCAATTTCCTGTCCTCTTGGAGGATTGGAAAAATCAAAATTTTTAGTGTGATCAAAATTCACGGCGTGCGCTGAATTTAAACTGACCATTCCAATTGCGATGGAAAAACCTATCCACCTTGCAACCAAATACAATTTTGTCAACATGATTTAATACCGTTTATTTGAAAAAAAATAGTGGTAAATATGAACTCATATTACCATAAGTTTTGCATAATTAAACGACGTATCTCCATATTTCACAAATTTAGCACTTTTATCAGCAAATTCAACGGAATTTATGGATATAAAAAACTGCGTCCTACCAAATCCCGCCAATCCTTTTTATCTAATATGGTGTATTACACCATTGCAAGAGAACGAAAAATGAAGTGTGCGCTGGGCCGTAGAAATAGGTAAAAATACCTAGAACTCCCGAGTCGAACGAAACTCAACGTCGGGCCATCGATCCATAGCCAAATGCAAGTTAGCTCGATTGGGTGCAATATAAGCCAACGTATTCAGCCCATCTAACGCTAGATTCTGCTCATTTCGACGCCTAAACTCGCTTTCAATTTTAGGATCCTTGAATTCAATCCAGCGGGCAGTCGTCACCGGGACTGCTTCAAATCTACAATCCACGCTGTACTCTGTTTTAAGACGGTGGGCCACCACATCAAACTGCAATACACCCACAGCCCCAAGTACCAGGTCATTACTGGAGAATGGACGAAAGACCTGAGTCGCTCCTTCTTCGCTTAGTTGAATCAATCCCTTTTGTAGGGCTTTCGCTCGCAGCGGATCTGCCAATCTGACTCTTCGGAATAATTCAGGTGCAAAATTTGGGATACCTGTGAACTTGAGCTCTTCACCCTCCGTAAACGTATCCCCAATCTGGATAGTGCCATGATTATGCAGGCCGAGAATATCCCCTGCAAAAGCTTCTTCTGCATTTCCTCTTCTGGCTGCCATAAATGTATGGGCATTATGCACTGTCATGTTCTTACCCGTTCTCACATGGCGCACTTTCATCCCTTTATCAAATCGCCCGGAAGTGATTCTCAGAAAGGCAACCCGATCATGGTGCGATGGATCCATATTGGCTTGAATCTTAAACACGAAACCGCTGAATTTTGACTCTTCTGCTGCTACCGTCCTGGCATCGGTTTTCCGGGGCTGTGGAGAGGGTGCGAATTCCACAAAATTGTCCATTAGTTCATCGGTACCCAGTCTATTCAGGGCCGAGCCAAAAAACACCGGCGCCAACCTGCCACCAAGGTATTCCTCTTGATCAAACTCATGGCTTGCCCCTTGCACCAATTCGATTTCATCTCGCAGCTGACCGGCCAAAATACCAATGTGTTGATCAAGCTCTTCACTATCTAGCCCTTCAATAAATACATCGTTCTCCAAACCACCACGACCAGAGAAAAGGTGCACCACATCATCATATAGTCGATATACCCCAACAAATGCCTTACCCATACCAACAGGCCACGTCATTGGGGCACAACTAATTTTCAAGACATCCTCAATTTCGTCCAGAATATCGATGGGGTCCTGGCCTTCCCGATCCATTTTGTTTACGAAGGTCATGATTGGCGTATCCCTCAATCGGCAAACCTCCATCAGTTTTACTGTTCGATCTTCGACGCCTTTAGCGATATCGATAACCATTAAGGCGGAGTCCACGGCAGTTAAAGTTCGATAGGTATCTTCCGAAAAATCAGCATGACCAGGAGTATCTAACAGGTTAATCGTACGTTCCTTGTATGGAAACTGCATTACGGAAGAAGTAACAGAAATACCCCTTTGTTTTTCCAATTCCATCCAATCCGAGGTGGCATGACGGTCGCTTTTTCTTCCTTTGACTGTGCCTGCAACCTGAATTGCGCCACCGTATTGTAATAAGCGCTCTGTCAGTGTTGTCTTACCAGCATCAGGGTGAGAAATAATGGCGAAAGTGCGTCGTTGCTGAATCTCTTCTAACAAATTGCTCATGCTTGGTTTCTTTTTGCGAAAATATCGAACAGGACCATTCTAAATCCGGTGGGGCGCGATTATACGTTTAAATACCTCTAATCGGCATCCCATTTAGATGTAAAATCGCGCCCCTGGACATACCCTATGTATTGACAATCCTTTATTCGTTAACCCCTAATGGCTTTACTGAAACTTACTGACATCTCAATCGCATTCGGTGATCATGAACTGCTTGACAACGCCAACCTGACGATAGATTCCGGACAACGAATTGGTTTGCTGGGCAGAAACGGGGAGGGTAAATCAACGTTACTTAGGCTCATCAACGGTGAAATAAAACCTGACAATGGAGAAATTCGCTACCAGGTCGGTAGCACTATCGCCTCCCTGGAGCAGACTCCAGGGATGGCACAGGAGTCCACTGTGTTTGATGTTGTCGCTTCGGGTTTGGGATCCGTAGGAGAATGGATTTCAGAATATCAATCAATCTCGATTGCCAGAGATGATCACGCCAGGGGCGATCATGAACTTACCATGCATAGGCTAGCTGAGCTGCAACAAAAGCTGGAAGCCTGTGATGGCTGGAATCTCTCCGGCAATGTGGAAAAAACGCTTAGCCGACTGAGTCTACCATCCCAGGAGATGGTTAATTCACTCTCTGGGGGCTGGCAACGGCGAGTCTCTCTGGCAAGAGCACTGGTAAGCGATCCGCAGATTCTTTTACTTGATGAACCTACAAACCATCTCGATACCGACACCATTATCTGGCTTGAGAAACAGATCAGGCAATTCAAGGGCGCTATTTTGTTTGTCACCCACGATAGGGAATTTCTACAGAATGTGGCAACGGATATCGTCGACCTGGAAAGAGGCAAGCTGACAAAATGGGCAGGCACCTACGACGACTACCTACGGCGCAAACAAGCATCCATGGAACAGGAAGCCCGGCAACACGCCGAATTTGACAAAAAGCTCGCTAGTGAAGAAATATGGATACGTCAGGGGATCAAGGCAAGGCGTACCCGGAATGAAGGACGGGTTCGTTCCCTGCAAAAAATGCGCGAACATAGATCGGCGCGTCGAAATAGAAAAGGCAATGTCAAACTTGAAATTGACAAATCCTCCAACAGTGGTAAATTGGTAATTGAAGCAAAAAACATTAGTCACACCTATGTAGACAAGACCATTATTAGCGATTTCTCCACACGTATTTTACGTGGGGATCGAATTGGGCTTATCGGACCGAATGGAGTTGGAAAAACAACGCTACTTAAGATCTTGCTAGGGGAGCTAGAGGCAGAACGAGGAACCATCAAGCATGGGACAAAGCTCGAAGTCGCCTATTTCGACCAACTCCGCAGTCAGATAAATCTAGATCAAACAGTAATAGATGTAATTGGTCAGGGCCGGGACCAAATTACCATTAACGGAAAATCAAAACACGTTATCAGCTACCTCTCCGATTTTCTTTTCACCCCTGCACGGTCACGATCTCCAGTCAGTAGTTTATCTGGCGGAGAAAAAGCAAGAGTATTACTGGCGAAACTATTCAGCAAACCAACCAATGTGCTTGTCATGGACGAACCAACCAATGATCTCGACATTGAAACCCTCGAATTATTGGAAGAACTATTATTACAATTCGAGGGGACATTACTTTTAGTCAGTCACGATAGAAAATTCATGGATAACGTTATCACCAGCTCGTTTTCATTTGAAGGAGATGGAAAAGTCAATGAATACATAGGCGGTTACTCGGAGTGGTTGAGTCAGGTTACCCAAAAACCGGAAACAACTCCAGCCAGCAATTCGAAATCCATTTCCACAAAAAACATTAGCAAAACCACGACGGCTGGGAGGAAAAAATTGAGCTATAACGACCAGCGAGAGCTTGCTGGACTCCCAGAAAAAATCGAAAAATTGGAAAAACGACAAGAACTGCTAACCGAAACAACATCTGATGCTAGCTTCTATCAGCTTCCGCAAATGGAAGTATCAAGGGCTCTCCAGGAGCTCAAGGAAATCGGCGAGTCTCTGGATCAGTGTTATGAAAGATGGTCTGAACTGGATTCCTGAAGCGGGTAGATCCAACCAACTTTTTGCCAGTTGTTATACTAGGTTATTCAACAAAAGTCCGATCCAGCCATCCGCTTACCAGTTCGATCATTTGGTCTCCCTTTCCGGTGAAATAGTGATCAGCTCCCTCAACAGATATTTGCTCAGAGTACTTATTTCCACCTTGATCTAACATCTTCCTACGTTCGGGCACCATTGCTAACGGCCTTGGGAATTCATCCGCACCATAAATATCAAGCACTGGAACATTTATGTCAGCCAATGGGAAAGGTGTTTTCAGTTCTTGCCCCGCATCAGTTGCTCCTAGCCCCATCGCAACATATCCTTTGATCAAAGCATTTCCATTTGCATTCAACCAGTCATTCGTCATATGAGCGCCGCAGCTATGGGCCGCCAGAACAATCACGTCATGCCCTTCTTTCTTCAAAAAATCAATGGCTGTTTTGATTCTCTCGTGAGCATAGGACAATATGGGCAAATAGTCGTAATAGGTTTTTCCTTTTTCGAGCACAGGCATTTGAATCGCCAACGTACTCCACCCCCTTTCTGACAACCCGACCCTTAACGGACCAATCAGATTTTGTTCTTCCGGATTAACATCTCTCCCATGCATGAGAACAACCGCTCCCACAGGATTATCTAAAGGGACATAGATGGAGAGGAAATCGTGGTCATTACCATGAAGCCATACCACTTCACCGTCAAAAAGTCCCGGCTCGATTTGTTCGGAAATTCGAGCTTCACGCTCGAAATCAGGTGAAGAGGTAGCAGCTCCTTCTATAGCGAAACAGGAAAGGCAGAAAATCAACAGGAACTGCCATCGGCCAGGTTTTGTTTTTGCTAAAACCTTTGTTGTAGTTGTCGTTTTGATTGTCGTTGCGGTTATCATTTTGAATTTATTTCTGTCTGAGGAGAATAGAGCCATCGTAAAGCCAAAAGATAGAGCTAAAAAACGGCCACGTAATCTCTAATTCATATTAAGCCAGTATCGATCCAATACCGGAATTTTGCATTTGGTGCAAAGTGCTTTGGCACGCATATCCCAAAATCCATATGATTGGCGGCCAATCTACCCAGCATGGCAAACACTAATAACCTCTTTGCGATATTCAAATCCCGTAAGCACTGGCTGATAATTAGTCCCTCAACAAGCATGGTGCGAGTGGTTAGGCTTCATGTTCATTCTATCGGCCCATGCCGATTGATGTTGAGTTGTTGGTTTCGGTTTTGTTCAGTTCGTTAATTTCCACAGATTAGAAATCCGTTATCACTCCATTATCCTATATCTTGTGCGCTCGCCATTTACGAGCGCTTTTTTTAGCCCGCGTTAAACACAGCCATCGCTTCGCCACTTGCTATTTTGGCTCTCACCAGGTCCGCACCGTCTTTAATATCACGGCATATTCCGAGATGACTGAGCACGATCGACGATCCATAAATCAGGCTATCCATCGCCGGCCCTCGTACATTATTCAACGCACTGAGACCTTCTGCTGCCACACGCTCTACAACAGGTTTCAATACTTCGGTGTTCAACCAGGAAGTTTTTTCCATTGCGGGAAGGATGTCCTCCGCAACAGGAACCATGCGCAATTTTTGTTCTATCCCTAACTCCTGGGGAGAGAGCTTATATAAAGCCAGGTCGCCTTCATTATGATACCCAAAGTATCTTGATACCTGACTCAGCGAAGGAATACATCCACCTTCTACTCCTCGAATTATCATCCCCGAGTCATATCCGGCGTGTTTCGCTAATTGGTGGTAAACAGGAGGGTAGGCTTTGTGAACAAATCCTGTCATCAAGTGTGAACGTAATGCCCCACTAATTGGTTTTAGCACTACTTCCAAAGTCGACAGGCAGGTCCGCTTGACCATAGCGTCACGCAACCGCACCAGCCCATGCAACCCGGGAGCGATTTCTTTTTGGTCGAGATATGCCCAACCCAAGTTTTTTTCATCTAGACGCTTTACCGCTTCAGCTACACTGAGATTCACCCGTTTCCCAAGTAATTCAAGCACCATATGACTTGTTACCCCGTATTTAGGGCCAACAGAATGAACACCATGTGTATACGTCGGCACGCCACAAGATGCCAGGACCGCGGGAAGAAATGCCGTTACCGGCAGCCCTCTCAAATACCCATTAAAAGGATCAGTAATTGCCAACACCTCATCAGATTGGGTCGTAGCGGTTCTTAAGCCTTTTTTTAGCGCATTAAGCGCACCGAGATTTTCGTCATCGGTCTCACGCTTCATTCGAAGCGCAATTAACAGGATAGCGCTTTGTATCTGATCAACTTTTTCCTCCAAAATTAGCGACAAGGCATCTTCCGCCTGGTCAATGTCCAAAGACTTGCTTAATTCCGGGCCAGTTGCGACCAGTTGCAGGTAGGATCGCATACGAAGCTCTTCCCGACTAATACTCATTATATTTAGTCCTGGTTTTCAATATTTCTTCACCGAAAGTCGCACGCCATCAGCCAATTTTTAAAGCACATTGAAGAATCAAAAATTTTCTTCTTCTACCTCGAGATAACTCAGGCTTACAACCCGGCCAATGCTCTGTTCAAATCCATCCCAATCAGAAAATTCGGAAGTTCTCTCAACGACAATGGGCTTTATTTCAAAATCAGACAGTCCCTCCTCAAACTTTTCCTGCACGACCCGGTGTATCAGGTCGTTCAATCTCTTCGCATTTTGAATAATTCCTACCCCGTCTGTCATGCCATGGCCCGGTACTACTGTTTCAGGAGCAAGCCCAATAAGATGATCAAGGGTTTCGGACAAGCCGCCGAAATGCCCATCATCCATTCTTCCAAGCCGTTTGTTAAACACCAGGTCACCGGTAAACAGGACCTTTCCCGGCATCACCATGATAGCAATATCAGAAGTTGTGTGGGCCTTACCCTTGTGATGAATAGAAAACACTCGATCACCTATTTGGATCTGGTCTCCATCAACCACAGGCGAATCCGGAATTACTGCAACCGTTCCTTTTGTTCCACCGTTTGTCAGACGCCCCATTAAGTCGACCCAGTTTTCGGCTTCGCCGCTGCGAGCCAGCTGAATCAAATCAGGATGAGCATAGCTCCTGGCCTCAGGATATATATCGTGAATCGCCTGATTAGCCAACCAGTGGTCACCGTGGATGTGAGTGGAAAACAATGCTACAACCGGCAAATCAGTCACGGCTTTTATCTGCCCCAATACCATTCTTCCTGTTTGCACACTGCTGCCAGCGTCAACCACAACAACTCCTTCAGATGTAACAATGAAACCGGGGTTATTCATAAAGCCCTGGTTACTGGGGCTTGGTAAACCAGAAGGGCCGTGAATCACATAAACCGAATCGCTAACTTCAATTGCATGATATTTATCCCTTAGAGGCCCAGCCTCCTCTGAAGCATGGAGCACATTCCCAGAGACCACCAACAATGCGGCGCCCACCAGAATCATACCGGCGGCATTGTCAAAAAGCCGTTTCGTTTTGTAAAAAAAGTGGATAGTCATGATTACTCCGTAAATAACAACAGTTGTGAATAGAGATTACTCTGGATGCCCACCAGTCGAAAGCCCTGGGTACATGTTACCTAAGAATCTCAAACAAAGGCATAACTCCAGAGGTAGAGATAATTGGTATGCCCTATCCCAAAATGAATAGAACACGGAAACTAGCCATAAAATCAGCTAAACTCGTTCGCTGAGTTGACAATTAAATGGAACTATCTCTTGTTGTTACTAACCAAATAGTGGGGTTTCTAACCATTGATACCATAAAAATAAACTGAGGTGTCCGATGCGCTTTATTCGACTAGCACTATTCTGTTTTTCCAGATTGATGAATTCGTTCGCCAGAACTATCACCATAACGATGGTGTGTTGCATGGTAATACTTACGTTACCCTCCTTTTTTGCGACAGCAAATGCAAACACAGACAAGGGAGTAGACACCTCATCGATACCACAGGGAAAATTCCTGGGGGCGAAACAAACTACCCATCCAGAGTGGTTTAAGGAGAGCTTCCTGGAATTTGAAGACGATATCGACGAAGCCACAATGGAAGGAAAACGGGTAGTATTATATTTTCATCAGGATGGCTGCCCTTACTGCAATTTACTAGTAGAAAAAAACTTCAACGACCCCCTGATCTCAGACAAGATTCGAAACAGATTTGATCTGATCGCGATCAATATGTGGGGAGATAAAGAGGTAGTTCAGGTTGGTGGCAGGACTTTTACGGAAAAAACACTGGCAGCAGCCTTGTCTGTTAACTTTACACCCACTTTGTTATTCTTCACGGAAGATCGGGAAGTGGCACTCAGACTCGATGGTTATCATCCACCGGAGAAATTTGTCCACGCCCTTGACTACGTATCTGGAAAACAGGAGAAAATATCCACTTATCCTGCTTATCTCTCAAGGATCAATCAAAAGAGTGATGATGTTCCCCTCAATGAAAACCGATGGACCCGCTCTCCGCCTTTTGATTTGTCACAGTTAGGCGACAAACCCATCGCACTACTCTTTGAAGAGCCCAATTGCAGCTCTTGCAACTTACTTTACCAAAAGACATTTCAGGATCCGTCAGCAGAAGATTTGCTGGAACAGTTTCATGTGGTGCAATTAAACCGGTGGTCAAATACACCAATTACAAAACCGGATGGTAGTCCAACCACTGCCAAAGAGTGGGCAACGGAGCTTAACCTGGGATTTTCCCCTTCAATTGTTTTTTTCGATCAGCAAGGAACCAATGTGATGACCATTGACGCAATGTTCAAAACTTTCCACACCTTAGGTGTATTCGACTACATCGCATCAAAAACCTATCGCTCGGAGCCAAGCTTTCAAAGATACCTAACGGAACGTGCTGAGCACCTACGTAGCCTGGGACAGGATGTTGACATTTGGTCATATTGACTCCGTGATATAAAGGATAGCCAGTACTATCTGCTTACAAATTTAGCGCATCAACACTTGTCAATATATGCAAATGTATATTAAAGTTATTACATTGATTACTAAAGAGACAACAAAACGATGACTGAACACGATCTGGCAAACTCCGACAGCCCTCAAAGGGCGCTATTGATCGGTCGCCCAGTCCCATCGTTTCAGGCACGGAGCACCCATGGGGACATCTCTTTAGAGGATTATCGAGGAAAATGGCTGGTTATGTTTTCCCACCCCGCTGACTTCACACCCGTTTGTACTTCTGAATTTATCGCGTTCCAACGCTCAATTCACGAATTTGAAAACCGGAATTGTGCGCTGCTTGGACTCTCCGTCGACAGCATTTATTCACATGTCGCATGGGTTAAGAATATCCAGGAAAAATTTAATGTTGAGATTAGCTTCCCAATAGTCGAGGACATCTCCATGGCCGTCTCGTTCGCTTATGGAATGCTTGATGCTTCCTCTCAAAGCACGGCCACGGTTAGAGCTGTATTTTTCATCGACCCATGCAGCATTCTTAGAGCGAAAATCATCTATCCCATGCAGGTAGGTAGGTCAATATCAGAAATCATTCGCACTTTAAGCGCTTTACAAGCTGCTGATGAGACGGGCATGTCCGCCGCGGAAGGCTGGCAACCCAACGAGCCTTTAACCCCGTTAGCACCTACCACGGTCTCTCAAGCTAACTCAGTGACAACTTCCAGCGAACACGCCGAATGGTATTACACAGAAAGAAAAGTCATTCCACCGAATGAGAACAAACCGTCCACTCGGAAACACTAAATGCTAGCTAGTGAGAAAAAATTGGTGCATCACGAAGATAACACGCCGGGGCGCGACTGTGATCTCGACCAGCTGTGCAATACGTTGAAAGTGCTTGCCAATTCACAAAGGCTAAAAATACTTCGTCACCTACTCGATGGAGAAGCAGCAGTTGGAGAACTGGAATCCATGCTGGGACTAAAGCAACCCAACCTTTCTCATGAACTTCGAAAGCTCAGGGAGAGCGACATCGTTAAAACCCGGCGACAATCAAAGGTAATTTTTTATTCGATCTCTACTGAAAGCACTGAGAATATGATTAGAAATGCCCTGAACCTCGACCCAAAAAGGGAAAGGCAACACCAACCCATTCTCTCTACAAATGAAACCATTAAAAACCCACTTCATTGGGAAAAACAGGTTCACAACAGCCACTCCAATATGCCGAAAGAAGAATGCGGACACTTTCCCACCATACAATATCGTTAAAAAATGCTCACATATGGAGAATATCATGCCCCCCATACACCCAATAATTCCTGCCAGCGTTATGGTTTTTGTCATGCTGCTTACAACAGCTCCATTCGCTCATGCAGTTAACACTGACAGCGCATCTACCATCTCTCATTCTCTATCCCATGATGTGCCGATTTCGATGCAGAGCGATAGCGAGGAAAATCCCGAAGAAGAGGAAGAACCCGACTGTTAGAGTGGTCTAAGCAATATTCACAAGCATGTTGAAAACACACTGTTGAAGAGCGATATCCATCATGATACCTAAGATTTTTTCAATACCCGATTTTGTAACCAACTGATTAACCAACGAGGAAAATAAAATGAAAATCCATAAATTAATAACCATAACTGCGCTCACAGCAGGGCTGAGTTTCAATGCATTAGCTGAAAATAAACCTGTAGGCATCACACCAGATATGATGTCCATAACGGTGACTCACAATGGCGAAGCTGTTGAAATAAAACGGAATCAGGATAATTCCAATACCGTCATTCCAGCTTTTGCCAAGACTTCACGGCATTGCCCTCCTTTTTGCATCCAGCCCATGTCCCTTGCCGAAGGCGTGGAGACCCTTGGAGAACTGGAAGTACTTGACTATGCGGCCAGGATGGAAGGTGGTGACAAGAGCATTCTTCTAATTGACTCCCGCACACCAGATTGGGTAGCGAAAGGCACCATTCCTAGCGCCGTCAATATTCCATGGACAGAACTTGTACCCGCCAAAGGTGCAACAACAGAGGGTATTGTCAGTGTCATGAGAGACCAGTTCAATGTTAAAGTAGTGGAAGGGGCGGATGAAATCGCGATTGACGATGCAATAGCAAACAATCAGGTATCGGAAGTATTCGATTATTCTGATGCGAGAACACTTGTTCTATTCTGCAATGGGATGTGGTGTGGTCAATCCCCAGCCAGCATTAAGACTCTCCTCAAATATGGCTACCCTGCGGAAAGCATCAAATGGTATCGCGACGGAATGCAATCCTGGGAAATTCTTGGTTTCAATACTGCAAAACCATAGTCAAAAATATCGCCAAAGCTATAGTCAAAACTTAGTCTGGCAATTGCAGAAACAATCCATATTAGCGTCAATAGGCAATGAATCAAGGGCGACGTAAGTCGCCCTTTTTTTGCCCTAAACTGCTAAGGCAAAACTAGCTCGATTGGATATCCCACTTCGGGCAGAGGATTACTAGAAACCACTTTAATCAGCGCGAACCCGGGACGGGTATACCTATCCACCGACTCCACACGACCACTAAAATGGTTAACCTGCCCCGACGCTTTAACGCGTAGTTCGAGCACCTCCCCGTTCTGCGGTACTGCCTGCTCACCTATTTGCATACTGATAGTCACAACTCTTTGCCTGGAACCAAGCAAGATGACTGGCAAATTAGCAGAATCAATAGCGATACGCTCACCGGCATGGAAACCAAGCCTGAGGACATCTCCATCCACCGGAGCAACGAGTCGAGTCTGTCCAAGTTCAAAACGACGTTTAGCATACTCCGCTTTTGCCTCATCCAATTCCATCATCGCCTGTAAAAAGGTCAGCTCGGATAGTTGGAGTTCTACCCGGGATAAAGAACCCTCCTCATAAAGAACAGTATCTCTTTCGAAAGATCGTTTGGACTCCTCAAGTTGGGCAGCAATCGCCACTTTTCTCGATTTGGCCGATTCGAGGGAAAAATAGACATGTTCATTTTTCAATTCTGCCAGCAAATCCCCTGCTTTCACTGCATCCCCGACCTTAACATGTACCTTTCCGATTTCTCCATCAACCCCCGGATTCAATTTATAAACATGCGCGAATTCGACACGCCCGGTAAAGTTATCAGCGTAGGGACTCCCTGAAAACCCAAAAAGAGCCATGGCTAAACAACAAAGTATCAACAATTTATTATTTGTCACAATGAACTATACCTTCAATAAATTTCATATAAACCCAACCCTAAATAGATCGATTTCTGAGACAACGATTAATTCAGATCACCCTCAGCAAAAGAAACACCTCCCAATAGCGCGCCAATCTCTTCCCAGACGAAAGCACGTTCGTATTCTGCTTTTTTCTGGCGATATAGCGCCTTTGCCACCTCAGCGTTCGCACTTCCAATACGCGCACGGACCTCCATTTCGTATTGCAGCCTCACTTTATCCAACTCCAACTCCCGATAAAGCAGTTCTGCCTTTGCCGCACCAACTTCGCTATTTAGCACACCAAGTTTATGGACCAACTCTAGAACTTTTTCCCTCAGTCTATATTCCAGAGAATCCAACTCCGCCCTGGCCTTTTCGACCTGAATCTGTTGCTGCTCAATGTCCGCCTTCTTACGCAAACGTTGCCCAATTGGGATGTCCAAATAAACCACTGCGCGGTATTGGTCACGACTACCTGAGAAATGTTCCGCATACTCGGTGCCCTGGACTTGCAAACCCAATGTCGGATCCCATTTTCGGGAAACCAGTAACAACCTCTGCTCCGCTTCCTCCAGGTTTAGTCTACCCCGGGCAATTGCTGGAGACTCGCTTAGAACTCTCGCGAAAAGCTCATCGTAGTCCGGCAACTCCCTTTCATAATTTGATAACAAAGGCTCCACCACCTGGCTAGGAAAGGCGTTGGGTCTATTTAACACCAGCGCTAATCGTAAACGGCTCATCCGTTGGACATTGGCAGCCTCAAGCCGGCTCACCAGAAATGACTGATACCGGGACTCTAGCCGGCGGACTTCTATTTCGGAGGTTTCTTCATATATATCCATACTATCTCGGGCGCGGTCAAAGGCCAGATACGATAGCGTCATTTCCTCGTCTATGGCTGCATAACCATAATCGGCAATAATGACATCAAAAAAAGCACGAATAATATCGACCCTCATTTGTAAATGTGAACGGCGCTGATGCTCGGCTAATGCAGACATTCTGGTATCAATAATTTGATTAGACGCCGAATCACGCCCAAAACGACTGATAGGTTTATGAATAAAAATAGATATCCGGCTATCGTCAACAAAATCGTGCCCCGGATCCATCAACCTATCCACCTGACGCCACTCCAACCTCATATCAACTTCTGTTCCCATTTCCGCTTTAAGCGATAACCTTTCCATCTCCGCCTTTTTGATTTCCAGGCCTGAGGTCCTAAGACGCGGATGCTTCTCATCCAACATGGAAAGTGCCTGAGCAAGCGTTAATCTCCGGGGAAAGGGCTGATCATCCGCCATCGCGATGCTGGAGGTGAATACAACGAACATGAATACGAATGACAGCAGAAGATTCATGGTCACAACCATTGCAGACGCAAATGCAGACACTTGTGACGAAGTGGTACCTGGACTGCTGGAACGGTTTCCCAGCAATCGGAAACCAGTACCACCCACCCAGATACTCAGCGGTCCTAAAGAGATTCGTTTTTCATGAGGATTCATTTTATATAACAAACAATCCATTAACGGGAGATGTTTTTAACCGGGTTGGTTAGCACGGCGATATCGATTAAAGCGTTCGGTGTGATAGTGACCTTCCGTCACAAAGCGACCAAGCAAAAGAAAGTCATGCGCATTCTTTAACGCTCCTGTGTAACGGGTAATAAGGGAGCCCGATGCATCGAAAAACGCGAATACCGGAGTTGCGCGTACGCGAAGCGACTTGAGCGCGAAATCTTTCGAAGTCATCTCTTCTCCGTTGAAATCCACAACGGGAACATCTCCCTCAGCATCCACGCTAATCACCCTAAAATTTTCATGAAAGTAGTCCTGTACACTGACCCGGTTTAACACCTGTTGCTTCATTCTCATACACCATGGGCAGTCTTTGGTTTCAAACATTATCAGAACGCCCTTCTTTCCTTCTTCTATTGCTATTGCCGCCTCTTCCTGCAAGTCCCCAAAAGAAACATCGAAAAAGGTATCGGCACCATCAGCGATATTATCTTCGGTTATTTGAGCGAGACCAGTATTCCAAATCGAAAACAGGGCAAGGACAACCAAAACAGTTACATTCCATTCAATACTTTTTGCCGGCCCACCCAATCTGTTAATCTTCATCTATTTCGAACCCCTCGATAGTCTTAAATTCGATAGTCTTAAATTACTTTCGCAAAACCACAGCTCATTACACCAAACACCAATCGGTGATAAAGATCGGCGATAAAGATCGATATTAGCCCCGATGAGACAATATTCACGGAGTAAGGATGAAATAGACCGCCTTACAAACCAGGAATAGGGCAGAAAACCAGAATTGACGCCTTCCTAATCAGACTCTTTATCCTATTTTGTTATAGGAGTTTAGCGACTAACCAGAACGATTATCAATAGCCCCTTGGCTTACCCAATATCCCCATTGCGCAATATGATCGTAATACTGCCTGTTATAGAATTAGGTCCAAATGACGCCAAAATTAGCGTCAAAAACCGCACTTAGAACATCAATGCCGTGAAATATCTCCCTCTTCTGTTTGACATTACTGACAAACCCTGTCTGATTGTAGGCGGCGGAAAAATAGCAACCCGAAGGGCCCAGAATATTTATAATGCAAATGCCCGTGTTGATGTTATCAGTGTCACAACAACGGACCAGATAGCCCAGATAGCCACGGAATCAGGGGGTAAGGTTATCCTCCGATCATGGCATTCGAACGATATAAAGACATACTATCGATTTGTAGTTGCCGCAACAAATGATGAAAGAACTAATGTTAAGATTGCTGAAACATGCAAACAGCTTGGCATCCCTGTAAATGTTATCAGCGATTCAACGCTTTCTGACTTTTCGTTTCCTGCTGTCATCGATCGTGATCCTTTGACGATTACTGTTTCAAGTGGCAGCGCTTCCCCTATTCTAACGAAACTACTGGCTCAGCGCATTGATGCTTTGATTCCACAAGGTTATGGAAAACTCGCTACCTTAATCCGCAGATATCGCCATAAAATTAGAGAGAACATTCTGTCCCCTGGCAATCGCAAACTTTTTTGGGAAAGAGTTCTAACAGGGAACATTGCTGAACACATCTTTTCTGGCAACCAGTCTCGGGCGGAGGAGTTATTGCTAAAGTCCCTTACTGATCCCGAGAACACGACACCCAAAGGAGAGGTATACCTGGTTGGTGCTGGACCTGGAGACCCTGACCTATTAACGTTCCGAGCTTATAGATTGCTCCAACAGTCAGAGATTGTTCTTTATGATCGACTGGTATCGGAAAAAATTTTATCTCAGATTGGTTCGGACAAAAAAATGGTTTATGTTGGAAAACAACGATCAAACCACTCCGTCCCTCAAGGAGATATAAACCAGCTGCTGGTTGACTATGCTGTTGCCGGGAAAAGAGTTGCCCGTCTAAAGGGTGGGGATCCGTTTATTTTTGGCCGAGGCGGGGAAGAGATCGAGCTACTTGCTAGCAGACAGATACCATTTCAGGTGGTACCGGGAATCACTGCCGCCTCTGGCTGTGCCAGCTATAGCGGAATTCCACTGACTCATAGGGATCATGCACAGTCAGTCAGGTTTGTCACTGGACAGTTGCAGGATGGAACCGTGGATCTTCCTTGGGACCAGCTTGTTGCACCGAACCAAACCGTTGTTATTTATATGGGATTAAATGGATTACCTGCAATTTCGACAAACCTTATCCGCTACGGTATGAATTCAGAAACACCGGCGGCGATGATCGAGCAGGGAACCACCCTTGATCAAAAAGTCCATATTTCTACCATTGCAAAGCTACCAGACATGGTTGCCAGCCACTGCATCAGACCACCAACACTACTAATCGTTGGTAGTGTGGTATCGCTACACCACTCACTCAATTGGTTCGGAAATTCATCTCCATCAAAGAAATAAAAATCAACCATTTCAACTTCGAAAGAGGAGCATTTTATGACGAGTTTCACTCCTATTCAATCCTTACTAGGCGGCATGCTAATTGGAACCGCCGTGATTATTTTAATGGCCTTTTTAGGCCGTATAGCTGGCTCCAGCGGAATCATCGGTAGCCTTCTACCCCCCAAATTGGCCAATGATAAAAGCTGGCGCATCGCCTTTTTAATCGGGTTGCTCATCGCTGCATTTCTATTGGATACGGTCGCCGATTATTCAGCCGTCATTCAAAACATCACCACTGAGCCAATGCTAATCATAGGTGGGTTACTCGTTGGCATTGGCGTAACTCTCTCCTCTGGCTGCACTAGTGGACATGGTATATGCGGCCTGGCGCGCCTTTCCCCCCGATCCATTGCAGCCACTCTAACCTTCATGGCATCCACGGCTGTGACTGTTTTTATCGCCAAGCATTTAATAGGACAATAAACATGATCATCATCATTTCATTACTTGCCGGGGTGATTTTTGGCTTCGGAATTCTGACTTCCGGAATGGCAAACCCTGCAAAAGTACAAAACTTTTTCGATGTAGCCGGTACATGGGACCCGAGTCTAGCGTTTGTCATGGGTGGAGCGCTGCTTATCACAACACCGGGTTACTACCTCATTCTTAAGATGAACAAACCCTTGCTCGCCGAAAAATTCAATCTATCCACGAATAAGAAAATAGACTCTACACTGATCATTGGCTCTATCATCTTTGGCATAGGTTGGGGCATTACTGGGTATTGTCCCGGTGCAGTATTACCCGCAGTAGGGACAGGTAATCATAGCGCTCTACTTTTTTGTGTTGCTATGGCGACGGGGATGATGGCAGCCCGATTAATTCGAAGCAGGACTCTCTAGGGACTGTTGACATTCGGCAATAAAAAAACATCAGATTAACTCATAGAACTTCTCTCGATCCTGCAACTATCGTAAAGACCAAATTCAGATTGAAACTCACCCAATGAACATACTTACCAAGCCAGAGGTTACCGGTTTTTTTGATAAAGACACAAACACCGTCAGCTACGTTGTAAGAGACCCTACGTCACAATCCTGCGCGGTCATCGATTCTGTCACAGATCTAGACTACGCTGCGGGACGAATCCATTACCAATCAGCGAACCAGATTATTGAACATATCAGTCAAAATGACCTGATACTGGAATGGATAATTGAAACTCATGCCCATGCAGATCACCTATCTGCTGCTCCATATATACAGGAAAAGCTCGGGGGGAAAATTGGAATTGGACAAAAAATTACCATGGTTCAGAAAGCATTTGGGCAGGTTTTCGGAAATAGTGAGCAATTTCGAACCGACGGCAGTCAATTTGATCGACTGTTCTCTAACAACGATTCCTATGAGATTGGAAACATGAAAGCCGTTGCCATTTCGACTCCCGGGCACACCCCTGCGTGCATGAGCCATGTTATCGGTGATGCCATTTTCGTGGGAGATACTATTTTTATGCCAGATGGTGGCACAGCAAGAGTTGACTTTCCGGGAGGAGACGCCCGCCAGTTATTCCAGTCAATTCAGAGAATCCTTTCTTACCCCGAAGAAACCCGACTGTTTGTTTGCCATGATTATGGACCAAATGGGCGCGATTTTAGATGGCAAACATCTGTCAGAGAGCAAAGAGAAAATAGCATTCATGTTAGAGATAATATGACAGAGGAAGAATTTATCACCATTCGGACTGAGCGTGATAAGCAGCTCGGCATGCCGAAGCTTATCATTCCTTCAATTCAGGTGAATATTCGGGCTGGACATCTACCTGAAAAAGATCCGGGGGGTACCCGATTCATTAAAGTTCCCCTTAATGTTTTATGATTTCTTCCTACAGGATAAGAACGTAGAACAACACAAAATCGGGGAACCACTGGTGTGATAGTCGCTCTAACAGGCGTACAAATCCTTGATTATTGGCAACATGAAACGACACCTACCTGCATACATAAAACGGATTAGCTCCCGTCTCTGGATGTGCCTCTTTATTACTCTTTCAGGTGAGGCGCAATCAGACCAGGAAGCACTGGGGAAGATCCATAACTGGATCAAGAATGAACATCCATTTGTCAACCACATTCAAGGAGAGCGGTTAGAATCAAAATTGGGCGATGATTCAAGCCTTGTACTGTTTGATGTGAGAGAGCAGTCCGAGTACGAAATTAGCCATCTTCAAAATGCAATCCGGGTTGATCCGGATATTAGCGCGAAAGAGTTCGGTGAACTTTACGGATCAAACCTCATGAATAAGACAGTAATATTTTATTGTTCGGTTGGAAGAAGATCATCAGTACTTGCAGAAAAAGTACAAAAGCAGCTTTTGGAACAGGGTTCAACTCGGGTACTAAATCTGGAAAATGGGATATTTGGCTGGCACAATGAAACCAGAAAACTAACGCGGGGAACTGATGAAACCGAATTTGTCCATCCTTATAGCTGGCGCTGGGGAAGGCTCATTGAGCGCGAGGATTTAATTCGGTACGACCTGGACTAAACGTTAACGACTACCCACCAGAGTAATCGCTTTTTCGATGGATTTCTCAAGATAATAACCATAATAGTCCGGGGTCATTAACCCAACCATTCGTTCAACCAATTCGTTTTTTTCATCGTCAATGAAAATCACAGTTGGTGTGAAATCTGAATCGTAAGCAGAAAGAAAATCTCTGGTCGAGATTACCCGACCACCTTTATCGATAATGGTTTCACCCGCGTCAATGGAGACTTTAGCAAAGATCGCCCGATCTGCAAATTCTCCACTGGAAATAATCGCTGCAAAAAACTCACCTTCCACCCGTCGACAATATGGGCAATCAGATTGGTCTACCATGAGCACCACTGGCTGGCTGGTTTCTTTCGCGAGTTTCGATATGGCTTGCCAATTTTCTGCTATTCTCATTTAGATACTATCGAATGTGTTAGTCAGTTCACAAAGGAAGCGATAAAAAGGGCGTTGACTCTCACCAACACCCTTCGTCTAGACTGGCAGCAAGCCAATTAGAAACTGACTAACTGCCCAGCAAGGTTTTGAGGGTAATTGACCTATTGAGGAACCCTCGCCTGCCACAAGCCCCCTTCACGCTCATGCTGAGCCACAGCATCAGAGGCTTGTTCATGGGCTTTCGCTACTAATTTCACTGCCTCTTCATTCTCACCAGCTTCATTAGCAGCTTTCGCTTTTTTCAGGAGCTTTTTGGTATCTCTCCATTCAAAACCTAATTTAGCGGCGGCCTGGCGTTGTTCATCAGCGGCTTTCCATGAAGCTTCAAATTCATCACTTGCCATGGCGCTGGAAATCAACCCCTCGGACCATGTCGCCCCCAGATTGAAAATAGGGATCTGGATCAAATAGATTATCAGCAACTGATTCGAGTACGGTTAGCAAATTTTCCCCGGTCATGTCCTGAACATAGGTCTCGCCATAGGTCATAGCCGTCTGGGTCATAACATCTTCCATGGTAATCCATTCCCCCGATAACACACTGGTACCCCAACGAAATCCGGGGGACAACGAAATATCTGCTCCATATTCATGCCGAATTGCGTCACAAATAAGCTGATCCCAGGTGCCCATAAAATTCCCTCTTCGAAACAGAACCCGGTCAGACTTCGCCAATTTTTCTGTCAGAATAGCGTCATATTTCCGGCCAAGACGAAGTGGATTTACCTCAAACGCCTCGGCACGGGACTCGATCACCTGATCATCATAAGCCTGCCCTCTCAATGTAGAAATAAAGCTGGCGACTCCGGGATCAGCATCAAGTAGTTTTTCGAATACGGGGACCAGGTGATACTGCATTCCTTTAACTTCACCTTCATCAATATCAAAGTCCATCACACCAACAAATTTTCCATTGGTTCCCGCATTTGTGACCATGCACGTTCCGCCATCAGGGGTAGTCACATTAATTGGGACCGGAACGCCATCATGAGTGTGTCCACCAAAAATAGCATCAATGCCATTGACTCTGGATGCGAGTTTTAAATCCACGTCCATTCCATTATGAGACAAGAGGATAATAGCGTCCGGAGCTTCTGTTTCCTGGATGGTATGAACCAATGCAATCATCTCTTCTTCCCTTATTCCAAATGACCAGTCAGGAAAAAAGCCCTGGGGATTAGCATTGGCTGTACGTGGGAAAGCCTGTCCTATAACGCATATTTTTCTTCCAGCAATAACACGGGATGTGTATGGTTTGAATGCTATCCCTTCGTCTTCATCAAACAATCCCAACCCACCATATCTATCTGTCATCTCAAAATAGGAATCATCAAATAAGCTGTCTTCCTTAATCCGAATATTTTGGCTCAGAAACTCACCCTTGAAGCGCTTGAGATTGGCAAGAAACTCCTCCTCGTGATAGGTAAACTCCCAATGGCCCGTCATAATATTCACATCAAGCAGATTGGAGGCATCGACCATATCCACTCCCCGGGTCCAAAGCGCAGTAGCCGATCCCTGCCATAAATCGCCTCCATCCATAGTAAGCGTATTCTCAATACCTCCCGCCTGAGCCCGCATTCGATCAAGTAGTGTTTTTATCTGGGCAAACCCTCCCATCCGACCATATTTCCGCGCATTGGTCTCAAAGTCCAGATTGGTATACGCATAGGATTCGATGCTGCCCGGTTCAATTCCAGCTCTATCCAACAGGGCTCTTCCTACAAGATGGGGGAGCTGTCCCTTAGCCTCGCCTACGCCAAGGTTAACATTGGGTTCCCGGTAGTAAACCGGTAGCAGCTGGGCATGGGTGTCTGTGGTGTGAAGCACTCGGACACTCCCCTTTATGGGAATATCGTATAGAGTTTCCAGGCTTTCCGCATTGGCCAATTCAAGAATATCATTGCGTACGGCCAGGGTACCTGTTGCAGCGAAACCAATCAATTTCAAGATAGTTCTTCGATTAAGTTTTGTCATAGGAAGTTTCTAATTCGACTAATTTAAAATGAGAATAGGCTATTTTAGGATACTATCAGAGTTGCATTAGGCCAGAGTTGATAGGAGCTGTTTTCACTTCCAACTCTCGACCCTTACCTTACCTTCTCAACCTTACCTTCTCAAACCTACTTTAATCAGGCCAAGGAATTGTATCTTCCTTTATGGATATAGTGACTCTAGCGTCATTATCCCCGTGAGATATCGCACCGATCCGTTTCGCTGTATAGAATACATTCAGAATATGAAAATTCTGGCATTCAGATTGTTAGCACCCCAGCACATAAAAACCGCTGTTACAAAGAATTGCTTTCTTTATTTGGTCTACTCGTCTACTAATATCATCAATTGGCCATCAAATTAGCCATCAATTGATAATGCCCTGAAATTCATATCATCCTTAATACTTAACAAAATTTAAAGATCAACAACATGACTGAAGCCAATCAGGAACTAGATGCCAGAAATCTGAATTGCCCTCTTCCTATTTTGAAGGCAAAAAAAACCATTAACAAAATGGAATCCGGTCAGGTTTTAAGAATTCTTGCCACGGATCCAGGCTCGGTCAAAGACTTCGAAGCCTTTGCCAGACAAACCGGCAACGAATTGCTTGAGTCAACAGAGTCTGGCGATGAATTTCATTTTTTGCTGCAAAAAAAGTGACTAAACACTCAACACTGAATTGGAAATCATGTGAACCACATTTTCCTCAATATCCGGAGTAACCCGTGGAACTTGAACATTATCAACAAATAGCCCTTTACGGATTTATCGGTGCACTTATCTTGGGTGCCATCGCAAGCCGAACTCAATTTTGTACCATGGGAGCGGTTAGTGACTGGATTAACATGGATTCACTAACTCGAATGCGTGTTTGGTTTCTCGCCATAGGAGTGGCTATTTTAGGAACTCAGGCAATGCATTTGAGCGGTATGATTGATCTTAGAGAATCGATTTATCTAAATACAAACTTCACATGGTTAGGACATATTCTGGGAGGATTTATCTTTGGCGTCGGGATGACTATGGCATCAGGCTGCGGGCAGCGAACATTGGTCAGATTAGGCGGCGGAAACTTGAAATCGCTGGTTGTCTTTCTGGTGATGGGAATTACCGCCTATGCAACTCTAAGGGGGCTGTTCGCTCTGATTCGTTTAGAGATAAATGGACCCACAACCGTCGATCTCACCGAAACAGGCCTCACTACTCAGGGTCTTCCAGGACTTCTTGGTTACCTCACAGGCATTTCCGCTGAACTCGCAGGTTTCATTTGTGTGGTTGTCATTGCTGGAGGTGCCATCGCCTTCTCCCTTCGGGATAGTGAAGTATGGAAACAATTCGATAATCTGCTAGCGGGGATAGGCATTGGCCTAATTATAGTAGGTGCCTGGTATACAACCGGTGTATTGGGATACGATGATTTTGACCCCCTACAACTAGAAGCAGCTTCTTTTATCGCTCCAGTTGGAAATTCAATTAGCTACGTGATGACCTATACTGGTTCAAGTATCAATTTTGGCATTGCCGTGGTTTTTGGGCTAGTTGCCGGCGCGTTCCTCTACAGCATTGTTTCCGGCACTTTTCGTTTGGAAAGCTTTAGTGACAAAAATGATTTCATCAATCACTTTATCGGCGCCATCATGATGGGGTTCGGTGGAGTACTTGGACTAGGTTGTACTATTGGACAAGGTGTTAGTGGAGTATCCACTCTCGCCATTGGCTCAATAATTACGCTAATATTCATCATTACAGGATCTGTTTTTGCATTAAAAATGCAATACTATCTGTACGATGATCTTGGCTGGAAATATGCTTTGAAATCTACATTAAGAGATGCGATTCCACACGCAAGAGATTAACCAGGGAAAACCCATGCCAGGAAATCGTACACCAGGAAAACCCCGCCATAGGAAAACCCCACCATAGGAAAACATAGACCAGGCTTCCCAGATGATACCCAATGTCCCTTGTCAATATTGAGTTTACGCTGTTTTCTGCTTTCTATTCTCCGCTCATCCTTACCATGGGCGGAGGGTTTCTGAAACAGGAGGGACTTGAATATACCTGGACCGTTTCGCCCCCAGGGAAATCAGCTATCCAGGGAATCATTGACGGTACCGCTGACGTTATTCAATCAGCTCCGAGCCAAGGGTTTAACCCGCAACATTCCACCATAGGAAGTGCCCAGCCGGAAATTCGCCACTTTGCACAAATTAACGAAATGGATGGCTTTTTTATTAGTGGCCGAAAAGCGGATCCGGATTTCCAATGGAAAAAGCTCGAAGGAGCAGAAGTCGTCATGTTTAAAGGCGGTCAACCAAACGTCATGTTCCGCTATGCCTGCCACAAAGCAGGCATAGATTATGATAGCATTATTCCGATCACGCCCGGCGGACCAAAAGCAATAGACGATGCATTTAGAAATGGAGAAGGGCAGTACGTCCAACAACAAGGACCTTTTCCCCAACAACTGGAAGCCAACAACATGGCCTCTATTTTATCCATGTCGGGACCATTGGTTGGAGAGTGTGCGTTCTCCAGTCTAGCTGCATCGAAACAATGGTTGGAAACTGACGAGGCAGAAGCATTTTGCCAGGCTTATCGCAAGGCACGAGAGTTTATTAATTATGCAGAGGCTAAAGAAATAGCAGAAATTCAACTACCATTCTTTCCACAAACCACCCTTGACATCCTGGAATCCTGCATAAAATCCTACCAGAAATTAGGTTGTTGGACCTCTCATATTGAAATTACAAAACAGGCATTCGACGCTACTCAGGATATTTACATACGTATGGGATCACTTTCCGAAAAAATTCCATATTATAAAGTCTGCTCTCTTCCCCCAGAATCCTGATCAACAGAGACGACTGCAAGAGGGACAGTCACGAAGTAATTGGCCCATTAACAGACAGAATTACCATCAGGTTGAATCAGACCTGGTCATTATCATTGATGCTATTTATTCCACGACAGGATAATCGCGATAGAATAATATGGAGATAGGATCAACTATCGATTATCAACTTACGAAAAACGAAGGGCATCCTTATTATCGCAATACCACTTATAGGTATCCATCAGCCCTTCTTCCAACTCAATATCGTGCCGCCATCCAAGTCGATGTAACGTATCCATGTTAAGATATTTACGCATCGTTCCGTCTGGTTTGCTCGTATCAAAATCAATATTCCCGCGATAGCCCGTCACTTTAGCCATGGTCTCGGCGAGCTCTCTGATTGAAAGATCTTCACCAGTACCGACATTGAGATGGGATCGGAATAACGTGGTGTTTTGTTCCAATTCAGCTTTATCTATATTCATTACGTGCACACAGGCTCGTGCTAAATCATCTACATGAAGAAACTCTCGACACGCCGCGCCGGTCCCCCAGACAGTTACGTTTGCTAATCCCCTGATTTTCGCTTCATGAAACCGGCCCATTAAGGCAGGAATAACGTGACTGTTTTCCGGGTGAAAATTGTCATTTGGACCATATAGATTGGTCGGCATTACGGACCTAAAGTCTGTTCCATATTGACGGTTATATGACTCACACAGCTTTATACCGGCTATCTTCGCTATAGCATAGGGCTCATTTGTTGGTTCCAGTTTTCCCGTAAGTAGAGCAGATTCATCCATTGGTTGATCAGCGAGCTTCGGATAAATGCATGAAGAGCCCAAAAACAACACCCGCTCTACCTGCCTAAGATATGACTGATGGATCAGATTCGTCTCTATCATTAGATTTTGATAGATAAAGTCGGCGGGAAAAGTATCGTTTGCATGAATGCCCCCAACCTTCGCCGCACAAATGTAGACCTGATCAACCCGTGCATCCCCCATAAACTGCTCAACCTGGGATTGGCTTGTCAAATCCAGCTCCGCCCTCGAACGGGTCAATACCGTATGATATCCGTCACTTTCAAGCCGTCTTTTCACCGCTGCACCAACCATACCATTGTGGCCTGCGACGAAAATACGTTTGGATTTTACCTGAGAACTATTTTGCATTTTTCCTGTTTTTTCTTCTTCATCGAACAATAATGAACAATGGACCCATTTTCTCAGTGGTATTGCACACCCGCTTTTTTGGCCCGCTTCAATGTCAGTTTCGCATAGATTAGTTGTATAACCAAGAATGGGATAAAAACGAAAAGTCGTTCATTGCCCGGAATATTAACAATCCATAGCGCTCCTAATCCCTGAAGAAAAGCCATACAGCTGAGTAGCAACGTTACCTCCAAATGGGTATAACCGCTACGCACCAACAACTGGTAAAGATGGGAGCGATGAGCCTGTAGTGCTTTCTCTTTATTGAGCAGACGACGAAAGAAGGTAAATAACGTATCGAAAATGAAATGGAACAATAACATGGGCATCACCAGGAAAGACGTATGGGATGCATCGTACCGCGCTGCAATGATTGCCAAAGTTGCAAAAACAAAACCAAGAAAAGCGCTACCGACATCTCCCATGAATATTTTTGCGGGAGGGGCGTTATAAATGAGAAAACCGACAGCACCTGCGATGATGGTATAACAGGAAATATATACAAAAGTACTGCCCGCATAATAGCTAATAATCATGAAAAACAACGCCGAAATCACAGCGGTGCTCGCCACTAAACCATCGATTCCATCCATGAAGTTATATGCATTAGTCAGCCCCAAAATCCAAAAAAAGGAAACCACGTAACCTATCCAACCAAGAGGCAGTTGATCCGCCCAGGGCATCGACAAGGTATCGATGACAATTCCGCAGTAAAGCACGACAACAACAGCAACTACATGGGTAATCAGTTTAAAAACCGCTGTTTTTTCTGAGAAGTCATCTAAAAATGAAATGATGGCGATCAAAATAGAAGAACTCACAAATCCAATCATATATTTTTGTTGAGCACTCCCACTTTCGGCAAATAAGGCTATCGCCACCATGCCAATCAAAAAGGTCGCAACGATAGAAATACCACCACTTTTAGGGATGGCACTTTTGTGGGAAGATCGGTGATTTGGATGATCGAGAATCCGGACAAATTTTAACATTCCCCATGTGATCAATGTCGCGACAATGGTCAGTGCCAAGCCGAAAAGGATATGAAAATATAGTTCCGAAACTGCCACTAGTTTTCCGTTAAATGAGCTCGTGATGGAGTTTGAGCGATCTTTGTTCTCAATCACACAAACGATAAGAGTGGTTTAAGCCAGGAAAGCGTTCTCCAACCTAAACGCTAATCTGCGTATAACGACAATTGGTAAATATAAAAATCAACCAGGTTCAAACGTCGGGATTATAAGTCTCAACCATTTCAAAAAGAAGCTTCTTGATCCGCTCTTCATCGTTCGCCTCAATACTTTCCTGTAAGTCTTCGAGGCATTTTTCAAGATAAACCAGATTTGGAGCTCGCTCCACTTCCCTCATTATTCTTGGGTGAAAAGTCGGCACCGAAGATTCTGAAATAAGTAACTCCTCAAACAGTTTTTCTCCATCCCTCAGTCCTAAAAATTCAATCTCGATCCCGTTTTCTGGATAATCATTTTCCTTGATATCCAGCCCGCTGAGTCGGATCATTTTTTTTGCGAGATTAACGATAGAAACCGGTTCCCCCATGTCTAGCACAAAAACATCACCGCCCTCTCCCATCGCTCCGGCCTGTAGCACTAGTTGAGTGGCCTCCTTAATGGTCATAAAATATCGAATAATTTCTGGATGTGTCACAGTGACCGGCCCACCTCTCTGAATTTGATCTCTAAAAAGTGGCACCACGGAACCAGACGAATCCAATACGTTACCAAAACGAACCATGGTAAAACGGGTTTTCATTTGTGGTCTTTGGCTAAGATCCTGTAAAAGCAATTCGGCCAATCGTTTCGTGGCACCCATAATATTCGCAGGTCGTACCGCCTTGTCCGTAGACACCAGGACGAAAGTAGTTACTGATGCATCTATCGCCGCCAAGGCACAGTTTCTTGTGCCCATCACATTATTTACTGCGCCAATAAGCGGGTTCTTTTCTACTAGAGGGACATGCTTATAGGCCGCCGCATGATAAATAGTTTGCACCCCATAATAACGACAGAGGTAACTCAAACGATTTTTATCCAATACAGACCCCAAAGAAATCTCTGCATGGAAGTCCTGTTCCACAAGCTCTCGTTCCAATTGATACAAATTGAACTCACTGTGGTCGAATAGCACCAGTCGCTTTGGGTTTAATTGGCTGATTTGCCTTGAGAGTTCTGAACCAATAGAACCACCGGCGCCAGTGACCATCACCACTTTTCCGGTAATATCGGCATGCAAAAGGCCGTCTATTGGTGCAACCGCATCTCGATCAAGAAGGTCAGAGATATCGATACCTCTAATATCTCTAATATCTACCTCACAGCTTTCCAGTTCAGAAATATCCGGCAGGGTGTGAATAGGAACCGGGTAGGGCTCCAAACTGGCCAGTATTTCATGTCGACGATGCTGGCTTGCTGACGGCATAGCCAACAAGATGTCCTGAACATCAAACTTATCAATCAATTGACCAGTTTCATCCGGATGATAAACATGCAGGCCGTTAACCTGTTGGTTTTTTAACGTAAACTGATCGTCAAGAAACGCGACTGGTCTCATTTCCCGACTATACGACATTGAAATTGCGAGCTGCATGCCAGCTGCACCCGCACCGTAAATCAGAACATTTTTCCGGTTGTCGGGCTCCATGCCTAATATTCCGGGGACTCTCACTGTCAACAACCATCTGGCCATCATTCTTGCGCCACCCACCAACAACAAACAGGTCAACCAATTGATCATGACCACGGATCTAGGCACTATCTGAATTCCGGACAAAAACGCACAGACCCCCCAAATCAGGGAATAAAGACTAATCGCCTGGAAAACCTTCCACAGAGAGACAAATCCAATGTATCGGATGATTGTTTGATAAAGGCTAAAGTAGAGAAAAACCGGGATCGCAAGCACCGGAGCCATCACCCAAAGCCATATTTCGTCACCGCTTGGGTCATAGGCCTCTCCATATCTCAACGAGAATGCCACCCACAACGCAACTATCACCAATAGAGTATCAACTAACAGTATTAGTACCTGTTTGTGGCGCCGTCGGATAGACAAAACATAATTGATCATGGCTAAAAATCGCCTAATGTCAAAGCTGAAAAGTAATGGACCGACATGTCGGAGCCATTAGTCATGGATGATATTCGTAGAAAAGCAGTCTGGAATCTGAGGCATGTTGTCCAGGAAAGTATATCAGGGGTAAATAATGCTGCGTTTCGTCAATAGAGCGACCACCTTCCCAACACAATCATCCAGTGTCATCTGATCTGTATCCACGACCAGATCTGCATTATCTGGTTCTTCATAGGGAGAAGATATGCCAGTAAAGTTTGATATTTCTCCTTTACGCGCCCGTTTATATAACCCTTTGACATCACGATTTTCACATACGTCCAAGGGACAACGACAATAAACTTCGATAAAATCGTTTTCATTCTCCACCATCATGCGAACGCGCTGTCGATCAACATTAAAAGGTGAAATAAATGCGGTTAATGCCAATACTCCAGCATCCACAAACAAACGGGACATCTGGCCTATACGCCGAATGTTCTCCGTTCTGTCTTCCTCGGTAAACCCAAGATCACCACATAGTCCATGCCGCACATTGTCACCATCGAATACAAAAGTATGGCAGCCGACCTCATACAGTTCCTGTTCCACCGCATGGGCTAGCGTAGACTTCCCACTACCCGACAAGCCGGTGAACCAAATAATAGCACTACGGTGTCCATTTAGAGTCTCTCGCTGGGTTCGGGATATCGAAGCCTGATGCCAAACGGTATTTTCCGACTTTTGAGGTGTTTTCAGATTTTCAATCATGGTCGGATTATACATTCTATCGCTATAGTCAGAGTCTTTACATTCCATCTCTTAAAAACTATTTCAGATCGACGGACATCTCCTCCAACTTTCTCATCTGATTATTGAATTCCATTGTGCGATCCGTGGTTTTTCGCTGAATTTCTTCGCCCTGAATACTGTAATAAAGCAAAAATACCCCTAGACATCCAAGCAGAAGAACTATTCTTGTTTTTGATTGCCCGTAAACGATCTCCGTTGCATGTGCTATCAACCAGATCCACCACACGACACAGATTGCCAAGCCAACATAGGGAATAAATATCCCTATGGCCAAAATAGGTAAAATCACACAGGTATAGGCCACACACCGGTAAGCCACTTCAAATTTTTTATCGGCACCCAGGACACGCCACACCCCATACATAAACCCAGCTAGAACAAAACTCCCTCCTACGCCGAGTAATGGATAGAACAAAGTATGCCAAAATGGGGATAACCCTAATCTAAAACCACCCAACCCCAAACTAGTCAGTCCGAAAAACTGGATGGCCACCACAAACACGGTACCTAAAACGGACATCACCCCGACAAAAATCAGTGGATCGGTATAGCCTCCAGTTACAGGCATAAACGAATACAGTTTTTTCGGATTTGACAATAAGAGGCGGGATATTCCAAATACTGGACGGATATCCGACAACAATGATAACAATCTGCTCATCAACATACTTTGCTTACAATTCCAACAAAGAACAATTTGGTAATAGGAAGTTGGGGAAAGTTGGGATGACTCACCATTTTATTTTCAACTTTATGCTGAAACTCAACAATCGCTTGGGTTACCGAAGACTCATCCACCTTATTCAGAATAAGGTGGTCATACACTTCGGGATAATTCCATTTTTCCATCCCTGGACTATCGGCATAAACAATCTAATGGTCAATGGCCAAATGTTCAATGCTTAGAGGTTGACCGACGATAGTGACCTTGAATAATGCGATCAATCACCATGGCACAAAACAGAATGGCCAAACCAGCCAGCATACCCTGCCCTTTCGCTGCATATTGTAATGCTTCAAGCACATCTTTTCCCAAACCGTCCGCCCCAATTAAAGAAGCGATAACAACCATGGAGAGGCACATCAGAATTGTCTGGTTAATTCCAGTCATGATAGACGGCATCGCCAGTGGGATTTCAACATCCTTGAGCAGAGTCCATTTCGTACAACCAAATGCGATGGCCGCCTCTTTTGTGTTTTCAGGCACTCCCCTCATACCCAAGGCAGTTAGTCTAATAACAGGGGGCATACCAAAAATTATTGTAGCCAGTACACCGGGAGGCTTACCTGTACCAAAGAAAGCAATAATCGGGATTAAATAGACGAATGCTGGCATTGTTTGCATAAAATCGAGCACAGGTAGCGCAGTATTATAGGCTCGCTGGCTTTTACCAAACCAAATTCCTAAAGGAATACCCATTAACACGCATAAAAATGCAGCTGCCCCAAGCAAAGCAACCGTAATCATACTTGTTTCCCACAGACCGACCATACCCAAATAAGCCAGGGCTGTGGCCGTAAATACGGCAACCCGGGGCCCGGCTAAGCGCCATGCTGTCACAAGAATTACCGTAAATACCACTGGCCATGGCGTACCAACGAAAACGGTTTCCAAACCATCGAGTATTGATCTGATCACAACTACCACAGTGTCAAAAACATCGCCGAACTCATTGGACAACCAGTCAAAACCCTCCTCCATCCATCTGGAGATAGGTGAAAAGTACTGTTTCTTCTCAATCGGAAAGTCTAGAACCCAGGGCTCTAACGATTTAGCGATTTTACCAACCGTAAACCGATAGATTGTCAGCGGTACAATGGCAAGCCAAAGCACTACACCGAAACTAATCCATTTCCAGCTCAATCCCGAAGGAACTGAGGCATCCGCACGCCATTCCAGATATTGTTTTTCATAGCGCATATTGGCGTAAAACCCCTGTACCAACCTCAGAGCAACCAGCAATACCAAGCCAAGAACCAAATAAAAAGTAGCGTCCGCAGCAGCAGCCGCGGCTTCATCTATCAACCTCGCCACGACTTTTTTCAAGTTGTCTGCTCGAGTGGTAATACTTTCCACTGCGGCCAGATCATTGGCCAATCTCGCCGCTTCCGCTTTTTCATAAAGCCCTTCATATTTTCCTGTCAGGCGCTCCGCTCTCGACAATTTATCCGCGCCCAATTCTCCCCACAATCCTTTGCCAATTTGAACAAAGGCAAGAATTTCCAATACCATAAAAGTCCAGAAATATCCCCAAATACCCCGCCCTGCCGCCCAGAAAGGTCCCACCAATGCGGCCATTTTGTTCCATGACCACGGAAATCTCGTTGCGGCCTGGATTTTGTCAAACTCCCGGTTGTAGTACTCCTTGTTTTCAACCACAAAGTCCCCAACGGAGGCACCCAATTTATTGGGCTCTGCTGAAAAGCCTGTTTCTTGCATTAGTTATTTCCCCCTTTGATGCCCTTTAGTAGCGTAGTTTTACTTACAACCCCGACATCTTTACCATCATCCGTTATCACGATGGGTTGATCCGTGGTAGTCGAGATATCAATTAACCCACTTAGATCAGTATCATGGGGCACTCTGGGAGCGACAGATAGATCATCGCCATGCTGCCATTCATAGTCCACCATTCTCTGCATAATAGAATGAGCAAAAATCAATTTCAGAGTTGATATTCCTTCAACAAAGTCCCTTACATAGTCATCAATCGGATTGGTAACAATCTCCTCGGGAGTCCCTATCTGGACAATGGCTCCATCCTTCATAATAGCAATTCGATTTCCTATTCGAATTGCCTCATCCAGATCATGGGTAATAAAAACGGTAGTTTTATCCAGGTCTGCTGACAATGCCATAAACTGTTCCTGAAGCTGACGTCGAATTAACGGATCAAGCGCCGAAAAAGGCTCGTCCATTAATAACACTTCCGGGTCAGATGCTAGTGCACGGGCCAATCCCACCCGTTGTTGCATACCGCCAGACAGTTCCCGAGGATAGCGATCTTCATAACCATCCAGATTCACTAAATCAAGACAGCGTTGAGAAACTTCCCATCTTGTGGATTTGGGCTCACCTTGAACCTGAAGTGGAAATGCCACATTATCCCTAACCGTCCGATGGGGAAATAATGCCATGTGCTGAAACACCATTCCGATATGAGCCGCCCGCAGCTTACGTAAATCGTCTTCGTTAAGTTTAAGCACATCCTTTCCAAGAACATTGATCTTTCCAGCTGTTGGCTCTATCAGCCTGTTTAGATGCCGAACCATAGTAGATTTACCTGAACCGGATAAACCCATCACACAAAAGATCTCACCTCTTGGAACCGAAAAAGAACAATCCGCAATACCAACGACGCAGCCGAATTTCTCCAACACCTGAGGCTTGGATAGGTTATCTTCTTTAACGGCCTTCATTGCCTTTTCGGCTTTGTCGCCGAATATTTTCCAGACACCTTCTAGCTCTATGACTTTTTCACTCAAGCTGATAATCCTCTAAAATATGGTGCTTGTAGTCTTACTCTAGTGTGATGTTCATCAGGAACACATACAAACGAGACCTCAAGCATGTTGAACAAATCGAATACGTTCAAAAACACCCGTTACTGGAACACCCGTTATTGGGCTCTCACATGATTCGTTATTATCCCGGTACTGCCTAGGGAAATATCTACGATAACCATTTCATACAAAACGAGCGGTGATCTCCACCGCTCGTTTTGTTTCTGATTATTATGACTACTTTACTTCACTGCGTGGAAAACACAAGGATTCGTCAGCAGGGCTCTACCCTGGTTAAATCCTATGTTAAATCCTATGTTAAATCACGCCTATTGCAGCCAGGTACTTACCAAATCAGCATTTTTCTCAACCCACTCTTTCGCGAACTCTGCCTTGTCAACTTTATCGACAACAACTGCATAGGTCATTCCAGAAACGAGATCAGTGTCTAATTTGATGTTTGACAACATACTAGCCACACCAGGGTGGGAGTCCTGCAACGCAGTTGCATAGTGAACATGCAAATAAGCCAGGTCCCATGCAACAGGAGCCTCAGACTTTTCCAACCAATCAGGATCATCGGTAGGCTGAATCACATTCCATTTAGCAGCGTCATAATCTGGTTCACTGAGAATCACCAGATCGTGGAGAGCGAAAACATGGTTAGGCGTGTAGCAGAAAAAAGTGATGTTCTCGTCTTTCGCAACCGCACTATCAACCTCAGCCATCGCAAGGGTTTCGTCCATTTCTTTCAGCGACATGGTTTCGTTGTAACCATAGCTTTTCGCGCGGATCTTCTCAACATTGGTCGATGCCCAACCAGAGGCGCCAATCCAGACCTCACCCATGCCATCTCCGTCAGAGTCGAAATGTTTCGCCATATCCGGATCACTTAAGTCAGACAGGGCCTTGATTCCGGTTCTCTCAGCAGTACCCTTGGTAACGCACATGCCCTGGAACGCAGGCACACCATTAGGACTCATGGCAACTGTGCCTTTTTCCGTTACAAAGGTATTGTGAAGATTGGATTGGTTAGGCAACCAAACCTCTGGGTGAACATGCATACTGCCTGCATCCATGGCCTCAAATACTACAGGGTTTGTTCCACTTTGAAGCTCAACTTCCAAACCAAAGTTGTCTTCTATGACCACTTTGAGAATGTCTGCTGTTGCTGCCACAGAGGGCCAGTTAGGGACACCAATTACTACGTCAGCTGCCTGGGCTGCTGCGCCAAACACCATTGCTCCAGCAAGCACAGGCGCCGTTATTTTTCGAGTTATTGCTTTCATTTTTATACCTTTGGTTATTTTTTTCCGGAACGAACTAATATAAAACCCGCTCAATCATACTTTCTTTTTCAGGCTTTCCTGTCCACGGACAATCCTGTATTTTGCAATTTTGGAATACCAAATCCAATGAT
The DNA here is from genome assembly GCA_011088265.1 of Gammaproteobacteria bacterium. GTDB lineage: Bacteria > Pseudomonadota > Gammaproteobacteria > Arenicellales > Poriferihabitantaceae > WLWV01. The sequence goes on from JAALKB010000001.1 coordinate 147,442, forward strand.
ATCGAAATACAACCGCAAGGTTAGCATCTAAACAAAAGTAACGTTTATACGTGCCCAGGTTGCGCAGAAAAATGATATTGCGTAAGTTAAGTGTATTATTAATCCTAGTGCGATAGCAAGTTTGTGGATATTACAGGCGAAACATCTGAAATTTGGCCCACCAGCCGTTGATTTCAGTAATGTTTTATCTTTATATTGCTTGTCTCAAAAATGTTTGCTCAAAATTCAAACAACGCGTGTCACGAATCTTAATTCCATAGCACTGCTAACAACTAACAATAACCGATGTGGGAACTATCATGAACAAACAGAATATTAGCCATCCATACTGGGGTATAGATAACGACTATGGCGTCCTCACTGATGTGCTGCTGGGAAAACCGAATTACTTCAAATGGGTTGAAGCCGGACCGCTAATTGGTCGCACGCTGCGGAATATGCACAAAACTGGTATTAAATTTGACTTTGATCTGGCTCAACGTCAGCATGCAGAAATGGTTAAAATCTATGAAAATGCCGGTGTGAAATGTCATTATCTGGATTCTGACCCAGTGCTGCACAGAAATTTTTTCGCCAGAGATTCCAGTGCCATGACGCCCTGGGGAGCTCTGATCTGTCATATGCAACTTAAATGTCGACGAGCAGACTACCACACTGCAATAAAATTCTACCAGGACAACAACATCCCCATTTGGCAATATGCGACTGCAGGACATTTTGAAGGAGGTGATTTTGTTATTCTGGAACCTGGGACGGTATTGATCGGGTATTGCGGTGAGAGATCCGAACAGGAGGGATCTGAACAGGTCGCTGAATTTGTTCAAAAAGAAGGCTGGGATGTCGAAGTGGCACCGATCCCCGCTCTCTTTGTGCATATGGATGGGCTCGTTGTTCCTTTAGACCAAAAACTCCTGGTGACTTGTCTGGATGCTTTGGAGGGCTGGGTTGTTGACTGGCTAAAAAAGAAAGGTTTCTCCTTCGTTGATGTTGGGTTCAATGAAGCCAAAGATCTGGGAGTCAACCTGGTTTCCCTCGGTAACAAATGCGTCCTATCGATGTCAGGAAGTGTTAACCTCAATAAAAAACTCCGTTCGTTAGGTTATAAAGTCTACGCTCCAGATATGTCGATGTTCACTTTGGGGGGTGGAGGCGTTCACTGTTTGTGCCAGGCGCTAAGACGGGAATCAGTAGAAATATAAACCCAAAAAATTAAGCCCTAAGGCCCCGTCAGGACCCGGTTCGATGAACCGAATAGACCACCTGATCACCAAAATAACCATTAAGTCTTGAATATTAAGAAACTAAAGAATAGAAATCATCATGTCAAATAGTGCAATAAAGATCGATGGCAGTAGGCTCTGGGATAGCATCATGGCCATGGCGGAAATTGGCCCTGGTGATGAGGGAGGGTCAAGACGCCTCGCTTTAACGGATGAAGACAAAGAAGGTCGCGATATTTTCGTTCAGTGGTGCAAGCAGGCTGGTTGCCACATTACTATTGATGATTTAGGCAATATTTTTGCCCGACGTCCAGGACAGGATGATAGCTTGCCTCCGATCGTCGCCGGGAGTCATTTAGATACTCAGCCCCATGGTGGGAAATTTGATGGCATCTACGGCGTCCTGGCCGCATTGGAAGTTGTGCGGACTCTGAACGATCATAATATCACTACTCGTGCTCCCCTGGAAATTGTCATGTGGACGAATGAAGAAGGCTCTCGTTTCGCCCCAGCTATGATCGCTTCCGGCGTATTTGCGGGATTGTTTACCAAAGAGTTTGCTTATTCCCGGGAAGATGTCGATGGTCTAACCCTGAAGGATGAATTAAAGCGCATTGATTATCTCGGAGAGCAGCCTTGCGGCACACACCCTATCGGCGCGTTGTTCGAGGCACATATTGAACAAGGCCCGATTCTAGAAGCAAATCGAAATCAAATTGGAATCGTTATCGGTGGTCAGGGACAGCGATGGTTTGATGTCACCTTAAAAGGACAGGATTCTCACGCCGGCTCCACCCCAATGAAAGGTCGTAAAGATGCCTTGGTTGCTGCATCTGAACTCATACTATCTATCCAGCGCATTGCACTGGATTATGCCCCCCATGGCGTCGCTACCGTGGGTCAAATGTCCGTCAGCCCTAACTCCCGCAATACCATTCCAGGGGAGGTATTCCTAACAGTAGATATCCGTAACCCCGATGACGACGTCCTTCTTGAAATGCGTGATGCCTTCGAAGCATCGCTGGGGAAAGTTCATGACTCTCACGGCGTTGTCGTTGATAGCAAAGAAATATGGCACTGCCCACCTGTCGTATTTGATCAAGAATGCGTTTCTGCAGTAAGAAATGCAGCAAGCAGGATCGGCTATTCCCATCAGGATATTGTCTCTGGAGCGGGGCATGATGCTTGCCAGGTTTGTCGAGTTGCTCCTACAGCGATGATTTTCGTTCCATGTGAAGCAGGACTCAGTCACAATGAACAGGAGCATGCTGAACCAACAGATCTGGAGGCAGGATGCAATGTGCTGCTTCATGCCATGCTAGAAATGACGGAACAGGTTTCCTCGGAATAAAGATTACCCAAAAAGACTTTATCCAGAGATCACCTTTATTCGTACTTACTGAATTCTTCCACACTATGTGCAAAACAACAGAAATCGGTAGCGCTTCCTCCACCGTATTCATTGAAAACCAAAGAACCCGGGTGACCGAATGGCGGTTTTTGAAAAGAGACGATAACACTGGCTGGCATCGACACGACTATGATTACGTTGTTGTACCATTATTTGACGGTACGTTAAAGATAAGGACTGAAGATGGGAATCTGACTCAGGCTCCGATGCTAAATGGAATACCTTATTTTCGCGAAAAAGGAGTTGAACATGATGTTATCAACGACAACGATTTTGAATGCGCTTTTGTCGAAATTGAATTTATAAGATAGCGATTTTTCGTTAAACGCCACCTCCACGAAAACACTGCACAGACTTCTAAAGAGTTGACATGAGCGATTACCCCGAGTTCTCTGATCCCATTACTCGTCCCCGTTACACGGGCCTGCCCACTTTCATGCGAGCTCCCTATCAGGAAAATTTCGACGGAGTCGATATCGGTTTAATAGGAGTACCATTCGATGGTGGAGTAACTAACCGTCCCGGCGCTCGACACGGCCCAAGAGAAATCAGAAACCAATCAAGTCTGATTAGGAAAATGAATCAGGCAACTGGCATTTCACCTCATGAAATTTGCAGTGTAGCCGATATTGGAGATGCCTGGGTGCAGAAACCTTTCACCCTGGAGGGAAGCCATCAGGAAATTTATGGGTTTTACCAATCGGTAATGGATGCAGGAGTAACTCCGGTATCAGCGGGTGGGGATCACTCGATCACTCTTCCTATTTTTCGCGCACTAGCCAGAAAGGGCCCCATTGGAATGGTTCACTTCGACGCTCATTGCGACACTGGTGACGATTACATGGGTTCAAAATTTCACCATGGCGCACCTTTCAGCCGAGCCGTGGAAGAAGGATTACTCGACCCCAAACGCACTATTCAAATCGGCATCAGAGGATCACTAAACGATCCCGATGTCTGGAAGTTTAGTCATGACTCCGGGATGCGGGTTATCTATATAGAAGAATACTTTGAAATGGGATACAAATCAGTTATCGAAGAAGCCCGGAAGATAGTTGGCAATGGCCCCACATATATCAGCTTTGATGTCGACGCCCTGGATCCCGTTTATGCTCCGGGAACAGGTACTCCAGAGATTGGTGGCTATTCCACTCTGGAGGCCCAAATGATGATTCGAGGATTAAGCGGGCTTAATTTAGTGGGAGGTGATGTGGTAGAGGTCTCCCCACCATTCGATCCAAGCGGTAATACTGCGCTAGTGGGAGCCACAATGATGTTCGAAATTCTTTGCGTTGTAGCTGAATCATTACAATCCCACAAAGCGACTTAATGTGGACAGTAGACAGTAGCCCTGCTCCATGGCCCGAGATAGCTTAATAGGACTCCGGTCTGGCCGGCGCACAGATCGATACAATAGCAGAAATAGAAAAACTCACAGAAATAGAAAAATTAGATAATATTCTGCTGAATCTGTTTTCTGATTAGCTTAATGCTCTCGCTGATATTGTGCATATGGGGGTTGTACTGTAGCGCCCTCTCGAGAAACACCAGGGCAGCAAGGTGATTTTCTAACTGCATATAAATCAGGCCCTGTCCTGATAGTGCACCAAAGTGGCGGGGTTCCAGTCTTAATGTCTGTTTTACATCACTGGTGGACAATTCATACTCCCCCATCATGTAATAAGCCGTGGCTCGCGCATTCCAGCCTTCAGCGAATTCCGGCGCTAGATCAACAACCTTTGAAAAATACTCAACCGCAACTTTCAAATCAGCCCCATGCATGCTTTGCATTCCCTGCGCCATTAGCAGAGTGACATCTTCATCGTCAAAATGTCGCCAAACACGCCATATCTGGTTGGTAATGCTGACGGCCTCCACATGGTTTTCCGTCTCGTGCAAACGATCAAAAAGGCCAACCAGTTCAGGATCGTTCTGATCGGCGTTGGCAGGAACCATAGCAAACAGCGCGAAAACAAGGGTAGTTTTAAGCAATATTCTCATCGTTCTATCCTCCATATCATTAGGTTTGAACATCAGACACTATCAAGGTTCACTGAAAAACGTGTAAATTACAAGTTTCCAGACAGAAAACAAACCATTTACTTCTTGAACAAAATACGAGCCGAATTACACAGAGTTCGAAAAATCACAACTATGATAAGGCAGCTACAGCCGCTTCAAGCGTCTGGGCGTTTATGACAGACAGATAGTCTGGAGCTCCCTCCATTCCCCTGAACGTTTTCTTAACGATACCTTCGAGATTAGGACGCTTTTCCCCTGCGGTATCTCCCTTCCCCAAGCCACCACCAAATTCAATGAATAGCTGGACCTCGGCAGCTCCCAATGCTTGTAAGTTTCTATGCCACAAAACAGGATTGAATAGCTGAAGGAACAATCGGGACTTAATTGAACCAGGATACTCATTGTGGGAACCACCGGTGAAATTGGACATCACTCCAATTTCAGGAGAACAAAAATCGGCCTGCTCAAGATTACTCCTAAAATGCGTTGCGGCGGTGACCATGTAAAAGGTATGAAAAGCGCCTTCGGTTTTTAAATGAGCACTTCTTTTTCTCGGAAATCTTTCGGCCATATCAACGACCAATGCCTCCAGATCCTCAGGCTTACCGCCCACTACATTTTGATCAGGAAGATTGCAGGCAGAAATGCCGCAATAGTGCCTCTGGGCCAGTGATGTCGCTGATTCAAAATCAATCATAAGCGCTTCCATTTCACCCTCCCCATAGTCGCCCATCAATTCTCCCCGGCGCTTGACCAACTGCAACGCCAGTTCAAAAGTCAGCGACTTACCACAAACCAGTGCCGAATATTCGCCAAGACTATGTCCAGCCGCCATTGAAGGTTGAACCTTTCCCTCGGTTAGCTCCTCAAAAATTCGCATACACGCAATAGAATGAGTCAGCAAAACCGGTTGAGTAAAACGGGTAAAATTGATTTGGTTCTCAGGGTCTTCAAACGAGAGCTTTTTTATGTCATATCCAAGCACATCGCTCGCTTCTTCGTAGGTTTGCTTTACGGAATCATATTGATCGTATAAATCCAGACCAATTCCGCGATACTGCGCCCCCTGCCCCGGAAACAGGAAAGCAATGTTCTTAACTTGCGACATAATGATGATTTAAAAATGGAAGAATTGAATAGCTATAGAATTATACGATCATTGGCCCGAAGTGGCTTCGAGATTTTCCACGAAAAGGGCAAGATGCTTCTCATATTCAGCAAATACTTCTCTGTGGTACATGTATGGTTAATACCAAACCGCTACAATATCGGCATCGTTAATAGAACACAATCTTCGGGTAGAAAAATGACAACAGTAATTGACGGCAAAGCATTTGCAGTCGGACTTCGAAAGAAAATCGGAGATTCGGTATCATCTCTCATCAATGAACATAATATAAAACCTGCTCTTGCTGTGGTATTGGTTGGGGAAGACCCAGCGAGTCAGGTTTATGTCCGCAACAAAGGCAAGCAAACCCTTGAAGCGGGCATGGATTCCATTGAACATAAGCTTCCTGTGGATACCTCAGAAGAAGATTTACTTTCTCTGGTAGATCAGCTTAATAACGACCCTAAAATTAACGGTATTCTGGTTCAGTTACCTCTACCTAAACAGATTGATGAATCCAGGGTCATCAACACAATTAGCGTTGAGAAAGATGTTGATGGATTTCATATTGAAAATGTTGGAAAGCTCTCTATCGGCGAGGAATCATTAGTGCCATGCACACCTGCGGGTTGCATAATGCTCTTGAAAGATCATCTTGGTAGCTTATCCGGTAAAAATGCAGTGGTAGTGGGGAGATCAAATATTGTCGGCAAGCCCGTGTCAATGCTACTCCTAAAGGAAAGTTGCACCGTCACCATCACCCATTCCAGAACTCAGGATTTACCCAGTGTTTGCCGTGAAGCAGATATTCTTATCGCCGCCGTTGGTGTCCCTGAAATGATCAAAGGGGAGTGGGTAAAGCCCGGGGCAGTGGTTATCGATGTCGGTATTAATCGCGTCAGCACCGACGAAGGTAAAACCAAACTGGTTGGAGACGTCGACTTTAAAGCCGCAATGGAAGTAGCCGGTGCGGCAACTCCAGTTCCTGGCGGCGTTGGCCCTATGACAATTGCCTGCTTACTTCGAAATACTGTCATTGCTGCCTGCCGCCAGCATAACGTAGAGATTCCCGAAGCGATAAAGTCATTTTAAACTTTAACTATTTTAAACTTTAACTGTGGACTATAAGCTAACCTAATAGGCTAACCAGGGGAATCCATAGAACTACTAACTATTGGCCCCGTTTATTTGACTCTTTTCGCCTAACGATAGCCGGCATATTTATGTTTTCGGCCTGGTGCTTTTAGCCTTTTGGCTTGCTGCTTTCGCCTAAGAAATATTCCGAATATGAGTGATGACTGAAAAGTTAAAATCAACATCAACACAAATTCAATTCGTAAATTAGTCGATAGCGGACATAGAGAGAGAGAGTTGTTTAATTTGCTCTTCAGATAAGGCAAATGCGATCGGGTTCATAATACTGTTTTTTCGTGCACCCGATTTGAACGCCAGCAGTTGGGCTTCGAGATAAGCGGCTCCCTGGCCCGAGACACGAGGAAAGGCCGGAGGGATGCCGTGGCCAGAAGGTCCATGACAACTCATACAGGCTGCAATCATATAGGGTTCATAACCACCACGATAAATTTTGCCACCCTCTAATGCCTGCTCTTCCTGGTCAGGGGTAATTGATCCCTTATTTGAATCAAGACTGACATAATAAGCATCCAAATTAGCCATATCTTCATCAGATAACGCCGCAGACATTCCCTGCATAACCGGATTTGCGCGATCTCCGGATTTAAAGCTGGCCAATTGAGATGCAATATATCCTGGAACCTGCCCGGCTAAATGAGGAAAATCTGGTGAAGCGCTGATTCCAACTTGACCGTGACAGGATGCACAAGGCGCCGCTTTTTGCTTACCAGCTTCAATATCACCATCCTGAGCTGACACCGAGTGGGAAGTCAAACCGCCGATAGCCACAACAATCATTGCCAAACGAGACGCTTTAGTCAATCGAATTAAAGAGCAGCGAAATAAAGAGCGGACCATTGAGTAAGAACCTTAGAAGATTAGCGCGGGAATGATCTATATCAGGTTATTCCCGTTCAACCGTTGAAAATTAATTCACCCGCATGCGGGCAGAACACGTAAAATTGAGGCCGGATTATATCAACAAACATTCCTAAAAACTTGAGTTCCATCGACTTTAAAAAGGCGAAATACACCTTAGCCGCCCATTATTCCCATCAATGGCCTGAGGACAATGGCGCAGAGGTCGCATTTGCCGGAAGATCCAATGTCGGTAAATCCAGCGCAATCAATGTTATTACTAACCAAAACCGACTGGCGAAAACCAGCAAGACTCCAGGTAGAACCCAGCAAATAGTATTTTTTGACGTCGAGGAAGATATACGCCTGGTTGATCTACCAGGGTATGGCTATGCTAAAGCACCTGAAGCATTGCGAAAGCATTGGCAATCTTTCATCTCGGACTATCTGTTTAGTCGACAATGTTTAAGAGCGCTGGTCATCCCCATGGACATTCGTCGACCCCTTACAGCGCTGGACCTCACCATGCTTGAATGTTGCTGGCAAACTGATCTACCAGCCCATGTACTGCTCACGAAATCCGACAAATTCAACCGAGGGAAGGCAATCAACACATTACAAAGTGTTAGGAAAGAACTTAAGTCCGCTCCACTCACTTCCGTTCAGTTGTTCTCTTCCCTGAAAAAAGAAGGGGTGGATGAGGCGAGATCCAAACTCAATGAGTTGTACCGACATCAAAGAAAAAAAGAACAAAATTCACCAACAGACTTAAGGTAAATTGTGAGCTAAATTAGTGGATCCTTTATGGCCTAATATGGCCAGCACCGATTACAATGTATTTTTGAGTAGTCAACCCTTCAAGCCCAACTGGTCCTCTGACATGTAGCTTGTCAGTACTAATACCAATTTCCGCCCCAAGACCGTATTCAAAGCCATCTGCAAACTGGGTAGAAGCGTTTACCATCACTGAACTCGAGTCCACACAACGAAGAAAACGCTGACTATGTTCAAGATTTTGAGTCAAAATGGAGTCAGTATGATGAGACCCATAGTGATTGATGTGATCGATCGCTTCATCAAGGCCATCCACTAATCGAATTGAGAGGACTCCATCGAGATATTCGGTATGCCAGTCTTCCTCAGTGACCTCTCCAATTGACGATACTATTTGCCGTGATGCTTCACAACCTCTTAATTCGATGTGTGTATCCGTGTATTTCTGACACAATCGGGGTAGCACTGTAGGAGCGATATTCTTATCCACTAGCAAAGTCTCCATAGCCCCACAAACACCATAGCGCCTGGCTTTAGCATTAAAAGCAACGGCAATGGCGCTTTCAACATCCGCGTCTGAATCAATATAGACATGACATATCCCGTCAAGGTGCTTAATCACGGGAACAGACGCCTCCTCACTAACTCTTGTAGTCAAACTTTTACCGCCACGAGGCACAATCACGTCCACATATTCCTTTAGCTGAATTAGTTCACCTACTGCCGCTCTATCAGTGGTTTCAACTAATTGAACACATTCCGCACCCAAACCAGCCTTGGACAATCCATCATACACACAGTTAACAATTGCCAAATTGGAATAGATCGCTTCAGAACCTCCCCGCAGAATCACGGCATTACCTGCCTTAAGGCAAAGCGCCGCAGCATCTATGGTCACATTGGGCCTGGACTCATAAATAATTCCAATCACTCCCAGTGGAACTCTCATTTTTCCCACTTGAATACCGCTTGGCCGATAGTTCATCCCTGTAATTTCGCCCACTGGGTCAGGTAGCTGAGCGATTTGATGACAACCTTCAACCATGGCCGAGATACGGATCTCGTCGAGTTCCAACCTGTCCAGCAAGGCCGCGGTTAGGTCATTTTCCCGGCCGGCTTTCATATCTTTCTCATTCTCCGAGAGAATATAGGGCGCCTGCTGTTCCAAGCTTTCAGCGATCGCTTTTAGCGCCGCATTTTTTTGCGCCGTCGTAGCGTTTGCTATTTTCGACGCCGCACATCTGGCAGACTCCCCAAGACGGAGTATATATTTTGAAATGTCAGTATTTTCCATAGCGCATTCAGCACAAAACCTATTTAACAAATGAGATAGAGCAAATGAGATTAAAAAATTAGAAAGCCAACTGAATCACAGTACGTTGCAAAAAACAGGGAAATCTAGCTCACTCTTAATCCACACAACCCGAGCGCAACGCTTTCAATTTCCTCCCAGATATTCTCCCGCTGAAAAGAAGCCCTTCCCTTTACCATCAGATCGATTCGCCCTAAACGACGTAGCAAATTCAAACATTGAGACAAAGTTAATCGCCGCATAGCTCCTGTTATCAAGCGACTTCGGGCTCCCCAGACACCGTGTTTTTGAAACAACGATTGTGGATTCTCACCCTGGGCCGATGCTATCAACAAATTACAAAGCGTTCGTGTATCCCGCGACAAAGCCCATAAGATCACAATAGGTTCCACTTGCTCGCGTTTCAGACTTTGCAAAATACGTATGCAACGGTTGGTAGCTCCAGAAAGACAGGCATTAACAAAACCATACACGTCAAATCTTGCATGATCGGCGATCACTTTCTCCATAAGCTCAACAGAGATTCGGCGATCTGGATATAGCAGCGTCAAAAGATTAATCTCCTGCGCAGCTGCCAGTAGATTGCCTTCAACAAAATAAGCCAGTCTTTCCGCAACATCGCGGTCGAACGATAATCCTTTTCTGGTCATTCGCCCGGCAATCCATTCTGGTAATTTGGCAACATTAATTGCCGGACACTCGACCACTACCCCCGAACCCTCAACCGCTTTAAACCATTTCGTGTTCTGCGCTCGTTTATCGATTTCGCCACTGATTATCACCAAAATTGTGTCCGCATTCTTTTGCATGGACATATAGAAAATCAGCGCCTTGGCTCCGGCATCCCCCGGCTTTCCAGACGGAATGCGTAACTCGATGACTTTTTTCTCAGCAAAAATAGACACCGACTGCATATGATCGGTTATTTGATTCCAGTCAAATCCGGTTTCAGACGTAAATCGAAGTCTTTCAAGATAACCAGCCTCTGTCGCCTGAACGCGGAAAAGATCGACAGCTTCTTCAAGTAAAAGAGTTTCTGCTCCAAAAAAATGATAAACCGGTTGGAGGCCCTGATTGAAGTGCTCTGATAATGAGGGGAGACTAATACGCAAACCTGATACCCAATTGACACATAAATCCCACTGACATTCAGTTTAGTTTAGGGAAAATAAATTGGGAGTACATTCTCTCAGGCTTTGCCAGTTACGGCATTGTACACACTTGGTACCCACGAGAATTATCTCCGAAAGTCGCTCACAGGGCTAATCCTCGTGAGAAAAACAGTAAAGAATAAAACAGGAACAAAAAGAACCCTATCACCATTAACCAGAAAACGCGTTAATTCCAGTAATGTGGACCGAATGAACGCCAGGGAAGACCCTGATGAACGGGTCCGCAATCTAGAGTCGGCTCAATCTTCTTAGTAACTGTAAAATCAGATCTTTTTCCATTTCTTCTCTTAAGAACTCCGCTTCCTGCTCAGCGAGCAATTCCTGGTTGGGGTCGTATTCCTGGGTTCTGGTTTGAGAAATAGCGGTGGGTGGTTGCAGTGTTTCTCCATTACCGCTCACAACCGAATAATCGAGGTTATAGTAATAGGTATATCCGGTGGCCCTTCCTTGAGCGTCCGTCTTGCTCACCGAACTCAGGTATTGCAAATTTGTGATATCCAATTGGGTAGTACCGGTTTGACTGATGACAACAGCGGCGCCATTCCTTTCAAGTTCGTTGGTAAGCGATTCAATAAAGTCTTGATCAGTACCGGACAGGGAAACACTACTTAACGATTTCGGCAAAGAAAAATTGCCACGCAAATGGAAACCACACCCGGAAATCAGGGAGATAGCAAGCAAAGCAGGTATCAAGCGTTTAAACATTGGCGTTTCCATAAAGTCATCAATTAGCAAGTGTGGGTATTATAAGACCTAAATGACGAGATTCACCAGTCTACCAGGGACAACAATGACTTTTTTAATGGGTTTTCCCCCTATGTACTTCTGCACTTTCTCGTCAGCTAACACCATTTTTTCGATTTCAACTTTCTCACAGGAAGTAGAAACTTCAATTTCACTACGCAATTTCCCGTTTACCTGAATTACAAGCAGGACAGTATCACTAACGAGAGCATTTTTATCCACATCAGGCCACGACGCGTCGATCACGTCTCCTCGCTCTCCCATTTCGCACCACAATTGATGAGCGATATGAGGAACAATGGGAGCCAATACTTTATTTAAGATTATCAGAGCCTCACGAAGAACCACTGGACCATCCTCATGTCGCTGAAAATCATACTTATCGAGGGCATTGAGCAACTCCATCGCCCCAGCAATCACCGTATTGTAGTGAAACTTTTCGTAATCCCGATTTATTTTTTCCAAAATAGAATGCGTCAACTTACGGATTCTCCTTGCATCTCCATCAGACACGGATTCCCGCCAATCAGGTTCGTCCATCCTCGCTTGCACACCAGCGACCGCAGTTTTTGAGTTTTGGGTCAAGGTCCACCATCGTCGCAGGAATCGATGGGCTCCAGCCACGGCATCATCGTTCCATTCAAGCGCCTGTTCTGGCGGAGCTGCGAACATCACAAAAAGCCGAACGGTGTCCGCCCCATAAAGATCAATCATTGATTGGGGATCTACCGTATTCCCTTTGGATTTTGACATCTTCGAGCCGTCCTTTAATACCATTCCCTGGGTTAACAGATTGGTAAAGGGCTCATCACTGGTCACCAATCCTGCATCCCGCATCAATTTATGAAAAAATCGGGCATACAAAAGATGCAACACAGCATGCTCAATACCGCCCACATATTGATCAACCGGCAGCCAATAGTTTGCTCGCTCATCTAGCATGGCGTTCGCTCCAGGGCAACAATAGCGTGCAAAATACCATGAAGATTCAAAGAAAGTATCAAAAGTATCCGTCTCCCGGGTTGCAGGATAGCCCGAGCCTGGCAGAGTAGTATTGTAAAATTCAGGGTCTTCCTTGATAGGAGATTTCACACCACAGAAAGCAACATCTTCGGGTAAAATAACTGGCAATTGGTCGTCGGGAACCGGAATAACGTTATCATTCTCGTCGTATATTATCGGGATTGGACATCCCCAATATCGCTGACGAGACACGCCCCAATCCCGAATCCGATAGTTAATTTTGCGCTCACCGACTCCTTTTTCCTCCAGAGCAGCAATGATCGCATCACTGGCGCTGGTAAAATCCAAACCATCAAACTCACCTGAGTTATAGGTCAGTCCGTTTTTGGCCGTCATCGACGACGTCAAATAATCATGGGAAGGATGATCTGGTGATGCAATAACCGGTCTAATTTCAATTTCATGTTTGATCGCAAACTCCCAATCCCGTTGATCATGGGCTGGTACCGCCATCACAGCACCGGTGCCATACCCCATCAGTACAAAATTGGCGACCCAAACGGGAACTTCTTCGCCACTAATAGGATGAACGGCATTGATACCCAAAGGAATTCCTTTTTTCTCCATGGTTTCAAGCTCGGACTCCGCAGTATTGGTCTGTTTGCATTGAGCCACGAACTCCGAAACCCTGGCGTTACTCTCTGCGACTTTTAGTGTCAACGGATGCTCCGCTGCAACGGAAACAAATGTCACTCCCATAATAGTGTCAGGACGGGTGGTGTAAACACCCAAAGACTCTTCCCCCGGCACCTCGAAATTGAACTCCACTCCTTCGGAGCGTCCTATCCAGTTACGCTGCATGGTCCGCACTGCATCCGGCCACCCTTCAAGATTGTCAATTTCTGTCAGCAACTCCTCCGCATAAGCGGTAATTCTGATAAACCATTGCGGGATCTCTTTTCGCTCTACCAGGGCACCGGATCGCCACCCTCTGCCATTTTCCACCTGCTCGTTGGCTAGCACTGTCTGTTCCACAGGATCCCAATTCACTACCGCCATTTTTTTATAAGCTAATCCCTTTTCAACCAGCCGGTTGAAAAACCATTGCTCCCACTGGTAATACTCAGGTGTACAGGTTGCCAGTTCCCGGTCCCAATCATAGGCAAAGCCCAGCCGCTTGAGCTGACCTTTCATATAATCAATATTCTCATATGTCCATTTCGCTGGGGGCATTTGATGTTTTATGGCAGCATTTTCCGCTGGCAGACCAAACGCATCCCACCCCATGGGCTGAAGCACATTTTTACCCAGCATGCGCTGATACCGGCTAATGACATCACCAATGGTATAGTTACGCACATGTCCCATGTGCAGTTGCCCCGAAGGATATGGCAACATTGATAGACAGTAGAACTTCTCTCTCTGTGGATCCTCTTTTACAACAAAACTTCGATTATTTCCCCAATGCTGCTGAACCCGCTGTTCGATTTCTGTTGGGGAGTATTCGTTAGTCATTTCAATTCTGGCGATTATCAATCTCTGATCACGACATCCTGTTTCTAAACCATCATCATGATGATCTTTGGAGTGCCCTGTCAAATACATATTCACTGCTGCTGGCACCGCCACCGGATGTTCTATCCAAAAACAATACCTGACTCAATCAGAAGCCCGTTTACAGCACATAACGTTCTAAACCCTCTGTCAGAGGTTAGAAAAGAGCGCGATTTTAACTGATTACCATCATCGACGGTGATTAACCGACATATTTTTAGTGTTCATCATTCAAAGCATCTTAAAGCCAAGAGGAATAGGACTACTATTAAGGGCCCGAGATATCGATCACCTGGAAATTTCAAACTAAATTCACCCGGCTAAATTCACCCGGCCAAATCACTCACTTAACATCACTGATTCAGGTGAGCAAATGATGCGCAGAATATTGCGCATGGAGTAAAATCCAGCGATGGCTGGCAAAATCCCTAACACCTTCATTGATGATCTCATCGCTCGCGTTGATATTGTGGATATTATTGATCGCAGGGTGCCGCTCATCCGAAAGGGTAAAGAATATCAGGCTTGTTGCCCGTTTCACGAAGAAAAAACCCCTTCCTTTACGGTCAGCCCATCAAAACAGTTCTACCACTGCTTCGGCTGTGGTGCCCACGGAACAGTAATTGGTTTTTTAATGGACTACGCAAACCTAAGTTTTGTTGAGGCCATCGAAGAACTCGCTGATGGAATGGGGATAACCGTTCCCAGGGAAGACTCCGGCTCACGAGGCAGTAACACTGCCCCCCAGGAAGCCACGGGAGAGTTGCTCAGGATAGTCGAACAGGCAAGCTACTGGTTTCAACAGCAGCTTCGAAATGATGATGGCGGTAAGAAGGCTATCGAGTACCTTAAGAAAAGAGGACTCGATGGCAGAATAGCCGCCAGCTTCGGCATAGGGTATGCTCCTAATAGCTGGAATGGGCTCGCTGGCGCATTGGGCACCTCCGCCCAAAATCAGCAATTTTTGCTGAAAGCAGGTTTGGTCTCCCAAAAAGAGAATTCTCCAGAAGCTGCATACTATGATCGCTTCCGGGGAAGGGTGATGTTCCCTATCGAGGACCACCGGGGTAGAACCGTAGCATTCGGAGGTCGCATTCTGGACCAGGGAGAACCTAAATACCTTAATTCACCCGAAACTTCACTATTTCACAAGGGCGCAGAACTTTATGGATTACATCGCGCCAGACGCGCAATCGACGCCGAGAGTAGAAGTATCGTGGTCGAGGGATATATGGATGTCATCAGTCTTGCGCAATTCGGAGTGGACAATGCAGTTGCCACATTAGGCACCGCAACAACACGCACCCATCTTCAAAGACTTTTTCGACTCGCTCCAGAAATCGTATTTTGTTTCGATGGTGATCGAGCTGGACGGAGCGCTGCCTGGAAAGCGATGGTGATTGCTTTACCCGAAATGCAGGATGGCCGCTTAACCGGATTTCTTTTTCTTCCAGACGGTGAAGACCCAGACAGCTGGATCCGCAACCACGGAAAGGAAGGCTTTAATCAACAACTTGATCAAGCTATTTCGTTGCCGGAATTCCTCTTTGACGGCTTAACCAGGCAGGTCGATATGGCTCGAATGGAAGGAAAAGCACGCCTCGTGAGTTTGGCAAAACCACTGCTAGCCCAACTACCCCAAGGGGCATTAAAAGAGATAATGTTTGCCCGTCTATCCTCTCTAAGCGGTCTTAGCGCTGGACAACTCGGATCCGATCAGTCTCTCCAAAAGGCCCAAAATACCCACAACAGAAACCGGGATGCAAACTTACCAGAAGGGCAGTTATCACCATTGGCTCTAGCCACCAGCCTACTGCTACAAAACCCAGAGCTAGGAAAAACCATCTCGAATATCGATGATCTCAGGAGCCTGAATATCAAGGGGGCGAACATTCTATTAGCAATGATCGACGCCAGTCTGAATACTCAGGAACAGACCACGGCAAGACTGCTCGAGTCTTTTCGGGAATCTGAATTTCATTCATATCTTGAAAAATTGGCAGGACGCTCCCACTTTGTGGACGATCAATCGTTGGAACTTTATTTCAACGACACCCTGGATCGGTTGTTATATCAACAAAAAGAACAACACCGCCTGGTTTTATTGGAAAAATCTCGACAGGGAACTCTGGCTCCCGGCGAAAAAGAACAATTAGTGAAGTTATTGCAGACCCGAGTTGTTGATCGCGAATAAATAAGAAAACCAGTTGTTAACAATGCGTGTTGCAACTAATTTGATGGTATAATCCGCGGTCGCATTTTTGCGACCTTTTACAGCTAGGCTATAAGAACAACTATTGACCGATCAGCGCTACTAATTATCAAGGCAACACTATTATGAGCAAAGAATCTCAATCACTGGAATTCGAAGAAGATAATCTCGATGTCGTTGAGGAAGATGTCAGTGTTGATGTTGAACCGGAACAACCAGCTGCAGCCCCTCCCCCTACTCCCATAGCCACCCCAACAGGGCAACCACAATCTGATCTCAAGAAGCTTGTCCTTAAAGGAAAAGCACAGGGATTTTTGACCTACGCTGAGATCAACGATCACCTACCCGAAAATATGCACGATACCGACCAAATAGAGGTCGTTGTTAATATGATCAATGATATGGGCATTGAGGTTGTAGATAAAGCGCCCGACATTGACAGCATGACGCTCAAAAGAGACAACCCTGAAGACCAGGAAGTTGCCGAAGAAGTCAGTGCCGCACTAAAAACAGCCGTTGAAAGCGAATTTGGACGAACCACCGACCCCGTTCGAATGTATATGCGGGAAATGGGGACGGTAGAATTGTTAACCCGGGAAGATGAAATTGCGTTAGCAAAACGAATCGAAGCCGGCAACCGTCAGAGCGCTCAAGCGGTTGCACTGGCCCCGGTTGCGATCCGCAAGCTACTTAATTTTGCGGATAGTATCGAAATGGGAGACATGAAGCTCTCCGACGTGGTCATCGACTTTATGGAACTCGACGCCCTGGATGATGAAACCGTTGCCATCCCAGGAGAGCCCGGACAAAACGCACAGGAAGAAGAAGATTCCCCTAGCGGTCCTGACTATGATGACGCCGTCGTACGTTTCAAACGCATGCGACGAACCTGGAAAGCTCTCGAGGCTGCTTGGGAAAAACATGCTATTGATAGCAAACAAGCACTGAAGAATCGTCAAAAGCTTGGCGATGAGCTACTGCAAATAAAATTCGTTCCCGTTAAATTCGAAGCATTAGCCGCTACCTTACGTGACAGCATGACTGAGATCCGAAGCTGCGAACGAAAAATTGCTAAATATTGCGTAACCTATGGAAAAGTACCCCGAGAAACTTTTCTGCAATATTTCTCTGGCAACCAAGGGGATATGGATCAATTTGAAAAACTTGTTGTCGCATGTTCAGATAACGCTCCTCGATTGGAAAAATACCGGAACACAATCTCCGAATGCTGCGATCAGTTAGTAAGGTGCCAGCAGAATACCGGGCTCGATATCGCTGAATTAAAAGACCTAAGTCGAAAACTGTCCATCGGCGAAGCGAAAGCGCGCCGAGCCAAGAAAGAAATGGTGGAAGCAAATTTGAGACTCGTTATCTCAATCGCCAAAAAGTACACTAACAGGGGCTTGCAATTCCTGGACTTGATTCAGGAAGGGAACATTGGCCTTATGAAAGCCGTCGATAAATTTGAATATCGCCGGGGATACAAGTTTTCAACCTACGCCACATGGTGGATCAGACAAGCAATTA
>JAALKB010000165.1:0-6988 GCA_011088265.1 Gammaproteobacteria bacterium
GGAGGGTGTAATCCGTGGACCGCAGTATGGTATCAACCTCTCTGGCTCGGCTGTTAAGCTGTTTAAAACTCCAGCCTGGATAAACTCCGGCGTGAACCATCAATGCGCCGATCTCCTGGTCAAAGTGCAGTAGCGGGAGATGTCTTAGCCAATGAAGTAGTTCATCCCGATCCGGTGACTGCAAAATGGGTTGCAATGTATCCCCGGATCGGAGCTCTCGAATATTGGAGGCCGCGGCGAGAAGGTGTAGATCGTGATTACCCAGAACACAAACGGCGCTTGATCCTAATTGTTTAACCAGACGTAGGGTGTCAAGGGAGTGAGGTCCGCGGTTTACTAGATCCCCGGCTAGCCAGACTTGATCCTCTGAGGGGTTGAACCGGATCTTATCCAGCAATGCCTGCAAGGGCCTGGCGCAGCCCTGAACATCCCCTATTGCGTATACCGACACAGAGTAATATCAGGAATCACTCTCAAGTAGCTCATCCAGCAATTCGTCTTCGGAAGCTTCGTTTTCCGGTTTTGGCGGATTGCCGTTGTGGATCTGATTCAAGCGCTGGTGGCAATAGCCCTCACGAATAAATAGATATTTGTCTGGCTGAAGATCCAGAATATCGTCTGCACCAAGCAAATTAGTGCGTTGGGAGATAATTCTAAGCCCTCTGAGATAGGTGCTCTCTGGTGATTCGACTTCGGAAACTGCATCCGTGTACTTGAACTCGGGAACCAGTCCCGTGGCATCCCGCAGATTAGAGGGGCCAAGAAAGGGCAGAACCAGATATGGACCTGAAGGGACTCCCCATACCGCAAGAGTTTGTCCGAAGTCTTCCCGATTTCTGGGGAGGTTCATATATTTGGCGACGTCGTTTAGTCCAAAGAATCCAAAAGTAGTGTTAATTACAAATCGACCCGTATCCCGACCTGCCTGAACCAGATTCCCTTGTAATAAGTCATTAACAATGTTGAGCGGCTCCCGTAAATTCGAGAAGAAATTTCGAATGCCATTTCTCACTGGCTGGGGAATCACTTTTTTGTATGTTTTCGCGACGGGTTTTAAAACATACTTGTCTGCTTTGAGATTGAATTTCAAAATGGAGCGATTCATTTTTTCAAATGGATCCTTTTCAGCAATGATGGTTTCCTCCGTTCCATTGCTGATAATTCTGACTTCCTTGGATGAAGTGGATGCACACCCAGCCAACAGAACAGAAACTAGTAGAAGTGTCGGTAAAAGTCTCAATTTTTGCATCTTCGTCATTATGCGGTTCCCTGGTGACGTTTTGTAAACTGGAGATAGGTTCGTATTGTATTGCTATTCGTAGCCAAAAGCTCGGTTTTGTTCTCTAAAACCTGGACAATATTCGAGAATAATACCTGATCTTGTTGATATTATTAAGATAATTTCTTGTTGAAGGCTGAAATTTTCTTGCTTCCAAATTCGTAAGGCGGTACTCTTAGTCATGAATAAAGACTAATGTCCTGAAACCCCATACATCATCGAGCCCTAATATCCGAAAGTACTGACCTAAAGGCGCATTTGCTCTAGTGTTAAATGCCTGTTGGATGGTTAGTATTGATCAGTCACTTTAATGGCGATTCATTGTTTTTGACAGGAATTGCCGATAAATATAATCAGCAAATTTTGTTTCTAACGACCTTAAATCTGATCAAACGAGTTGTAGTACAGCAGGTTTTGTTTCTGTTTTTGGTCGCCTCCTCTTCCACAGCATTCGGCTCATCCTTTGGTAATGTGGATGAGATTGAAATTACCGGGAATAATAAAACCCAACCCGTTGCGATCCTGCAGGAATTGCTATTTAAGCCCGGCGACACATTGACCGAAAAACTGATGCAGGATTCCGAGCAGGCAGTTAAGAACATGGGGCTATTCAAAGAGGTTGAATTACTGCCTTTGAGACGTGATGGCAAATTGATTGTCAAAATATCGGTGGAGGAAAAGCGTTTTACCTTTGTGTTGCCGAAGTTAGCCCGTAGTGGTGATGGAGATATCACTACCGGAATTGTCTGGCGATCGGATAATGTGTTTGGCCTAAATCAACGCTCGAAATTTACCCTTGCCTATAAGAAGTTCAAGGACACAGAAGAAAAGGATGAAACCGAAGTAAAATGGGAATACCACTATCCCCGTATTTCCAATACCCCCTATTCTTTCAAAATGAATATTGGAAGAGAGCAAACCAGTCTTGAAGAAACCATTGACGGACAAAGCGGAAACTACGAAAGAACCCGGGTATATGTCGAACCTTTTATTGGTCGTTGGTTGAAACGCGATGGAGCCAGCCGTGGAGTTCAGGTTCGCGGTGGGCTTTTGTGGCAACGATATGAACATGAATTCGTTTCTGGCACAGATGGACTATTCCCGGATCCAACGGTAAAGGCGGTTGTGGCCTCAATGGAGGGCGATTTCGTCCACGATATGCTTTTAAGCCGCTCCGGCCATCACTATGGGTATGAATTGACCTACGCGGGAAGTGAAACAGGCTCTACGGTGGAATTGTTTAAGCAGATGTTGTTTTATCGAAAGTATATTCCTTTGCCGAAAGTGGATCATTCGAATATCAATTTACAGGCGAGGCTGGGTCATACCACTAACTCCATACTCGGCCCACCACAATTTAATATTGCCGGCAGTCGGTCCCTTCGGGGTTATGAACGGGATCATGTCGAGGGTAATAGTTTTCTGCTGTTAAACGGCGAATGGTTGCAGCCCATTTTTAACAAGGAAACGGTCCGTGGCGCGTTCATAATGGATGTTGGAGACGCATGGGAATCTGACGATGCGGTCAAGCTCTCGGATTTGAAGTACTCTGTGGGTTTTGGTTTGAGATGGAAGCTGAAACGTTATGTGAAAACGGACATCCGCCTTGATGTCGCCCATGGTTTTTCAGAAGGGGGAACAACCAAAGTCTATCTTGGAACGAACTCAACGTTCTAAGGGGACTCTAAAAGGATACTGTCATGGTGAATTTCGATCAAATTCTCGATAACCTTTTTGTTGGTTCATGTCCCAAAACCATTGAGGATATCGAATCCCTGATTCAGGCTGGTATTTCAGCGGTATTAAATCTGCAAACCGATGCAGACTTCGTGGTACAGGAAATTGATTGGAATGTGGTTCTTGATGGTTATCGGGCAAACTCCATTCACATTGACCGACTTCAGATTGTTGATTTCGATGAAGAGGACTTCATCCAGTTACTCCCCGAGGCGACGGGAAGAGTATCTGAATTGATCGAAAATGGACACACGGTATATGTCCATTGCACCGCTGGAAGCGAAAGATCCCCAGGGGTCGTTACCAGCTACCTTGCCTGGTATCAGGACATGAGCATGGCGCAGGCACTGGCTTTCGTGCAAGCTCGACGAAAATGCACACCTTATGTAGTAACTCTGAATAAGGCAGATAAACGATATCGAAACCGGCCAGAGCGAACCCCAGAATAAACCATGGAGTTACCGACGCTAACAAACGGGAAAATTATCTCCCGGTATAAGCGATTTCTAGCGGATGTTGAGTTGTCTAGTGGTGAGGTAGTAACGGTCCATTGCCCTAACACCGGAGCAATGACAAGTTGTTGGGAGCCGGGAGCGGCGGTTCAGTTAAGCGCCAGTACTAATCCAAAACGCAAACTTAACTGGACGCTGGAAAGGGTAGACATGGGCCAGGGTTGGATCGGTGTTAATACAAACCGGGTTAACAAATTCGTCGGTGATTTTATTGTGAACGGGGAGATCGAAGCACTAAGTGGTTACTCTGGTCTAAAAGCTGAGCCGGTTTATCTTGCCGAAGGGTTTGATAAATCCCGCTTCGATTTTCTGCTTACCGCGAAAGGGCGGCGGGATTGTTATGTCGAAGTGAAAAATGCCACACTGTTGAAAGACGGAATAATTCAGTTTCCAGATGCCGTTACCACCCGGGGAAGCAAACACTTGTCTTTACTGGTTCATGCTGCGCATCAGGGACATCGCAGTGTCATGCTGTTTGCGGTGAGTCGGCCCGAAGGTGGAATCTTCAAGGTCGCGAAAGAGATCGACCCTGCTTATTACCAAAGCCTGTTAGATGCCAGAGACAAAGGGGTGGAGGTTATTATGGTTCGGGTGTTTCACACAAAAACCGTGGTCGAAGCCCGGGAATCTCTCCTAATTGATCTGCACTAGACCAATTAGCACCAGCCCAATCCGCTGTCGCCTATTTCGTCTTTTCCGGGTCCACCCTTCCAGCATTATTCTTTCCAGCGCTATGGTCTGTAGGAGCAGTATCGCCAAGGGAATTGTGGGAATTATTGCCGGGTTTTCGGCGTCGTAAAATAAATACGATACCGCCGATAACCCCCTGAGCCAGCAGCATCGCCAATGCAACCCAGGCAAAGGCGATAGCAGACTCTGCCATTACGCCGTATAAGGCGAAGAAAAAGATAAAAATTGCTTCTCGTACTCCTACGCCATTGATGGAAACGGGAAGCAGCATGACTAATGTTGCCAGTGGAATGATAATGAACATCCCGGCCCAGGGAACATCGATATTCAACGCATAGGTAATAATGATGAAATGAATGATGACATTGAGTTGTAAAACAAAAGATAACAGTAACGCTCGAACCAGCACGCCTCCTCTTCCCCGAAACAGGGTTAGGCCACTAGTCAGTTTAGTTATTATTCGTTGAGGTAAGCTTAAAAGACGAACGTTCAGATTCAAAAACCAATCAAGAATTCCTGCGCCCGAACCAAAAACCATCCACATAAAAACCAGCATTGCTACCAGAATGCCACCGAGATAGATTACAAGGCCAGGTATGGCTTCTCGCACTTCCTCAGC
Organism: Gammaproteobacteria bacterium; assembly: GCA_011088265.1. Lineage (GTDB taxonomy): Bacteria > Pseudomonadota > Gammaproteobacteria > Arenicellales > Poriferihabitantaceae > WLWV01. The sequence goes on from JAALKB010000165.1 coordinate 4,838, forward strand.
CAGAATAGCAGCCACAAATCCGTAACAGACCAATGCAAACATGCCAAAGCACCGGTCAATGAGGATGATTGAAAAAGATTGGCTTTTATTTCCACCGATTTTCCAAATGTCGTACATGCGATAGGCGTCACCACCAATGGTAGAGGGCAGCAGATTGTTAAATAACATGGCGATGGTGAAAGATTCCAGCAAATAGGAAAGGGAGGCATGAATATTCTGCGCCCGTAGCAACGATTGCCACCTCAGGGCAATTACCAGGTATCCGATATAAAACATGCAAAAAGCGGCAATCAAATAGGCCGTATTCGCAGTTTTCACGGTCATCCATATCGCGTCGAAATCTGCCCCATTTAAGAGCCAGGTGATAAGCCCTGCGGATAGCAGAACTTTTCCGATAAGCAGGAGGTTGTTTTTGATATTGCTCTTTTTCAACGTGTGTCTTCTGAAATGCGTATTCCGGGCTTTCCGAACAGGTTCATCAATTCTCTGTTTTCGTCTTTTAATGGGAGACTAAAATTCAATACAGGAGGTCTTTACAACAACCTGTATCCCACTTGGTTCCACGCATTTTACGATTTTTTCGATGTCAATATTTAATGGGATGGCCAATGTCAGTTTCCCCATACTACCACTGAGCGAATTTGGTCGATAGCGCAAGAATTCGTTTTGGTAGTGTCTCAGAAAGTGGTTCTAAGATCCGTGATCTACCTGGTCACTGTCTACCCTCAAATGAAAAACAGACGTCGTTCCAGAAACCGCTACGGGGGGCATGGACACTGCGTGGAAATGGGCAAAATGTCAACAATAATCCTGAAAAATATAAGCTTTCCACCGGATCAGACAAAGGGCGTAGTCCTACCTTTGGCGCAGCCACTTAAGTGCTGTGTGAGTCGATGGAAAAACGTATAATTCCCACAATATTACGAATTCCTGAAATTAATCTACAGAGCCCCTGCAAAAGTCGAGAATGGACTGGTTTACGGACTGGTTGATCGAGAAATATCCTGGTCCGCTCAGACTTATGCAAAAGCTCCTCAAATACTTAATACTCCTATGACTCAATTAATTCGCGTATACGAAACCGGTGACAAAGAGGTAATGAAATGGGAATCCATGGAGTTAGCTGATCCTGGGCATGGAGAAATACAGATCGCGCATACTGCGATTGGCCTGAACTTTATCGATGTTTATTTCCGTACGGGTACGTATCCAGCTCCGCTACCTTTTACTCCAGGGTTGGAAGCGGCAGGTATTGTCGAAAAAATCGGAGCGGGAGTAGAGGATCTGAAAGTGGGGGACCGAGTGGCCTATGCAGCGACTCCCTTGGGAGCATATGCAGAGTCAAGAAATATTGAAGCTGCTAAAGTCGTAAAAATTCCGGATGGTGTCGAAGATAATACCGCAGCGGCAATGATGTTAAAGGGAATGACGGCGCAATATCTGTTAAGAAGCACATTTGAAGTCAAGGCCGGAGATACCATTTTGTTTCATGCCGCAGCCGGCGGTGTGGGGCTTATCGCCTGCCAATGGGCGAAGCACCTGGGGGCTACTGTGATAGGAACTGTGGGGTCTAAGGAAAAAGCGGAGCTTGCCAGACAAAATGGGTGCGATCATCCCATTATTTATACTCAGGAAAACTTCGTGGAAAAAGTGCAGGAAATTACGGATGGGAAAGGGGTTCCAGTGGTTTATGACTCAGTGGGTCAATCTACTTTCATGTCGTCATTGGATTGTTTGCAACCAAGAGGAGCCATGGTGTTATTCGGGCAGTCCTCAGGAAAAGTAGAGCCTTTCGACGTCTCTTTGCTAAGCGCAAAGGGGTCGCTGTATCTTACTCGTCCAACGTTATTCCACTACACCGCCACCAGGCCTGAGTTGGTAGCCTCGGCTAATGAGCTTTTTGATGTGGTGGCGTCTGGAGCGGTTAATGTTTCCGTGAACCAGGAGTATGCGTTGTCCAATGCAATAGGAGCCCATTGTGATCTGGAAAACCGACAAACCACAGGCTCATCTGTGCTGATCCCCTGACCTATTGAGAAGAGGTTGTTTTCCAATCGGTCGATCTGGGAATGCATGCATAATTACGACTGTGATCCTAATACCTTTGGGGCTTTTAGACTACTTTGTCTAGCGAAATATATTTTCCCCGAG
>JAALKB010000165.1:7088-8875 GCA_011088265.1 Gammaproteobacteria bacterium
TTCCCCGAGGAGTGGTCTGCGCGAATAAAGTGGTGTCGCCTGGTTTCGCCGTCGATATCCTTCTCAATGATGGCTTCGGTGGACCAACTGCCCTTGGTGTTTTGAGGGCAGGGAGTGATTCTAAAACCATCATATTCCACGGTGGCTTCCGGACTCGGCTGGCCGTTTGATGGTGAGCCCGAAAACAGCGATTTAATCAGCTTAAGCATTTCTTCTTTCCTCTACTTGACGGTGGTCTCATTCTGGCATTGGGCGGGGTCTCCGGATTAGGCAGTGGCTCTACTATTTCTGAACTATCTTCCAGCGACATGATTCGGTTGTAGGCATGTAATACCGCAATTTTATAGGCTTCAGCTAGTGTCGGGTAGTTAAATGCATTCTCCAAAAAGTAATCCAGAGTGCCCCGTAAAGTGAGCACAGCCTGGCCAATGTGAATCAATTCCGTGGCCCCTTTTCCCACAATATGAACACCCAATAGGCGGCGTGTTTTAACTGAAAAAACCAATTTCATCAGCCCCGATTGCAGGCCCATAACCTTCCCCCGGGATGTTTCCCTTAGCGGTACGATGCCAATTTCATAGGGAATTTTTCGTTTGATTGCTTCGTCTTCGCTCATTCCTACGGTGGACATTTCAGGCACGGCATAGATCCCGAAAGGAAAAAACTCTGGGGTCTTATGGCAGGGTTGTTCCAGTGCATTTAGTACGGCGATACGGCCCTGTTCCAGAGAGGTAGAAGCGAGGCTCGGAAAGCCCACGACATCGCCGGCGGCATAGATATGGGGGATTGAGGTTTGAAACTTTTCATCCACACTTAAACGACCCCGGTGGTCTACTTCAAGGCCAATCTTTTTCAAACCCATATTGTCAGTGGCTCCGACGCGCCCCGCTGCAAATAGCACCATATCTGCTGCAATAGCCCGATTGCTATCCAGCCTCACGACGCAGGATCCATCGGCCCGACATTCGATTTTCGAAACCTTTTGGCCAAATTGCAAACGGAGTCCATCATCCACAATATCGTGGCGAAAATGCATCAGGATTTCCTGGTCCATGAAATCGAGCATGGTTTCCCGGGGTTCAATCAACGTAACATTGATGTCCAGGGTTTTAAAGATAGTGGCGTATTCCACACCAACCACCCCGGCACCAATGACGATAAGGGAACGGGGAAGTTTTTTCATGCGGGTCACTTCATCACTATCAATAACCGTCTCACCGTTAAAAGGAATGTAGTCAGGGCGGTAGGTTCGTGTACCCACAGCGACAATAAACTTTTCTGCGGTTAGCGGAACAGTATGTCCATCAATGCTATCTACTTCGATGTTTTGGTCGTCGATAAAACGCCCTGTTCCCTGGTAAATATCGACACCGTTCTTGAGAAGATGGTCTTCCAGAATATCCACCTCGCTTTGCAATGTCAGATTTAACCGCTCCATCAGGTCCTCCGCCTTAATATCTGCCTTCACGCGATATGAGCGTCCATAGAATCCCCTTTCCCTCCAGCCGGTTAGGTTAAGAACGGTTTCTCTAAGGGTCTTGCTTGGGATGGTTCCTGTGTGAACACAAACCCCACCTATTTGGGGCATGCCATCAATAATGGCGACATTCTTTCCAAGTTTGGCAGCCTGAATGGCAGCGGTCTTTCCCGCTGGTCCACTACCGATAATAATGACATCGTATTTTTGCATGATGTGTGCTCTCCTTCTCAGGCTTTGTGAGGCATTAACAACGCCACAATAACAACGCCACAATGAAATTGATGACGTCAGATAGCGGATTAATTAG
>JAALKB010000166.1 GCA_011088265.1 Gammaproteobacteria bacterium
CCATATTGGACCAAGTTTTTTTTTGGCTGAACTCCTCCTAGATAAATCCATCCCCGACGTTTTTCTAGAAGGCATAGGCGTCCCCAGAAACTTGGTAGAAGGCCTATCCAGCTTCCGTGAGGCTTTCCCTATCCAACTCTACTCCTGCTTCATCAGCTACAGCCACAAGAACGAGGACTTTGCCAAGAGCCTATTCGAGTCCCTGAAAAGTGAGAACGTAACGGTCTGGTACGCCCCTGAAGAAATGAAGTCGGGTCGCAAGTTGAGAGACCAGATCGATAACGCCATCAGAACACATGACAAGCTGCTCATTGTCCTCTCAGAGGAAAGCATGGACAGTTTGGTTGGGTGGAGACGGAAATCATCAGGGCGATGAAAAAAGGAAGGCAGGAGAACAGGCAGGTATTGTTCCCCATTTCCATCTGTGATGACTTTCAGAAAATCGTCGATTGGGAGCTATTCGACGGTGATACGGGGAAGGACATCGCCAGAGAAGTTCGGGAATATTTCATACCTGATTTTTCCAACTGGAAAGATCATGACAGCTTTCAGGCTGAGTTTCAGAGGTTGATGGAGAGTTTGAGGTCTGAGAAAAAGTGAAACTGTAATCTCTAACACCGTGCTTTGTTGCCCATTCTATGTAGGCATAGCACTCTTAAACACTATCGGTACAAGTACAAATTTCGAAAACAAATCACTTGCACAATACTTCCCGAAAAGGGCTATCGCAATACAAGTAGGAGCCGAACCCCCAAAGAAAGGTAGCAGACAAAATAAAGCCTAAGTTGAATACGTGAAAAAACCTCAATGCCTCCCTCTCAAGTCCTATTGTTACTAGATTCTCAGCGTACGGCTTAATCTCATCAGCAAACACTTGAGGTTCAGTCTTTCGAAGCTCTTCTAAAGCTAGCCTGGAGTCCTCTAACACATCCATTTGACTTGTGAGTTCCTTTTTTATGGCCGTCTTCTGATCAGGCGCTGCAAGAATATAAGTCGCTAGCAAAATATGACTTACAGCAAGTTTATCTAGATAGCTGAATCGTTCGCTGTTCACCTTCGAGACGCTTCCAGAAAAGGCTTTGTCAATTTCCTTTTCATCCCGAAAAATATCCAGAAAATACGCCAAGAACCGATTATTGATTCGAAATTCGCTGAATAGAAAACACATTACGGCAACGCAACCTGACTTTTCCAGCAGCTCGTACTTTAGAATCAGAGGGAACATGTAGTGCGAAACTATTGACCCGATAAAAATAACTACCCCAAAGCAAAGAGCTATCAACCCTGCCAAATCCACTTTCTTGTATATAGAGATGTAGAATTGGATTTTTTTCCCGGGGTTATCGTGAAATAGGTGAATATCTGAGCTAAACATTGTTTTTGATTTACTATATTTTTCGTGTTGATGGTTGACCAAAGAAATGGTAGAAAACTCTATAAATATGTTGCGGAATATCTACAAAGACAAAAGGATTCTTTTCTGGAGCGTTTTTTCTTATTCCGCAGCTGGTCGATAAAACCCCTGAATCCCCTCAGCCCAAACCGGCACATACTCCTCCACCCACTCCGGCTTGAGATTCACCACTACTGATCCAAGGGCAATACCCAAGGCGACAACAACAGCCAGAGTACGCACCCGATTTAAACCAGTCATAACCTTTACCATCGAGGGGCATTCCTCGCTGTAGTCAACGTTGTTCTTGTAATTACCTAGAGCATTTCCAGCAATCCAGATCATACCTACTCCAGTAACAGCAGTTACCAGATGCGCCCAATCCCATAACCTGAGGGATGACCAATCCATGATGAGCAGATATTCCCAATAAACAGGCGCTCCTGTCCAACCAGTGATTTGTTTGAGTTGGCCGATGTCCAACAGGGAAGCCAGAAACCAAACAACACCTAAGCCAACAATCAAAGCCTGTACCGGATTGCTCAAGGGAAAGCACAGCTCACGCCTTCTCATTTCGGTTGTGTCTTTGGTTAACGCAGGTCTCAGCAGATAGAACAAAGGCCAATAGAGCCAGCAGGTGGCTTTGATGTTTAGGCGGTATATAAACGGAGGGACGGCATAAAAAAACACTAAAAAAAAGGTATCAGATCGACTCATCAGGCTGTTAGCGCACTCCCGTGATTTTAAGTTACCTAATAGCCCGTTTAACGATAAGCCGGGCTTTTTCTCTGCAATCCTCGGCAAGAGTTCTGGGTTTGTAAAAAGATCTATAGTGAAATTAGTTACCCACCAGTTTTCAGGTAGCTGACGAAAACCTGGTACCAAATATCGAATAGTTGCTAAAAACCGTATAAAGATAGAACGTGTAAAGTTGCCTAGTGCAAAACTCGAAACTACAACACGCAATTTCATTAGCTTGAGAACTTTCGCTCCAACGAAAAGGCCAAAACAAGTACTTAAGAAAGCACCCAACGCCGCCCAGTTAGAGCTCATCATCCAACCCAGAAATACCACGATGATGATATTCAATACTATGTTCATGAAAAAAGTAACCAACAGACCTGTTCGTTCCACGATCATAGAGTTATTTTCGCTACATACGGAAACCACGTAGTATACGAAAGTTGCAAAAGTAGGAGAAATACAACCCAAAGCACCTCCCCACAAAATTAGCGTATAGTCGCCCCAGAAACTAGGAAGCGAAGTCAACAAGAAGTAAGACGACAATCCAATTGTCATCAAAACAGCCACACTCCTTATAAATATTGCTTTATTCTGTTTTCGTTTTGGCCAACTATGAAAACTTCTAAATTCAAAATGGTCTGTGAGAAACCACTCCACCCCTTCTCAATCGACTTCTCCGATCGCAGCAACAAAAGCGGAGCCACAAACAAACTGGTCACCAGATGGATATGGGTATCAAACTTGACCGCAATCCACCAATACAACGCCACAGCAAAGATAGTCTCAGCAATGGCCAAGATAGAAACAGTTTGGTTTTTCCGGGATTCGTTATCAGACCACCAGACAAAGCGGCGGGGTTCTTGAGGCATTAATAGTTCCCTTTATTCCTGAGTTTCATACTTCTGGCGAATTTAACATGAAATCCAGAGGGCGATACCACACGAAAGGCTTGTTTCATGAGTTAGGACTGCCTTATCACCAGAAAGCCAAGGAAACATGAGTGTACGAAGCCTGACGGTCTTCTTAGCTGTTAGGGGCGGGATAGCTCATCAAATTCGTTTCCGCTTCGGTGAAGGGCTCGTCCAGCCCAGAAACAGTTTTTCAAAACCGGGGGTTTCCAATTTCCCGAATGTCAGATTTCTCCAGGCTTTTCACTTGCGTAATAACTTCAGTAAAGTTTTTTGTTTCCAGTTCATTAATAGCAGTCCCAAAAGTGGTACAGCCTAGAAACAAGAAAGCCCAAAAACGGTACCGCTTGCGTCCACCCTGCTCCTTTCTGCTCGCGCAGTGACGGTGAGAAAATCATCAGTTGTGCAAAGATCAACCCAGAAACGAGAGACTAAATGGCCATCCAATCACATCACCCACAAAGGGGTTTCTTTTAGCAGTAAATCACTAACGGCATCGTTCAACACATCTACCTGATCATCATGCTTGTGGGTGCCCTGGGCGTTGAAGCTGGATAATTCATCAATGAAGCTCTCCGCCCATAGCGCACCAGTGAGTGGTGTCGCTTGACTTGGAAGCAGAACATTACCTCCCGCAATCTGTGGAATACTGGCATTGGTGCGACTCACCTTGTCCGTGGTGCGTTGTATCTCCGTGGCCTGTATTTCGATTACCTTACCCTGATACGTTATTCCCCTACTGCAATCCTGTATCAAACCGGTACCACTGGCCTTGTCCTCGATCTTGAGCGTGGTTAATCCGGCCCGGTGATTGTATTTCTGGAATCTCAACCACAATTCGGCGGCTTTCTCTCTCAGTTCGTGGGCGTCCCATTTGCCGCGTTCAATATGAAGTACATAGAGCTTTCTGGTATTGCCCACCATGGCCGTACCAAACAGGCCAAAAACTGAATAATCGTTGTGCTCGCCTTTTTTCATGGCCGTGTCGGCAAACATCGTGAACAGGCTGATCGTAGATGGAATCTGATCATAGAAACCAAACCATTCACGCTTAACCATTCCTGTTTCCATGGTGTCGGGTTCCTGCTGGTATTGGGCGGCATAGGTGTAAACGTCCGCTTTCAACGTCTCTATCTGCTGCTGATTGTGCTTGTACTCCCAGAGTGGGCCATCAGGCAAACCATGCTCAATAGGTATGGCGTGGGTGAATGATTTATTGACCGATAGAGAGTCGTCATCGATGGATACCGGGATTTTCAGGTAGTGCCATTTCTCTCCTGTACCACCCTGCAACAGAAAACCTGTGGGGTCGTCCTGGTGGATCCTTTGCATGATCAGGATGATGGGTACCGACTCACACATTAATCGGGATTTAAATGTATTGGTGAACCGTCGATTTATATCACCGCGGATCTTCTCCGAAAAGGCGTCATCGGGCTTGATAGGATCATCAATGATAAACGCGCCCGTGAACCCGTCATCCGCATACCCGGCCCTAAAGCCCGTAAGCTGGCCACCTGCTGATGCTGAATACATCCCGCCTCCATCCTCATTAAACCAAGATCCTTTGGCGTCCTTGTCGTCTCTCAATGCCATGGGCCATAACTGCTGATACTCAGGGCTTCGCACAATATCCCGCGCCTTGGTTGAATTCTCAAGGGCCAGCCCAGCGGAGTAACTAGTATGGATAAATTTGGCTTTTGGATTAAGTGCCAGACCATGGGCAACGAACGAGATAACGGCCAATTCTGTCTTCGTATAACCAGGGGGAATGTTAATGATTAATCGCGTAATTTCGCCATTGAACACCCTATCCAAGGTATCGCTGATTACCTGATGGTGATCGTTAACAATCGTCTTGATGCCCGTCTGGTTTTTGAAGAAGTAACGCCAGAAATACAGGTGCGATAATTCCAGGGTGGATTTTAGAAGCGCGACCTTCTCAGCGCTTTGGTGGATACTATCAATACCCATCATCCAGAACGCTCTTGATTTCGATTATGGCGGCTCTTCGTTCTTCCGGAGTCATAGGGGCGGCAACTACCTGAATCGGGCCATTGTCGGCCCCTGTTAGCTCCTGCCTCAGGCTGTAGCTGTCCTTGTCGCGGGTCTGCAAAATAAAACGGATTGCAGCCCCATCACCGGCAATGGCCAGTTGCCCCAGCGTTTTTTCTACCTCACCCAAAAAGTCACTGGTTCCCCGCTCGTAGGCCTCCCGTATTTTAGGATCCTCTGATAACCGATTCTGGAAGGTGGTTTTGCTCACCCCACACTTCGACGCAATCCGCTCGCGGGTCAGCCCCTGACAGGTGTATTCATACACATCTTTGGCAGAAATTCGTTTTCTTGGCCTGCCAGAGTTTCTGGTCTTTTTAGGGGCTTCCATGGGGTCAGGTCAGAAATACCAGTTAATCCATCGGTTGATTCAGTTCTTCCAACGTGATTTCGTCACCAATCGCATAGGGGTCGTTACTTTCGGCGACGTGTGGAACGATTCGGACGAATGGATTTCGGAGATTGGTATTGCTGCCTGCGCAGTCAGGCACACGGCCATCATAAAGATACTGCAAGTCACGGGCGTTAAAACAGCTGGGGATGTTAATTCCTCGCTCAAGGCATGTTTTTGAGGTGTCAGACGCTTCGCTCAGAATACCTGAAAAACCGGCTGGGCTATTTCGAATCCATCGGGCGACAGTCTTCTCATGTTCAGGGTTTCGTGTGTAGATGACAAATCGGCGTGATTCTTTTTCCGCATCGAATGTTGCAATACTGCAATTGGCCTCGATCAGGTATTCCAGAAACTGCTGACAATCTCCGGCTTCCGGTTCAAGGGTTGGGTGGGCTGTGTTTACATTCACAATTACGTTACGGCCATTCACTTCGATCTGACTTTCAATTGCTGACATTTTCTCTTCCTCTGGGTTGTGATTTGGTCTGTTGGATGAATATTAGTAGCGCATGCCACTCATATCGTTTTTTCTCGTCGGTAATTGCACAAGCATGGTTCTATACCAAGAGCAAATAGACAATTGGCTTCGCTGTCTTTTATGTCGAATAGCACTGGTTTTAATTGCGGGTTGTGTTTCACTGGATTACACCTCGAGTGTATTAGTTAATATTCTTCCGGTAGGACGGAAATCATGATTAGGGGATTGGTTGACTGACTCACGAACATGGAGACAGAACGATTCCAGATCGAGCCAGGCAGTCATTGAAGAATCGGAGGTCCTGGGTGTCGATTCAAAAGAAGGCTCACCGATGGGCCTGGTAACGGCGCGCAAAGGAACAATCACTCTCCATTGCCGGCTTGTCTGGAATGCCAACAAAGGAATAAATCCAATTCTCTCTGCTCGCTTAACGGTTTCCCACCAACAACGGTTAACGCCTGAATCTTTTAATTCCTGATAGTGCTTTATTTGGATAGCATACCGATTAACGTACTGAGCTATTGGAGAATGCCCGACTACCATTAAAGCATGGACATCGCTTCTGGATTGATCTGGGTTTGGTTTGAGGGTAATACCTAAATCATTGTGAATGAGAGAAATAAACTCATGTTCATCCGCTACGTCTTCTAACCAACAGTTAATCAAAACAGGTTTCCTCCTTTACCAGATTATTGACTGAGGGTTTGTTTTTGAAACCACTTAAAATACAGCTATACATTGGTAGATATATAAGGGTGTACAGCAGGTGTACCGGTAGGTGCGGGAAAAAGGCTGATATCGGTACAACATGTGTACCGGTGACTACTAAATTCATTGGCTAATCGCTCCTATCGGTACTACATTAGTACCGGTCCGGTACTGACGCTGTACTTGCAATTTTTTTTGAGTCAGCGCTTTTTTCGATTTCTGAGGTTTCATTGATGGCCTTTCCTGTCGCCATGTTCCGGGGTAATCGCCAATCTTCCAGTCAGTTTTCTGAGTGAATCCATCGGAATAATTGATCATCTGGATATTCAGCCAGGACAGTGCGTACAGGTTTGGGCGCTTTTTCCCTCCGCAGTTAAGGCCACCACTCTGGATGCGAAGAATCAACCCAAAATGTTCCAACTCCCTGAAGCAATCCTGAATTGTGGCTTTCGACCCCCTCCATCCTCTCGATTTCAAATACGAAAACGGGCAGGAGAGATTGCCGTTGTTTTTGCCATCATACTGAACAGCAATCTCGATAAGCAAAGCTCTTGTTCTAGGAGATAGTTTGCAGTAGTTAGTCGACCTCAGGACGCTATGCGGCAGACCAAGGAATGACCCTTGATCTGACTTTCCCTTTTTTCCGCGCTTGGCTTGGCTCATGCTGCCTCCTGTCGATACCCACCCAACCAATCAACGACACAGGGGAGTTCGGAATCTTGAAACCAATATTCATTGACACTTGTAGAATCACTGAATCGCGTTCTCCTTGTTGTTGGTTGACGCTCCAGCTTTAAGCCTTCTTTGGTCCCGATCTCACTTGCGGTCGTATTCCAGCATGAGCAGCCAACTTTCAGTGCGTCAAATCGTGTTACGGAATATGAGTTCATCGCGCACAGGTGTAGCCAAGCAATCATTCTTACCCGCTTTGTGATTCTCCCGGTGTGATTAAACCTTGCTAAATGCTGATCAACACTATCAACCGTAAATCGGGGCTGAGTTTTTTGCGGCGCTTTGATAGTATCTGAGTAGTTCGAGTCATCAGTCCGAACGCTTTTGGGAATTCCAAGGATGCAACCCTGGTTTTTCTCATTCTTCATTTCTTCCCCTTCCTAAGCCGCCTGTCGCTCAAGCTGTTCAAGCTTGAAATCGATAATTGAGGAGAAAGGGGTTTTCCTCAGCCTCCCAATTTTGTAGGAAGGGATTGGAAAATTTCCGTGGCACCTTTTTACCGCAGCGGTCCCCCTTGCAAGCCCAAGCACTTTATCCATCTGTCGATCGGTTAAATCAGCAGGGATAGTCTCTGCGCTCATGCCTAGAGCTCTGGCAGCATCTTCAACAAGTTTAATTCGAAGGTCTTCGTCTTTCATAGATCACCTTTAGCTTTTGGTTATTCAATGCTGATCTAGTGGGATCAGCGCTAAAGATGATTAAAGCGAATTGTGGGGGTTTGTGCGCCAGTCCTAACAAAGATAAGAATGACGATTAGGACGCTGTCCTAATTTCTGAATCAGATCGAAGCCATGACTCTCGGAGATCGAATCGCCGTGATGAATGACGGAGTCATTCAACAATTCGGAACGCCACAGGAAGTTTACAACCAGCCGATGAACCGGTTTGTCGCTGGATTTCTTGGTTCACCCACTATGAATTTCATTCCCGTCACTGTGTCAGAAGATGGGAGTAACTTCTCTTTAGCTACCCGTATCGACGAAAAAAAATTACCGATTACCAAAAAAAACTCAAACGCCATGCAGCCCTACCGTGGACGTCATATCATCGCCGGCATCAGGCCAGAGCATTTCCATCATAAGACCGAATCCGATGCCCACTCGATCACGATTGATAGTAAGCTCCATGAACTGACGGGGGCCGATCTGCTGATTCACACTAACTTGAATGGGGAGTCCGCAATTTGCCGTTGCAATCCCGATACTATGGCGAATGGGAACGACAAGGTAGAAGTTGGTATCAAAGCCGAAAATATTATTTTCTTCGATCCGAAAACGGATCAATCTATTGGGTAGCGTAACACCTAATAGTTTATCCTTTTATTTAGGCGCAGTAGCGTGCATAACACGATAGTCAGATAACGCAATTGTGATCCTGGGGAGCAAAGGATATGTAGTCCGTCCTGAAAAAAGGCGCGACGTCGTTAGCGATCATGCGTCATTTT
>JAALKB010000167.1 GCA_011088265.1 Gammaproteobacteria bacterium
CCGCTTAACGCACTGATGTCGCTGATTTGCGTACCCCCAAGAGCGAGACTTTGCAATGCAATGAGATCGCTTAATGCACTGATGTCGCTGATTTGCGTACCCTCAAGATCGAGACTTTGCAATGCAATGAGACCGCTTAACGCACGAATATCGCTGATTTGTGTATTCCAGAGAGTAAGACTTCGCAATGCAATGAGATCGCTTAACGCACTGATGTCGCTGATTTGTGTGCCCTCAAGATCGAGACTTCGCAATGCAATAAGGCCGCTTAACGCACTGATATCGCTGATTTGTGTACCCCCAAGAGTGAGGCGTTGCAATGCAACGAGACCGCTTAACGCACTGACGTCGCTGATTTGTGTACCCTCAAGAGTGAGACTTTGCAATGCAATGAGATCGCTTAGCGCACTAATATCGGTGATTTGCGTACCCCCAAGAGTGAGACGTTGCAATGCAATGAGGCCGTTTAACGCACTGATATCGCTGATTTGTGTGCCCTCAAGATCGAGATTTCGCAATGCAATGAGGCCACTTAATGCACTGATGTCGCTGATTTTTGTACCCTCAAGATCGAGAGTTTGTAATCCAATAAGACCGCTTAATGCACTGATGTCACTGATTTGTGTATTCCAGAGAGTGAGGCTTTGCAATGCAATGAGATCGCTTAGCGCACTGATATCGCTGATTTGCGTACCCCCAAGATCGAGGTTATGTATCTCATCATTGAGAATCTTTATGTCTCCCAGAGAAAATGTCAGCATCTCCTGAGGGGCATTATCGGGGAAATCGATGGTTTCGCCTTCACCATCATCTGAAAACACAATGCCCCGTTCAGTGAGTGAATTACGCGCTTTTTCAATTCGTATTTGCTCCACCGCCAGGAATCCACCAATCGCAACCAGGACAATGATAATCCCGGAAACTAGCGCGAACCCCCGGCGATAGAATTGTTCTTTTCTTTGGGAAGGCAGGCTTTTTAGCCACGACTCCCCAAACAATTGACGATAAATGGGGTTTCGGATATTCAGATTACCCTCAGCATCTCGCTTAACCAAACCAGAGAGTTTTAGTTCCGCGTGAGCCAATGTGGTTTGATCCGCTACGACTTTTCCATTCAATAATTTTCGATACAGCTTTAAACTTGTATTTTCGTCAGTTAACCGGTCTTTTATGAAACGCAGGATGGCGTCGAAATGCACGTCATCCCTTACCCGATTCAATGAATCAAAATTGCTTTCCATCAGCTGATCCAGGGCATCGGCTTCCTCAATTGATTGGCTAACGATCTCCTCACAAAAACGCTGGGTCAAATAGGGGTGTCCACCGGTCCAGTGGAGTAATCGTTTCAACAATTCCTCTGCCTTCCTGGAGTCCGAATTTAGCGCTTTTCGCAAAGCCGTTACGTCATCCTTTTGGGGGTCAAAGTCCCTAAGTTCCAGGGTTGTCCCTATATTGTAGGCCGTTATCCGTCGCTCCTTAATAAGGGCATCCGGAGTGGCGACGCCAAGCAAACAAAAGCTAATGGTTTGATACGCTGTCACCAACGACCGTTCATTGTACATGCCTCGAATGGCGGTAAAGAAATGGTCGGTAAAATCCAGTTTTAATGTGGCATCGATTTCATCCAGAAAAATAACCAGCGGCTGTTTCAACGTTTGGCCCACAACGTCTTCAAAAAATCGCAATAGTTTTTGACTGGCAGTTTCCGTTCCATCCTGTTCCCACCACGCAATGAGATCAAGACCCAGATCTAGCTGCCGTTTTATTGTTCCCAAAAACCCTAAATAGAATTCATTGAGGCTCTGGGCATTATCGAGCTGAGCGGCGACATCTATGGACACCCACTCAATACCCTGTTTTTCAAGCTCGTGAATCGTGCTTATCATCAAACTTGACTTACCCATTTGGCGGGAAGTCAGGACGTTAACGTATTCATGGTCAATAAGAAGGTCGAGCAGTTGATAGTCGGCGTCCCGTTTTATATAGAGATGTTTATCGGGTCTAAGGGTTCCTCCTGCTTGTAGACGAAGGGCTGGGCTTTTGATCGGCTTATTGCCCATGGCCAGAATTCATTGCTGTTTGAAAAACTGCGCATAAAGCAGGTTAGTAGGGACGACCCGATCGCCGTCCCGAGTGATCAATCCCGCACCTCGCAGTCGATAAAAGTGGTCCTCCCAGGATACCGAGCTGTTAGCAATAATCTGTTTCATTGCCCTGAGCAACCCGTCCTGTTTTTGCATCTGAAACAGTTTTGATCTCAGGTGATCGCCAAAGGGTCCATCGTCATTCGCCGCCTGATCCAACAAATCACCAAATCCAATTTTCACGGGCCCCATCAAACGATAAAACGCGAGACGGGTGAGAAAGGGATGACCTTTTAACAGGTCGAACAATTGCGCCAGTTGAGCTTGCCCAAGGATGTTGCCATATTGGTAATTGATCTTATCCAGATGGGATCGATCAAATGAAGCAAGCTCGATGGGGGGAGTAACATTAAATGGAGAGCGATCTGCTTCATCGATTAATAAATAGGGTTCCGTGGAGATACTCAATGCCAGATCGATGTCTTCCCAAGGCGAAAAAGGATGGGCGCGAAGATTGTGCCAATAACGTAGCATACTGAAAAAATCAGCCTGATACGGTTGACCAAAAATCCGATCCACCTCATCCATTGCGATACTTACCGGGTCAGAAACCTTGCTCCAAATTTGGTCCTCCATGAACTCCGTAAATTGTTGCTGATTATGAAACTCCAGCGAACCCGCAAAATCCAACCGAAGCTGACGAAGAAAACTCTCGGCGCAGGCTTTTAGCAACTCCGGATAATCATCCAGCGTCGACTGGGAAAAGGACTGAAAGTCGATAAAGACGAATTGTTTTCCCACCTGTTTACAGGCCGCCAAATAGCGAATCAATAAACTGGACTTCCCCATTTGCCGCGCCCCTTTCACCACCAGAGTTTCTCCAGTTAATGGCGCCAATTGGTCAATTCTTTCATCACTTTTTCGCCGAATATAAAAACGATCCGTGGCGCGGATGGTCCCTCCCGGTGGTGTTAATACACGAGGATCACTGCTGGGGGTAGGTCTTGGGTGATCGGCGTGGGTCGATTTGGAAGAGTTCAGGTCCGAATCCGAAGATTGTTCAGGACTCAAACCGCTTCCACTGCTAATTGCTCCAATCAGTTGATCAAGAACCCGAGGTGTATCCTCGATGTTCTCCCAGAGTACATACTGAATACGGCCGGAATAAGCATCCATTTCATAATCTAGGGGTTCCTGAAATTGCACCCGAACAGGTAAAATCTGAGGTTTCCCTGACCCTTGGCCCTGTCGATGGGCAAAACGAACTTCACCTTGCACCATCTCACTGCTTGCTCCCGCTTCGGACAACACCACCACCAGATAATCACACCACTGGATACGACGTTGTATTTCATCCACCCAATCCGTTCCCACGGACATCCCTGTGTCGATGAAAACATCATACCCTTGATCGACAAGCCCTCGATGTAGTTTCTCGGCGAGGTTCCTGTCCGTCTCAACGCTACGTTTATAGGAGATAAATATTTTTGCTGGCATGAAGAATCAGTATGATTTGGGTTTAGAACTCAGCTTTATAAGGGAGTTTGTCGACCAGTCCCAACAAACGCCCCTCGTCCCCTTCTTGATTAAATTTATTCACGACCGTCGAAAAATGGAATAGGTATGATTTCCCAAACCGGATATAACAATTGGGCACAAACACCCAGTACCAAGAGGCAATCATCGGAAAACTATTTGCCAAAATCCTGCGGGCCCATGTATTAATGTAGTGTGAGATATCGTCACATAGTCCATAAGCAATGGTTGAGGTAAAACTCATCGCTATCGGTAGTCCGCTGTGATTCCCTGATCTCTTAAGCTTTGGCCCGATAGCAAGCGAATGTTACCTCAGTTCTGTAGTGTTTTCGACCAATTTGGTCAACCAATAAAACTTACCCCGGAACCCCTAAGTGATCTTTCATTATTGCTTGATCTTAAGATTGGGCAGCTTTTCGGTCAGATGGCGAATATTTGCTGGATCGACCTTCGTACCACGAAGGTCCAGGCGCTCCAGCTTAATTAGCCCAATTAGTTTGGTTATCTCGCTTATTTCGGTATCCCGAATATTCAAAGTTCGAAGATTGCCCAAATCTTCTATCCCACTCAAGTCTGTAATTCGAGAACCCCGGAGATATAGAAGCTGTAAATCATTGTGCTGCGTTAGCGCACCCAGATCGGCTACCCTGGTATAGCTGAGATCCAGCGTTTGCAGGCTTTTTAGATTCTTCAAAATGCCTAAGTCAACGATTTGAGTATCACCGAGATACAAACGTTCCAGATTTCGAAGATTTTCCAAAAAGCCAAGGTCTCTTGCTGAGACACCATTGAGATAAAGGGTTTTCAATTGAATCAACTCCGCTAACATGCTTAGATCGCCGACTTGGGTTCCACGAAGATCCAGCCGCTGCAGCTTGTGTAAGTTAGCCAGGTGATCGAGGTTTTGGACAGGGGTGTCTCGCAGATTAAGGTATTCCAGGCGACTAGCGCCGGTAAGGGGGGTCAGATCATTTACTCTGGTATCCCGCAGATTCAATTGTTGCAATTGGTCCAGATTAGTCAGCGAATCGAGGTTCTCGATGTCCGTGCCACTTAGATCCAGGTTTTTTGAACCCGGGGAGTTTGTCGGTGCATTGGTGTTTTTGACCTCAACGTCCATGTGAGTCGACCCGATGCTAATGCTAGTGTCCCCAATGCTAAGAAGCGGAAGTCCTCTGAGTATGAAAACGGAGATAAAAGCCCAACCGACAACGAGAAGAGCAAGTGTTAACATCGCAGCCCCGACAACATAGCTTCCATTGGCTCCGGACCTGAATTGGTTTTTTGAAAACACCGCCGGTTTGGTATGAGCGCCCTTCCCAGTGGCATTGTTATTGTCATGGTCTCCCAACACCGAAACCAGCTGACTGATTACGAACTCATTGTCGTCCACACTCTTCCAACACAGCTGTTGTATTGAGTCCAGACAAATAGCCATTTCATGGTTTAGCGAATCATGGAAATTGGCTCTTATAGGTAAGATTACTGGTCGACCTGTCTTCTGACACAGATCATAAGCAGTCCGGACTTCGGTGAGAATCGCATCGCTGTCTGATCCTTTTTCTGACAACAGCACCACAAAGTAGTCACATCCTTCTATGTTTCGTTTTATCTCATCTCCCCATTTTTTCCCCACAGATATTCCGGTATCGATGAAAACTTCATGCCCTCTCTCCTCAAGAGCATTGTGTATCTCTATCGCCAGGGCTCTGTCTGGCTCGACGTGTTTGTAGGAAATGAAGACCTTTACCGACATTGCGGACACTCACTTCAGGAATAGATCAGAATATCTTTTTTAGCCATTGGACTGATACGACGATGTCAGGTGGTCCGGATTCCGAGAAACGGCTACATTAAACACCATCATAAAATCTCCGGAACACATGGGCGGCGACAACTCTTGAGTAGGAAGGCGTGCTCGAAAATAGTGCACTATTCCCCAATAATTAGATGAATATTACCGGAAGCTACAGCGGCTTTCGATGACACGAAAGGATGAATAACGAGTTATCGAGCCATTGTCCCTGACAGCCGGTGCCGCTCTATTTAGAGGCGAATATTCTTTTTTGTTCTGGTCTAAAAAAATATTTTCGCTTATTACATTTTGAACCGCTGGACCGCTTCCCGGTTAAAGCTGAAGCCGATACCCGGGCGGTTGGGGATGTCGATCATGCCGTCTTTGATTTCCATGGACTCATTAAAGAGAGGAGCGAACCAGGGCATGTGTTCCACGGAAACACAACCGGGTTCAGCCCCACCAATGCAGAGACTATGCTCGGTAAAGATATGGGTGGAAACGGGAATGTCATGGGACAAAGCGAGCGCACAAGCCCGGCGCATTTCGCTTAGACCACCGATTCGCTGTAAGTCTGGCATTAATACGTCCACGGTATTTTTTTCCAGGATGTCCCGCATACCATAACGGGTGTATTCTGTTTCACCTGCAGCAATGGGGGTCACTAAAGCGGCCCGTACTTCGGCACAACCTCTTAGGTTCTGGTAAGGAACAGGCTCTTCGAACCAACCGAGACTAAACATCTCCAGTTCATGCCCAAGGCGAATAGCGTGTTTAACCGTCATCCCCTGATTTGCGTCTGCCAGGAGTTCGATGTCCGGGCCGATGGCATCTCGCACCGCCCGAACCCGCTCAACATCCTGAGCAATGGTCGGTGACCCTACCCGTATTTTCATTGAACGAAATCCGCCGTCGATCAAATCCGCCGCTTCTGCCACACATTCGTCGATGGATTGGGACAACCAAAGACCGCCACTGGCATAGGTTTTAACCCGATCCCGACAGGCACCGAATAGTTTATGTAGGGGCTGCTCCGCAGCTTTTCCAATCAAATCCCAGCATGCGGTATCAATAGCAGTCAGCGCAGCAATGGTAAATCCCTTGTGTCCAATAGGATTCATATCATTCCACATCTGCTGACTGATCGAGCCAATATCATGGGGGTCCTTACCCTGGACCCGATGAAGAAAGCCGAGCAGCATTTCTTCCAACGCCCTAACCCTCCCCGCGGTCAGGGTAAACACATAACTCTGCCCAACCAATCCCTGATCGGTTTCCAACTCCAGCAAAACACAGGCCACACTGCGCATCTGATGAATAGCGGTGGCGATGGGTTTCGCCAAAGGCACATCAACCAAATGAATATTACAGTTTGTGATTTTCATTCTAGTTTTTGTAGGAAGGGTCAGCCCGATCACATCGTCGCTTAAGCGCGGGCCATTCGTATTTCCCGGTGAGAACGCTTCATATTGCTTCGCCGACATTTCCCATAGCCCAGGAGTCGCGGGTTCCAATTCGAGTCCGGAAGCCTGGGCCTGCACTGCCACCTCACACATACGAATCATGTAATACATATTCATAAAAGCTTCTCCGGCAGTTTCACCCACGGATAAAAAACCATGGTTACGCATCACCAGAACCTTTCCATCACCAAGGTTTTCCGCGATACGAAAACGCTCATCCAGATCCACGGACAAACCCTCCCAATCGTGATAGCCAATTTTTCCATACAACATGGATGAGTCCTGAACCCAGTAGGGAATGCCGTCTTTGAAGGCAGTGGCTGCCAATGCACTGGGGGGATGGGCATGAAAGACGAACTTATTGCGGGGATGATTTAAGTGAATGGCACTATGAATAACGAATCCAGCGGTATTCACATCCGGTGGACCCTCCAGTACCCGGCCTTCTTCATCCACTTTGATCAGATTGGATGCTGTGACCTCTTCATACAGCAACCCGAATCGATGCATAAAAAAGGTATGATCAGTGCCCGGAGCCCGGGCGGTAATGTGATTCCAAACAGTGTCGTCCCAACCAAACAGCTGGGTTAGGCGGAACATCGCGGCGAGATCAACTCGCACTTCCCACTCCGCCGCGCTAGCGGCTGCCGCGCCGTCGGCGCTGGTAAAATCTTCTGCGGATACTTCACTCATAATCGTTGATTCCAGTTTGTGTCTTTAAATTTATGCTTGTAGAAATATTTCGTTGTCTTCTTCGAGAAGCTGCACTGCCTTCAGGTGATTCGCATCAAAGCCATAGGCTTCCACTGCCCGGGCATAGGTATCCGTGGTCAGCTCACACATGGGCAAGGTGATGTCCAGATTCTCTGCCATTTGTGCCGCAAGCTTCATATCTTTATGAGCAAGCCCCACGGTAAAAGAGGGATCATAATTACCCTCAAGGATCGGCGGACCATAACGATCGGTCACATAGGACTTGCCGGTGCTGTTTTGAATAATATTCAGCATCTTCCCAGGATCAACCCCGCCTTTTACCCCAAGCATTAATGCCTCGGACAGTGCCAGCGAATGCAAATAGCACAATACCACCTGGGCAATCTTGGCGGAGTATCCCGCACCGTGGGCACCCAATAAGCTGATGTTCTCCCCAATGACCTGGAGAACCGGGAGATATCGATCAAACACTTGCTGTTCACCACCCACCAGAATCGTCAGGTTTCCCGCTCGCGCGCCTTCATCGCCACCGGACACCGGCGAATCCAGTATCTCAATTCCTGCTTGCCCAGCGGCTTTCTTAATTTTTGCTGCCACCACCAGATCATTGGTGCTCAGATCAATCCACACGGCGCCGGGCTTCATCCCGGCAACGATACCCCCGGCACCTAGCCCAACCTCTTCGATTTGCTTTGGCCCCGGCAACGACGTCATCACCATATCCGCTTCCCTAACCGCCCGATCGACGCTACTAACAACCCGCGCGCCAAGCTCAGCCAGAATTTCACAGCGACCAGAATCAATATCAAATACTGTGAGCTCATGCTCACCACTTCGTTGCAGATTCTGCGCCATAGGGCTACCCATGACGCCCAATCCGATAAATCCAATTTTCATGGAGGACCTCCTAATTTTCGCGCTAATTTACCCTCGAACGTTAGTGAAGTAAAACGAATATCACGGATTGCCTATTTCATCTATTTCGTTTGTTGGTTCAACCTGGGAGTACACACCCTGTCTCAAAATAAATCTCACCAAATTAACTCCCTTGGGTTACCCATGAATATGCGCCACCTTCTACCACATCTTCTCCTCACTCTGAATCAGGTCGAATGGGACCCTTCTTACTGCCAATCCTTCGAATACTTGCTTCGGCAGGGCGAACGGACAAAGGAATCTAATGAAATGCAGACA
>JAALKB010000168.1 GCA_011088265.1 Gammaproteobacteria bacterium
CCCCCCCCCCCCCCCCCCCCCCCCCCCCCCCCCCCCCCTACTACTATTGCTTTAGCAACCTCCTCCACGTGCACGATGCCGGTTAATCTTTGAACGCCGGCCCAGATTTTTAGTGTTCCTGAAAGAAATCGGGTGAAAACAGGGCCGAAGTGTGGATCGCCTTTCCCCATAATGCCGGATGGTAAAATACTCACTACTTCCAGACCTTTCTCCAAATAGGAGTCAACCAGTTCCTGGGCATGGAACTTGCTGCTGTCATAGGCCGAAGAAAAGCCGATCTGGGTTCGTTGGAATTTTTCGTTGATTATCTGGCCCTGGGAATCACCAAAAATTCCGATAGTGCTGCAATGCACAAATCGTTTTACTCCAGCAGCAAGGGAGGCCTGCAATACTGCGCGTGTGCCTTCTATATTGACTCTAGCCATTTCGGTTTGATCTACGACGCCAAGCGCAACATAGGCGGCAGTATGGATAACGGTTTCCACGCCTTTAAGCGCGCGATATAGATCATCTCCACTCGTGATGTCTCCCTTGTGTAAGCTAATATTCAGTCCTTTGAGTCGCTCAAGATTACTCTGCTCGCGGACATAGCCTCGGACCGGGATGCCGGATTGAAGAGCAGTTTTTGCCACTTGAGCGCCAGTAAATCCGTTTGCGCCAGTGATGAGTATTGTCATTCCAAAAGGTCGTCGAGTTGCGGATTGTTGTGATACGATCCTAGCTACTTCTTTCCCGGTTTTCCATGGTTGCATTGCATCTGAATAGTTCCTCTCGTAATATTTAAGGTCGCTGAAAGGTCACTGGTTCAAAACCGATCCATAGAAGAAAATTGCATTTAATTTTCATTTCTGAATGGAACAGAATGAACCAGGTATCAACAACATTAACATTCCAGCGTCAGGGTGAGCAGAATTGTTTGATTCATAGTGGATATAGTTATTTTCGCCTCGGGTAAGTGCCCTTTAAGGAATATTTTTATGACCGGTTTTGTGTTTGGAAAGATTTTGTTTTTTATTCGCAACGTGTACTTGATTGAAAATTAGATATAAATATGCAGGTTGTTGAGAATTATATTCGTAAGGTGGAAGAAGAAGGTCTCTATCCAAATCACTATGTTGTCCACGAAAAAAATGGAAATCATGTCAAGGTTGAATGTGAAAACAGTGGCGAATATTATCAGGCAATCAATTTCGGCAACAATGATATTCTTGGCTTTGCGCAACATCCGGCTATTAGGCAGGCCTCAATAGATGCGATTGATCGGTATGGAACAACCAACAGCTCCTGTCATACCTTATGCGGACGAATTGACCTACATAGACAATTAGAGGAGGCGGTTTCCCGCTTCAAGGGGTTGCCTCATACCTATTTGTTTTTGAATGCGTGGATGGCTCTACAGGCAGTGATGGATGGTTTCTGTCATCTGGCGATACCCGTTCCGGGTTTTAAAAATGATCGTGAAACGCTGATTCTGACGGATATCAGCAACCATGGTTGCATCACATCTGCAGTGGTGAATGCTGATAATCGCTCCGGAAAAATGCTGACACAAAGCCCTAAAGGCCGAACCAAAGCCTATCGCCATGCTGACATGGATAACCTGGCGAGTAAGCTGAAGCGATTCGCCAGGCCAGGAGATCGTATTATTGTTGTCACTGATGCGGTTTTTTCCATGGATGGAGATTTTGTTCCGCTACCTGAGTTACTCAGGACCCTGGAGCATTATCCCGGGACAGTGCTAATTCTGGACGAAGCTCACTCAAGTGGAGCATTAGGAGAAACCGGACACGGCATCTGTCAACATTTTGGTATCACGCCGCAACAGATTCGTGATCGTGGGGTTGAACCTGTGATCCTGACTACTTTCTCCAAATTTGGGGCTTCTGCGGGAGCCGCGATTAGTTGCTTTAGCGAGTCGTTTACAAAATTACTGGATGCCTGTCCGACTTCTATCGGCACCATTTCTTTGCCTCCGATGGCTGCGGCTGCGGTACTTGCATCGATTCGTCAGCTCGAAATTGATACTCATCTTCCGGAAGTCCTAAGACAAAAGACACATTTTTTTCGTGGCCTTCTTGAAGAGCATGGTTTCGAGGCGTTAGGAGTCACGAATGTTGTTCCCGTGCTGGTCGGCGAGAGTACTAGCCCCAAAGAATTTGCTGCTCATTTACTGAAACACAGCGGTATGTGGGTCTCTCCGGTGTGGTTCATTGCAAAACCCAGATTGAGAGTTGTGGTAAATGTCCTGCATACCCTAAATGAGTTACGTGCTTTGGTTGAATCCCTGGTTAAAACCCGGGAGTACTTTCAGAAGAAAGCGAATCTTCCCTGAATACTCTTTGCTCATGGGATGAAAATTCAGGTAAAAGCGGTTACAAATAAGGCACTCATGAGGGCATTTCTGGATTTGCCTGGGCGAATCTATGGTAATGACAAGAACTGGGTACCCCCAATACGTAATGGGATTATCCAACAGTTAGCACCTAACAGCGATTTCAAAACGTATGGCGATTTTCAGGCTTTTATCGCTCTAAAAGGTGATGACGTAGTGGGTCGAATTGTTGCCGCCACGAATTTTCGTCTTAATAAAAAGGAAAATCGGAATATTGGATTATTTGGTTATTTCGAATGCGTAGACCAGCAAGGCGTCAGTGATGCATTATTTGAATGTGCTGCTAGCTGGTTAAAAAAATACGATTGTGAGGTGCTGCGAGGGCCCATCGACCTTTCAACTCACATTAATTGCCTGTTTTTGATCGATGGATTTGATTCTCCACCCTGTCTCATGATGCCCTATAACCCACCCTACTACATGGATTTAGTGGAAAATGCCGGATTTAAAAAAGCCAGAGATGCCTTTGCCTATGATTTTGACATGACAGCGCTATCTCCTGGGTTCGAGCGAGCGTACCGACGTGCTCTTGGTGCGGGAATCAAGTTTCGTCCAATACGACTAAGTGGTGGTGGGTTTGAACAGGATTGTCGAAGTATGTATGCCGTATTTAACAATAGCTTTACAGATAACTGGAGCGCGACCCCCAGAAGTGAATCTGAGTTTCTGGCTACGGCGCGGGACTTAAAGAGTATCGCAGATCCGGATATCTTTCCCATTGCGGAGAAAGGTGGGGAAATGATTGGTTTCTGGATGGGGTTGCCAGATGTAAACAGGGCGCTGAAGTATCTTAATGGTCGTTTTACCCCATGGGGAGTACTGAAATATTTGTGGCATAGAAGGAAAGTCGAGCAGGCCCGGGTGTTGGCGGTGGGCGTTTTACCTGAATATCAGCATTCCAGTTACGCCCTGGGACCAGCGCTAGTGCATTTGGGGATGCAGGGCGGAGCGGGAAACAAAAAAAGATATCGAAGGGCTGAACTATCTTGGGTCTGGGAAGACAATAAACCGTCCCGTAAGTTAACCGAGGCCTCCGGAGCGAAACGTTACAAAACCTATCGTATTTTATGAGCGCTCGTTGCATAAATCCCTATTAGTATGAATCCTGCTAGGGCGGGGTACTTCCTCGCAGGTTTTCTTCGATCCGCTGTTGCATTTCGTCTTTGATTAATGCCTTGGTGAGTCGAGAGTTTTTCGTCATTTTTCCAAAAGTTTCTTTTGGTATGGTTAGCACAGCAACTTCTTTATCACCACTGAGATTGTCGCCACTCGGGTGGCGTTTTCCTGTAGCAATCCCATTTCACCGAAGTACTCTCCCCGCTGATGCAGTTCTGCCAGCTTGTGTGGTTTTCCATCCGCACCTCTCCGGGAGACATCGACCCGACCCTGGAGTAGCAGAAAGAATTCATTCGCGATATCTCCTTCGTGAATAATAATGTCACCGGGATAGTAGGTTCGGTGTTGGGTTTCATTGGCAACATCCCTCAGTTGTTCGTCGCTTAAGGTTGGGAAAACCAGAGATAGCTGTTCGCCCACTGCTGTTCCGAGTTTTCCGTCTTCCATGTGGAGAATTTCATCCGCAACATCCAGCACGCGCCGATTGTGGGTAACGACTAGGACCGCGCATTGCTGCTGTTTGGCAAGAGCCTGAAATAAATTGGTCACTTCCCGACCGGTGCTGGTGTCAAGTGCGGCGGTGGGTTCGTCCGCCAATACAAGTCTTGGCCTGTGTACCAACGCCCTTGCGATGGCAACCCTTTGTTTTTGGCCACCAGACAGTGCTTTTGGATAGGCGTTAACCCGATCACCAAGGCCAACCATGTCGAGCATTTCTTCAGCACGAAGTCGGGCTTTACGGGGTGAAAAATCGGACTGTAGTTCCAGACTTTGTTGTACGTTTTGCCGGATGCTCATGAAATCGAGTAAATTAAAATGCTGAAACACATAACCAATCTGGCGTCGCATATCACGGAGTTTGTTTTCACTCGCACCATTTAATTCTTCTCCCAGCAGTTTTACGCTGCCGTCCTGAACACCTCGTAAGCAACCGATCAAAGAAATAAGCGTGGTCTTTCCAGAACCTGAATAACCAGTGAGAAATACATTGGTACCCGCGTATATGGAAAGACTGATATCGAAGAGAACCTGCTTTTTCTGATCGGCGTCCTGATAGAAATGGTTCAGATTATCGATTTCTACGAGTCTTTCGGGTTGTTGGGTCGTATTCATAATCAGGCGAATAGGTCGGCGGGATCGGCGTCGCTTAACTTTCGAATAGCAAGCAAAGCGGAGATCAGGCAAATTAGGCAGATCGAAGCCAGCACGCCCAAAGCCACCTCTGCAGACATGTTGAATCGTAAACTGGTCGCCTTGGTTAAAAAGCTGTAGATATAAAGAGAGCCAGCCAAGCCGGGGAGGAATCCAACGATAGCCAAAATGAGTGCCTCTTTGAGCACAATCAGTCGTAACATATGTTGACTGAACCCTATTGCCTTCATGGTCGCGTAATCCCGTAAATACTTGGTCAGCATCTGAAAAAGAATTCGATACAGAATGACCACTCCAACCACAATGGCACCGCCCAGCCCAAAGCGAAAAATCAGACCGATTGGAGAGTGAAACTCGTAGTGATATCTTTCCTTTGCCAGCAATCTGTTTTTTTCCATGACAAGAACATCTTTAGGAAGGTGTTCATTGAGCTGTTTAGCCACTTCCTCGGGGTTCGCTCCTGGTTTTAGTCTGATCAACCCAATATTGATATCTTCGCGCTTACGGGCAAATAGCTCCATAAAGGTCAGGTCGCTGGTTGCCATATGGGAATTGGTCGAAGTATTCGCACCCAGAGGAAATGTTCCCACAAGAGAAATATTATGCTGACCACCTGGTGTTCTAATTTCGGTAGACTGATTCTGGCCAGCTTTGAGTTTTTCCAGAAGGGGTCTAAATTCTTTGCGGGACCGTTCATCAATAAAAAAGGCCCTTGACTGGGTGAGTTTTTCCGTCGATAGGGGGGTGCCAGAGAGGTTGAGAATTGGGTGTTGTCCTATGGGAAATCCTATGACCTGAATCTTGCGAAGAAAACTATGTTCTCCGCCCGGATTCTTCATGGTTGCCGAAGATAGATAAACTGGACTGATGGACTCAACTTCATCGAAAGCCAGTGCATGATGCAAACCACGATGATTGAATTTCGGTGGACGAAGGGCAGTAACGTAAGACGAACTGAGCAAAAAAAGATCTCCATCCAAAGAGGCAGGTAAGTCAGTTAGTGTGTCAAGAAAGCCAGCTCGAAACCCAATTTGCATGAACAGCAAAACGGTAATAAATGTGACGCCTAAGGCCGCGGCGATTGTTTGCGCTTTCTGGTGTAGCAGTTGCTGTAAAGCAATGGGTGTCTTACCAAACCTCATGCTTTTAGGGTCTCCAGAATGGTGAGTGAAATATGTTTCGCGAGAATTGGCATTGTAAATCAAATTGCCATTTCAGTATATTTATCATTAGTATTGGTTAAACAGTTGAGAGTTCGCCACTGAGTGGCTGTTTGTAATACATACTAAACCCTGTCAAACTAATACGGGGTGTTCGACAATCAAGTGAAGAGCATCTTTTAGGGTTTTTTCTTCGATGAACCCCTGGTCTATATGCCACAGCAAATTTCCAGGACACCGAGTGCGGATAAGCAGATGTTTTTACTGAATTACATGTTGCCACTATTGGGTAATATATTGAAAATAGTAACGTTGTTTTTTATTCTGCTGCTACCGGCCAATGCACCTGCTGCGACGCTGGATATCATGGAAACGGGTGCTGCCCGGGCATTCCTCGATAAGGATTATCAGTCTGCACTGGAGAGCTTTAATCAGCTTGCCTCAGAACACCCACAGGATTTGCGCATAAGGCGCTACCAGGCTATCTGTCTGGAGAAATTAGGCGAGGATGAACAGGCTATCGAAATCCTGATCGGGCTTACGTTGATTTCAACGGACCCGGTATCGAGCCATTATCACCTGGGTACGATCTACTACAAATTGCAACAGGGTGAGCTGGCTGAAGAACAATTTAATGAAGTTGTGTTGCTGGCTGATGACTCAAAGTATGCCAAGCTAGCGCAAAGTTATCTTGATGCTATTGGTAAACAGCAATTCGAATCAGTGAATCCCGGGGCGCCAAGAAAATGGAATTTCTATGCGTCGGTAGGATATGTTGATGATATCAGTTCAGATTCGACATTAATTTCGAATAACGCCGCCAGTTCACGGACTAACTCCTATTTGTCAGCTAGTTACTACTTTTTGCGGGAGTCTCGTTGGACGGGATTAATGAGTGCCTCGGTTTATCAATCAAACCAGCAAAGTGATTCGACTTCCACTTACGATATGTTGAGACGATGGAGCTCAAAAGTCAGCTTGCAGAATCAGGCAACTTTATTTGGTAAGCCAGCCATACATCTTGGTAATCTGAGTTATGGAAGATCTGAGCTCGATGGAAGTCTTTATGCGGATGATTGGCTTTTTTATCTATCCACAAAAATACGATTTCGCCCCAATGCTTCTACTGGTTTGTATGCCTCCAAAGGAAAAAGTCGATTTTGGAATATCGGTCAACTTGACATGAGTACGTCACGCAGCGAGAGGAACAGAACTTCTTTGGGAGTGGATCAGAGTATATTCGTGAGGGATCGAAAGGTCGAACTTGGTGTCGGTGCGTATTATAGAGATGTAACGTCCATTAACCGTAATTTGAATAGGGAATCTAAGGGGTTCAAACTTTTTTCGCGTTTCGCATTACCAAAGAAGGTAAAACTCAATCTGGTGGCCGAACTGCAAAAGGATAATTACCCTGACTTCAACGGTGTTGGAAATCGAACAGCTAACACTAAGAATCTGACTGTTGCGCTGTTGCGCCGAATTGGTAAGCACGTGTCCATGGAAGTCTCCTATAAAGCCAGTGAAATTGGATTTTCCGATTTAGATCAGGATCGTCGTCGTAACACACTAGGGGTGCGTATTTCTTATGTTTACTAATCAAGCGTTTGTATCAATGATTCCTGTTCGTATTGCCTTTTTTGCCCTGCTCTTATTGTTTTACACCATACCGTCGCTTGGGGCAGGGGAACCGGTTGGCGAAACCAAAGTAGTAGTGGGAAAAGTGATTGCAAAATCCGGGGATGGTGATGATCGCACTCTGGAGATAGGTAGTGCCATCTACGAGGGAGACTTGCTGGTAACGGGTCCCAGAGATTTCGCTGTAGTGGTGATGGTCGATCAAACCCGCTTTACCCTTAAACCTGGAACCAGTTTTGAAATAAAAGAAGTGAAGGCCCAAACGGACAGCGCCCGGGTTTTTACGAATTTACTTAAGGGGGGGTTAAAGGTGGTGACTGGACAGGTTGCCAAAACCCAGCCGGAGAATTTTAGTATCAACACTACTCTTGGCTCAATCGGAGTTCGGGGGACGCGATTTGATGTCTGGCTTTGTCTTGATGACCGGGAATGTGAACTGGAATATCGCCTTCTTAGGGAGTCAGTGGCGGATGCGTTAAGTAATGGAAGACTGCTTTTTGTCCGGGTTACACAGGGGATAACAACATTGCTCGATTGTGATGGTCTTCCTGAGGTTGGGGCCGGAAAGATGGGTGTAAGTGATGGAACGGCGGGTGGGTGTTCCATCATTGATGTTCCTCCAGAGATGAGTGAACAGATTTTCAGAGAGGCTGACGAGGAATTGGATGAGTCGCTGTCTACCCTGGAGGCTCCATTACTGCAGCAGTTCGATTTTGGCGATGTGCTGTCATTGTGCAATGATGATCCTTTGTGCATTCAGTGTGATGGTGATCCGGCCTGCATGCAATGTAATGGAGATGCAAGTTGTTATGATTGCCAGTCAGACCCTTTGTGTTCCCAGTGCGCGGGAGATGAGACCTGTATCGCCTGTAATGGTGACCCATTGTGTATCCAATGTGGCGGTGATGATTTATGTGTTTCCTGCAACGCTGATTCACTATGCATCCAGTGCAATAGTGATGCCTTGTGCATTTCCTGCAATGCTGATGCCAGTTGTATTCAATGTGATGGAGATGCTTTATGTCATTCTTGCGGAAACGACTCCCTTTGTCTATGTGATGGGGATGAGGACTGTATGTGCGGTATCGATTCGTCATTGCCTCAATGTCAAACAGACATGGGGTTTTGTGGGATCGACAGCCCGTTTTGCGAAACATCGGGGTGATACGTACGAAGGAGGCCGGGGTATTGATTAACCGCTCACTTAACGTACGCAGCTTATGCGAAATGGATCTTGAATCAAGCATCGTTGATTATGAAACTTCGTAGTCAAT
>JAALKB010000169.1:0-1811 GCA_011088265.1 Gammaproteobacteria bacterium
TGGTTTACTCCAGAGTAGCTAGGTACTAGTTTTTTTATTTCAACAAACTAGGGTGCGAAAAATGAATGTCATTACAGCAGTATCTTCGAAGGGTGGGGTAACCAAAACCACGCTCGTTTCTAATCTCTCAGCTCTTTTGGCAGACTCCGGCTACCGGGTATTGGCCATTGATGCTGACAATACCCAACCGGCACTGTCTTCCCATTATCCCATCGTCGAGCAGGCCCCGCACGGCCTCATCAAACTCATCAAGGATCGTTGCCTGGGACCGGAAGTCATCTCGAAAACCAGCATTGATGGCCTCGATATCGTCGTTTCTGATGATCGCTCAGACACACTGTCCGAATACATTCTTCACGAAGCTGACGGTCGATATCGTATTCGGCAGGCGTTGACGACGATCCGTGAGGAAGACCGTTACGATTTTGTGATGATCGACACCCGTGGTGCCAAGGGTGCTGTGCTGGATGCCGCAATGCTGGCAACGGACATTTTCCTGGCTCCTGTATCACCGGATATCATGTCTGCCAAGGAGTTCTATCGAGGCACTGTGGAGCGATATCGCGAGATCAAGGAATCCGCAAAATTTCTTAATATCCTGTTGGGTCCGTTACACGTCCTGTTCAGCCGTGTGGATCGAACAGTGGATGCAAAGGACGTGGCAGACAGCTTCAGGGCCATGACTGAAGGACAGCCGGATATCCGATTGCTGGAGACGCAGGTTCCTACCTCCACCGTCTACAAGGCGGCTGCATCAGCCCAAATGCCGGTTCATCTGTATGAACCTACCAGTAACACCAAGCGAGCGAGCGCCAGGGACACCATGATGAGTGTCCTTGAGGAACTGTTTGCGATTCATAACGAATACGACAACTTGTTCCAGGTGCCGGAGATTTCTCCACGCGACGGGGATGCGAAATGAGCGCCAAGCGAGCGAAGAAAGCGGATATTGGTGGTCTGCTGGCAGCAGATAATTTTGGAAATGATGCGTCAACCAGTGCCGCTTCCCTGCCACTGGAACCCACGATGATGCGGTTGCCGCTTGATCGAATCAAGCCCTATGACCGCAATCCCCGCAAGTCAAAGAATGACAAGTTCGACGAAATCGTCGAGTCGATTATTGACAAGGGGGGAGTCACATCAACCATATCGGTGACCCAGCGTCCGGGTGAGGATGTCTTCATGGTATCTGCTGGCGGCAATACCCGTTTGCTCGCCCAGATAGCGGCCTTTGAACAAACGGGGCGCGAGGACCTGGGAATCATGTCCGTGATGTTCGTGCCCTATGACAGTGAAATTACCCTGCTCATTGATCATTTAATCGAAAATGACATGCGTTCGGGTAATACATTCATCGAAAAAGCGCTGGCACTCAAGGAAATCATGGTGCTGGTGCAATCCGGAGCAGAGGTTGGTGAACTGTCCCAAAGGAACTGGATGTCGATTCTTAAACATGACTACAGTTATTCTGTTTCAAGGACCGTTTTTATTGCCTATCAGTATGCGACAGATAAATTGTCTGGTGCCATTCCCCATGCACTGACCGGTGGTATGGGGAAGCCCAGGGTAGAAGCGATCAGCAAACTTGAAAAGCGTCTGTCCAGATTTGCTATCGATCAGGGAGTGATGGAATCAACGTTCAGTACGCTGTTTCAGCAGTCACTGTCTGATTGTGATACCGAAGGCGAATTTGTGATCGCGGACCTGGAATCAACCGCAATGCCCCAGCTTGGGCAGCTGCTTGGTGGGCAAACAACGTCGAGTGTTCGCACTGCCATTGAACTGTTTGAGCTTGGGCAGCAACCCGTCGA
>JAALKB010000169.1:1821-8727 GCA_011088265.1 Gammaproteobacteria bacterium
ACAAAACACCACCCCCACCCCCCACCCCCCCCCCCCGCCCCCCCCCCCCACCCCCCCCCCCCTCACCTGCGTCCTGGATTCCCCCCTTCCCCTGTTTCACAGAACATAACACACGAGTCGGAGCTGATTGTTCCTCCCATTCTCCCTTCCAATACGTCTGCGGAGACTGTTGATACTTCGACCATACCGGGTGTATCAATCCCATTGGCTGAATCTGATGAGTCCCAGTTCGCGACAGCCGCACTCGATGACGCACGGTCGTCGGCACTGAGGCAGGCGAAGTTGCTGGCCGGATACGGTGATTGCCAACAACTGATTCAGCGCTTCAATGCGGGTTACGGATTTTTCATCGACCTGCCCGACACGGAGTTTGAACGGGATTCAGACCGGATGACGTGGTGGCTGCTCATGACGCTCAGTAGCGTACTTGGCGGTGGCGACTATTCATTGTTGCCAGACAACAGTGTTCTTAAACAGGTGGTGCAACGCAGTGCAGATGAGGAGGCGTTTTTCGCCTCCATTCTGCCGCTGGTTGGCAACCCGGAGTTTGGTCAGCTTGGTTCGTTTCTGACAGACCCGACACTCCCGACCAATACCCTGCTTTCGCTACTGACTGCCATCCAGCGCATTCGTCAGTTTCCTGATTCACAGCTGTGGACAGGTGAGGAATGAGCCATGGATACCATCACGAATGCGAATCACGCCCTGGCCTGCATGATTCTGAATACGCTTCAGGTTGCCTGTGTATCGGGCGACAAGGGCATGGCCGATTCCATGGGAATGGCGAATGAAGACGTTGAACGACTGGTTCGTCTGTCCTCTGTGGACCTCGCCCATCTCTCCTATTACAGTGACCAGTTTATCCAGGTAACGATTGACCCGGATAAACTTCGTCAACTGACCCAGTTATCCAGGAGCAAGGTAAAAGAAGACACGCTGATTGACACAACCCTGTTGTTCCAACAAAGGCACCAAAAATTCCATAGTAATCCCCATCTTATCGTTATAGGTTCCGCCATGCCACGAATGCGTATCCTCACTGTCAGTGAAGGGGTTTGAAGTCCAACGGAACGAAAACGTACGCTAAGAAATTAGGAGAGAGACGGAGTTTTACAATCTAAATCTGGTCCAAATAGTCTATTACTTGATCGGCGAGTGTGTCAGCACTATCTCCATCACCAAGTAAAGTAATTTCTGCAGAATTGGGGGGTTCGTATTCTGAATCTATGCCCGTGAAATTTGCTAATTCCCCTCTTCTAGCCTTTTTATATAAACCCTTCGGATCGCGATGCTCACAAACATCAATCGGAGTATCAACAAAAACTTCAATAAACTCATCTTTCTCCATTAATTCCCGAGCCATTTGTCTTTCAGCACGAAATGGTGAAATGAAAGAAGTAATTACAATTAGACCCACATCAACCATCAATCGTGAGACTTCTGCAATCCGGCGTATGTTTTCAACTCTACCCTCGTCGGTAAATCCCAAATCTTTGTTCAGACCATGACGCACGTTATCCCCATCTAGCAAGTACGTGCGCTTTCCAGCTGCTCCTAATTTTTGTTCAACTTGATCTGCAATCGTAGATTTACCGGAACCAGAAAAACCGGTGAACCACAGGACGCAAGGTTTTTGGTGATTAAGTCTCGCTCTGAATGCTTTGTCTATCTTCATCGCGTGCCATCCAATATTGCTTGCACGCCGTAACGCAAAATCAATTTTACCAACACCCAAAATATGCTCAGTAAACTTATCCTTAAGTTCAAACACCCCTGTTGAAGAATTATCACTGTAAGCGTCAAAAAGGACTGCACTATCTAGCGCTAATTTACAATATCCAGATTGACTCAGTGATAGTGTTTTGGCAGCAAGTTGTTCGCTTGAGTCTGGTGCACTTCGGTAAACTATATCTGTTACCTGTACATCGACCTCCATTGAGATAAACCGTGCCGTATAGGTACGTTCTGGCAGTAGTTCTTCCTTTCCTGACCACAGAATGTTTGCAGCAATTTGGTCTGAGAATTCACATTCCATGCCAGCAGCAGCCAACACATCACCCATACGAATGCCCGCATTACCTAATAAAGAGATTGTTGCTTTGTCGCCTAAACCTATTGTATCAACTGGTTTTTCAGATTTAGTGATATTTTCTACGATGGACTGCTTACCGGTGATGCTGGAAATGACACTGTCACCAGTATTGATAAAACCAGAAGCAATATAGCCGAGAACCTCAGACCGGTTTTCATCGGGACTAGATATTATGTCTTCAACTATAAATCGTAGTGACACGCTAGATAATTCTTGATCAAAATTTGTTGAACAAACAGTAAGGGGCTTCATAAATCACGAATCATCGTTAGCGGGTAGTATTAGGCGGTGTGAATAGAGGTATTCGTAGTGTGGTAGAACCTGTTCGTATATTCTCTTCACGCGGTCTGGCGCTTTCGAGATATCAATATATTTGCGTTCCTGTGGTTTTAGACCATCTGAATCACGTAAATTGGCATGGAAAGAGCCCCCGTCCCACCAACTCACTTCGTCTCGCGCGCCCGGGGCCCAACTCAATGCCTGAGGCACGAACGCAATACCCACAGCGTCACACCAACGTTCCACCGCGACATAGGGATTCTCCAATAGATCATCGCTATCTAAAACAGGAGGCGCGGTACCGCTTTGATCGCAAATGGTATCAAATAATTTGCGTTGCTCTTTGAACCCAACCTCGTCCTGATGGAAGTCTGGCCATTTACTGTATATCGACGTTATCGTTTTTGCTGGGTCTCGAATTAAAAAGGAATGGTTGAACAGATCCAGAAAATTGTTGTCAATTATCGACGTAATATAATGAGGAAAATCTTTGATAAAAACAGCTTCTTTGCGCGCAGCGCTTTTTACGTTTTCTAGTACCGAACCAAGCGTTAAGCCTGTTACTTTCAGGCTATCTTTGGTTAAACGAGGCCGCAGTGGGGCTTCGCCTTGATACCATGCTTCACCAAACGGCTCATGAAAACAGGTCATATCCTCGCGTTGGCGCATCATCCACTCAAACGCAGTGGAAGTCGATCTGGGTACAGCCCATACTGCTAATATCTTGTTCATTCTTAAGCGCCCGATAACGTCGATAACAAAGCGCCCTGTTTGGTAACAGGGCTCAATCCTAACGTTTTAAAAATTCGCCAGTAAAGGGCGTTGTCATGGGTCACGACAGGTTTCCCAAGGACTGACTCTAACCCAACTTCCAACGAAACAAACCGCTCTGCAAGACCATCTTCCTTACGCCGAAAATTACACATGCCACTTGCCAAATACGCATCAACATTAGGTGCTTTCCCCGCAACATATCGCATCGATTTCTCTGCTAGGTCACCATCGAAGCACCAAATTTGCGCATTGCAAACTTCCTGGCTTTCAATGAATCCCTGGTCAACGAAATTGCCGGCCCAGACAACATCAAATCCGGCCTCCTTGAGAAACGCGGCTGTTCCCTGCCACCAGCTTGGCCAATGATAGACACCGTTTAAAGCGACCTTCTCTACGTTCAATTCTCTCAATGCTTCTACCATTGCGTAACCAGCCATATGGAATGGGGTTTCATATGTCTCGCTTAATTTTTCACAGTGTTGTCGGACGCCTTCGACACCTAACCCACAAGCATGAACCCAGTTCGACCCTACCTGACCACAGACATCTGCACCGTTATTCGCCATACATTCGACAAACTCATCAAGCAAATTAAAATTTCGCCTTCGTTGGTCCAGTTCATGACGATAGTCTGGAACATGCAACATACGGCCATGCACGCCCACCGTTTTCGGTGCGATGCGCAAAAAATCAGATGGAGCGGCATCAAAATCATGAGGAGGACAAGTAAACCCCACTTGTTGTGGAAACAGTTTGTTATTCGAGTCCGCCCAGTGTGCGGGTTTTGTGTAGTCAGGCATATTAGCTACCTATTCCAAATGTAGGAATATATAAGCGGATATATCCTATGGATACTGATATTTAGGCATGATGTTGATATCATTATTGATATGATAAAAGCTCGATATAGAATTCCATCGACAAGTGCTCTGACCGCATTCGAGTCGTCGGCAAGACTGTTAAATTTCAGCCGTGCCGCAGAAAGCCTTCATACTTCCCAATCCGCAATAAGCAGGCATATCTCTGAGTTAGAAAATAGATTGGGCGCAAAGTTGTTTTTTAGAGAAAACAAACGACTTCAACTGACTGAACACGGGGCAACGCTTCATCAGGCGGTTATATCTGGTTTTGATCAGATTCAAGCCGCGATCAATACGATTTCTGGCTGGTCACTTAAAAATGAACTAACCATATCTTGTACACATGAAATATCGCATTTGTATCTCATGCCAAGATTTGAATCGCTAAAGGAAGCAGTCGGTGACAATGTAGAAATACGAATTGTAACCAACGAGTATGATGCTATTGAGCATATGAGCGACCCTCGGATTGATATAGCTTTCAAGTACAAGATCAGCGAATCTGATGAGGACACATATTCAATCGCCTTTAGAGAGGCCGTTCGCCCGATTTGTAGTCCAACATTTTATACGAAGCACAAAACGAAACTGTCAAAACCACCAACGCATTGGTCCGGTATCCCCCTTCTAAAATTAACCAAACTAAACAAAGGCTGGGCAACATGGGAAGATTGGTTCGCCGTTTCAGGCAAGCCCGAGTTACTACAAGTTCATTCCGGGTACGACAACTACATTTACTTACTTGAAGCCGCCGCAGCTGGACATGGATTAGCGTTAGGTTGGCAAGGACTCACCGAGCGGTATTTGAGTAGAAACTCACTGGTTCCTGTTTGCGATCATTTTGTAAGGACTGAGAATATACTTAGCGCATATTTAACAAGCACCGGCAAAAATAAAGAAGCTGCAATTAGTTGTCTAAAGTTTCTATCGTCAAAACGATACTTTGAGCCCCCAGCAAACGGCGATGTGGTTTTGCAAGGTTCGTAATCTAGATATCTTGAACACCATCTTCGTTTAGTATTTTATATACGGTGGATCTGCCTATATTGAGCTTAGTCGCAATATCCGTAGCACCGTGTCCTGCCATGTACAAACCAACAACTTTTCGCCGATCAATAGTTCGTTTGCGCCCAAATTTAATTCCTTTTTCTTTAGCGGCCAATCGTCCCTCGTTAGTTCTCTCAAGAATTCTCTGCCTTTCTGCCTGGGCTACGGCAGATAGTATAGTGACAACCATCTTTCCCATGGTACCCTCAGTGCTAATACCATCATCAAGAAAACGTACAGCAACCCCCATATCATCGAATTCCTTGATAAGCCGAATCATATCCGCCGTATCCCTACTAAGGCGATCTAGCTTTGTCACTAAAACAACGTCTTTTTCCTCGACTTTCACCCGTAGTAGGTCTAGTCCTTCTCTTTTAAACTGACTACCGGTAATTTTATCCGTAAAAATGCGGTTAACCTGTACACCTGCTTCTTTAAGTGACTGAATCTGCAAGTCGAGGGACTGTTGGTTGGTAGAAACCCTAGCATATCCAAATGATCGCACGAAATATGTCTCCGAAATCAATTAGTAGAAAGTGTTGTCTATTAAGTATGTAAAACCGACTTAATAGACAGTGTATGGGGAATGAAATATCATGTCTACTAATTTATAATATCATAGACACTCGGAAATCGACTTTTTCAGTCTCTACCAGTAACGTTGCGAGGGGATTGATGGCCGTAGATTTTCTAACGCCAGAGCAAAAGGCTCATTACGGTCAATACGCTGGCGAACCGAGCGAAAGTCAACTGGCCCGGTACTTTCATCTTGATGCAACAGATCTTGCGTTCGTGGCAGACCGCCGGGGTGACCAAAACCGTTTAGGTGTTGCGTTGCAGTTGACATCTGTTCGGTTCCTCGGCACGTTTCTGCCAGATATTTCCGTGATGCCCGTCAACGTCAAGCAGTATGTCGGGCGGCAACTTGCGATAGAAGCCCTATCAGTGCTGACTGAATATGCACAAAGAGACACCACGAAGCGTGAACACAATGCACTGATCCGCAAGCACTATGGTTACAAGGAATTTGGTGATCGACCCTGGGTGTTTCGGCTGAGCCGTGTACTCTACACACGGGCTTGGATCAGCAATGAAAGACCGAGTGTCATGTTCGAGATTGCTGTCACCTGGCTCGTTCAGCACAAGGTGTTGTTGCCCGGTGAATCTACGCTGTCGAGACTGATTTCTGAAATCAGAAAACGGGCCGCTGATCGGCTCTGGCTACAGTTGTCATCGTTACCGAACGAAACGCAAAGGGCGAATCTTGAAACCCTTCTCCAAATCCCTGAAGGCCAGCGTGCCTCTGAGTTTGATCGCCTTCGTAAAGGACCGACAACGATCAGTGGCCCGGCTATGAGTGCACTGTTCCGTGGGTGTGCTGCTAACCTGCTTTCAATCGCAAGTTTGTAGGGTCGTGTGGGGTATCCGGGATTACGCGTGCAGGATATAAATCCCCCAGTATCGACAGTTTCAATTCTGTTCCGGGCTCTGCCAGCGGGATTGGTAAATAAGCGAGCGCGAGGCCTGCCCCCACAAAGTGACCAAAGGCACCGGACAAAGTGCGGCTGACAACTGTTCCCTCCATTAGCACTGCCTGGTTTGGACCAGGTTCGGTGTCGCTTTCGGCGCAGTCGATGGACAAAGTGACCAGTCTGCGGGCTGCCGGTTTTTCACGTTCTGCCAGAACTGCCGAGCGGCCGATGAAGTCCCCTTTTTCCGGGCACACGAAGCGACTGAGCCCGGCCTCGTCGAGGCTGTCTTCGGTGGTGAGTTCAGCTTTGATCGCGCGATAAGATTTTTCAAGTCGCAGGGAATCCAACGCGCGAAAGCCCACATGTAGCAGCCCAGATCGGA
>JAALKB010000007.1:0-36951 GCA_011088265.1 Gammaproteobacteria bacterium
GCACTTCGGAAACCTGGCGAAGTCTCTTTTTACGGGAGCCAGGGGTGTGCCACTGACAATGAATATCGTTTTCGCCGCTTTAGTTCGAGCAGAATGCAGCCATGCCTTAAATCCAGCAAATTGTTCTTCTGAAACCATGGTTTGTGCACCGTGTCGCCCTTTTGGGTCTCGTTCTAACCGGGTATCAAAAACAAAAAAGGGGCAATCAAGACTGGAGAACTCATGCCAGATATGCTTAAAATCCTTCCATCCCGTTGCTGCGAGGGTCAGATAGCGATAAGCCTCCTGTTTGGCGGATTCAAGTTTTTTAAGATCATCCAGATCTTCTGTTTCCCCATCCCAATTGTTTTCGATCTCATGATCGTCATTGGCGAAGTACGTGGGAACATTGGAAAATACACGCTTGGCGAATCTCTCTTCCCCATTAAGAGCATTTCGGTAACTGCCCTTAAATTGTTCATATTTTGAGTTGGGATCACAGAAGTCTGCAGTAGCATCTGCGTAGATAATGTCTCCCACAATAAGTAGATGATCGATACCTGGGTAGCGGTTAATGTTGCTGCCCTGATTTCCTGGACCCTGATCCTCTAAGGTCTTTAAACGTTTACCTTCCAGCTGCTGATCACTTTCGATATGTTGAAAAATAGCGTTAAAGACTGAGTCTGATCGACTTCGATCGAATTGGGTGCCGGGATATAGACAGGAACCAACGATAAAGGAGAGTCTATTTTTGTAACTTTGCGGTTCGTTTCTAAAAATCCTCTGGAACCAGGGAAATGTCATCCACTTGTAACTAGATGTTCTTCGCTGGCGGTCTCGATCTAAAGGGGTTAATTTACTCATTTTCCTTCCCGATTTTTTTCTTCATTATCCTTTTGAATGTAATATTGCTTCTCAATGTCGACGCTAGAAAAATCTCCTTCGGGAAATTTGCTAAAGTCATATAATCTGAAGCTGACGTGAGTCTTCTCTCTTTGCTTTATTACTTCCTCCGGTTCATTCTCTTCTACGTCAATAGGCTCGCCTTTATCCCCCGTTTCATTCGTTGGCTCAGCTTTGAAACCGGTAATGAACTGAGTGGCAAAGTCGTCTTCTTCGATGAGGAATCTGAGCGTTTTGGCTGAGCTATTTTTCTCTTCTCCCGGTAAGTCGTCCTTTATCGTCAGAATGGGGCCAGCCAGAACTTTATCTTGAGGTTTATGTAAAAGAATTGATTGACTGAGACTATTCTCCTGCGTAGTTCTTGGAGTGGCAAGAAAATCCTGTAAAGTTTTGCGGTTAGATAAATCGTCTCCGTCATTTATTTTCACATGGTCATTGTGTTTAACGAGTTCCTCTGCAGCGGTATAAAACCTATCTAGCGCTGGAAATATCTCTGAGTGTGCATTTTTTCCAAAAACCATATCCATATGACCGTACTCTTCGAAAATAGCGATATCCACGTCGTGCTTCCGATATTCGTTAATATTACATTTATTCAACGGGTTAAAAAGATCCTCGTTTTCTGCAAGTTGGTCCTTTTCTGATCTCCGCTTCTGAGCAGTAAGATACCGGGCAGATAAACGGGAGGATTCGATATCGAATACTTCGTTCCTAGTGCCGTGCAGAAACAGCGTTGGAAAATTCCAGTTTTTCAATCCTTTTTCATTAACGTATTCGTTTAAACCGTCATGACTTGATATCCGACCTTTTGTTATAGAAAAATAGAGCTGCTGTAATATCGCCTGGGGTACCGCACCGATCATTCCCGAAAACTGATTCATGGTACGCGGGTCAATGTTTTGGGTATGCCATTGTTTTCCCCAAAAGATGGTGTATCGCATGTAAATGCCTCTGGCAAAACCGGGCATGCTTCTCAAGTTCCATTTAAATCCACTTAGCTGAGGCAGGAGATTCTTGCTGATTGTGGAGCTGGCGATCCGATCAAATAATATCTCGATTTGGGATGGATCCTCGTAGGGTCTTGGTTCAACAATGTCGATGGGGGTTCGGTTTTTGAACAACCCCCAGACATTTTCCCTGAGGCGGTTTTCTTTTGATGCTACTAGCCAGGGAGTAACCGCATGGGGAACTAACGACGCAACCATTCCTTCTTCTTCGTGGTCTTTTACGTCATTTTTTCCATGGGTTCCAGTATGTGTCTCAGCGGGTGTTTCTTTGTCATCGCTCAGGTTTTCTTTGTTGTTCTGTTTTACTAACAGACCACTCAACGCAGCAATAGCTACCGCACCGGCGCCAATACAATGTGAAAAAATATGAACTTTCTTTTTGCGGGTTTCCCCCCTGGCGCCTGGCTGTTCGCCATTTTGATCACCTGATCGGGACGCTGAAGATTGTGGTACATCTTGAATAGGACGGTTGATAGCGTCGTAAACGGTTTCTACTGCCCAGACTACGTCTTCCCTGGCGATTTCATCCCAGGTGTTTTCCGGGTCTACATGCAGCATTATGCTGGCGCTGGTGCGATGATCGAGAATCCATACATCGTAGTTCTGCGACAGGAAATACTGGGTCATGTTGACGTCGATGGTGTCGGTCCAGAAAATTCGGCCACTGTGGGCGAGTCCATGGATCAATAAAATGGTTTTTCTGGCCTCCGCCGGTGCATCGATTTCGTTTTCCTGGGGTTGGTAACGAACTAATCGGGAGATCATCGTTCCCTTGGTGTCATATCTCTTATGATCTTCCCTTAAAGTGGATGTGTACGTGTATCTTTTGCCAGAGCTTTTTCTTGAATATTCAAAAAAACTGGGAGGAATTGCCATTCTTTCCGGGTTGTGTTCTGTCTCTTTTCTGGATGGATAACGCTTGTAATCCAATGCACCGAGATTCCAGAATTGAGTTTGGATGATGGCCCGAACCAGGAACGCACCGGCACCCACCAAACCCATGAGCATGTTAGGTAGTGAAGCCTTATTTGTAATTTGAAACGGTGACGCGCCTTTGGTCATATCCAATGTGTCTACGGAAAACTCCAGATCGAAATGTTCGCTATCGAGGGTCATTGTCGTCGGTAGAGTGATGAGTGTTGTGCATATATCATCGCTCTTGAGATCATAGGCAAGCCGCTTCCGTCCACGTATCGTAATGCCGTCGGTTTTCCCCTTCTCTTTAAGGTCATAGACTAACTCCCTTCTTTCTGAGTGCAAGTATGCGATCCTCAAAAAACTACTGAATGATTTGGAGGTCTTTCTCTTTTTCTCCGGTGAGGGATTTGAGAACGGATTTGATATGAATAGGAGCAGTTCGATCTTCCGATATCTGAGAAAGCGGCGTATTGAGTCCAGGGTGCGCGTCATTTTAGCGAACCATCCAATGGGTTTGTCCAGCTTTCCCTGTGTTACCGTTCCCTCAAGCAAAAACACGATGTTATTGTCTTCCTCTTCTTCGATGAAATGGCCGGCGGTAGGAGTTTCATAGAGGGTATGGTGCACCTGTTCCACGAAATACAATTTTGCTTCTGCCTGAAGTGGCGAATTTGAAGGGTCGCTGGCCCATTTATCAATATCTGTATTGTCCTTTTCTCTGAAAAGAATTTGATTTCGAGTGCCAGAGTTTTCGGATTTACATCCAATGCTTTCTGTCCTCTTTTTATCAAGAATTTATTTAGAGAAGTTCTATCCAGTGTGTTGGCGTATCCATCATGGGTTTGTGGTATGCGAAAAAACATTTTTTCACTAAATACACCTTCGATGACCTCGCTTTTCTTTGTCGGAATACCCCGGGTATTACCCACAGGGAGTTCCCTGAACTCTTCGGAAATGGTAGTCCCGGAGAGTTGATGGAAAGTGGATTCATCTACGGTTGCTCCCACTGCAAGTCGGGCGAGATAAAAGGAAAGCGAAGCAATAGTCATGAAGGGATTGACTCCCACTGAACCCGGAATCAGTGCGCCGTCCATTACGTATAAATTTTGATATGTATCTGTGGGGGAGCGAGTGTCGTTTCGGTAGACCCGACCCAAGGGGTCCGTGACCCCGCTTTCCCGGGTTTCTCCCATAGAACAGCCGCCTAGAGGGTGGACTGTGACGACTCCACCCTAGGGTTCCGAGGGTTGTTGAAATACGGTTGATAGTTCATCCGGAAATGCTTTCCATCCGGGGTTTGGGAAATATTTTCCGCCATCGAAGCCTTTCTTCTCAACGGCCTTGAAACACTCGTGCAGGGTTTCGAAGTAGTTGCCCGTTGTCTCCGCTTTCGCCGATTTTCGTCCATCACGAGCCTTGGGGATTCGTGTCGGAAATATCTGTCCGGTTTTGTTTGCAGATAAGCGATATTTGGGTTCGTCATGACCCATCACAAGGAGTATCTGACTGTGTCTGGCGAGATCGTTGGAGACCGCAAGAGGGTCTTTATCCTTATTCTTTTTATGCCAGGCTGAAGGTCTGTTATTCGCATAACGACCCATCAGGCTTTGAGTGGTGATGACTTCTTTCCAAATCCGGGTGAGAACATAAGGAATGGTGCCGTCTTCCAAAGTAATAAAAGACGTATGGTCGTTGGAACCGTTATGGCGTTTGTTAGTGAGTTTCGGAATACTAATCCTGGCTTTACCGATAATGGTGGGCCCTGGAAAAGCAAAATCGGCGTGCGGGTCTTCTTCCGCATCTAATGTCTTTCCGGCTACTTTACTTACTGCTTCAACTGGAGCCTTTTGACCGACACCAAATAGCATCACATCTCCGTTGGTAGAGAAATTTTCCCCTAGCCGGGGAGAGGGGCAGAAAGTGAGGCCCCCGTCCCCTGCTGGATTCGACTCCTGAGCGGAGCGGTGCAAAATTTCGGTACTCCCTATAGAGCCCGCAGCAAGAATGACCCGGTTGGCGACGACGTGAAATTGTTTTTTCTCATCGTGAGAAAAACAGCAGGTTACTATCCATTTTTCATTGTTGTCCTCGATTTTTGGCGCAACGTGGAGGACTTTGACGCCAGTATATATCTCCGTCCCGAACTGTTTGGCCATTGGCCAGAT
The DNA here is from genome assembly GCA_011088265.1 of Gammaproteobacteria bacterium. Lineage (GTDB taxonomy): Bacteria > Pseudomonadota > Gammaproteobacteria > Arenicellales > Poriferihabitantaceae > WLWV01. The sequence goes on from JAALKB010000007.1 coordinate 4,973, forward strand.
ATTAAGATTGAGAGATCCCTTGGCGCCGGAGTGACAGCCAGTTACGCAGTTTCCGCAACTATTACAGGGGCGATGGTTGACAGTTTGTGCATTTGGTTTTCCGAAATTAATGGTAAGAGGTGCTTTTTCTATTTCAGATTCGTCCGCACCCAGTGCCTGGGCCAGTTTTCCCATCGCCTGAAATTTGGGCTTTTCCAGATTATATTCCTGCACCGAAAGCAGTTTTCTAACCATTTCCGAGGCGGGTTTCAGTGCTTCATGCCAGGATTTAGGTGTGCGGAAGTCGTCCCTGAGACCATCCGAAAAAATGGGGTTGGGCCACTTTTTAAGAACCGACGGCGATGGATCCAGTGCGACATTCGCATTGATGAGCGAGGTACCGCCGAGTCCACTACCGGTTACGGTGCTAATCCCTTTTCCCTGACGAATATCCCAAAGCCCACTTTGGCCTGGATCCGGCCGGGCCATGGGGCCTCTGGGTTCCATTTGGCTATAGCAGATATATGCAGGTGTATCGTCTACTGATGCTGGAAAATCCTCTGGTAGATACTCCTTGCCTTTCTCGAAAACGACGACCTTCTTTTGCCCAGTGGGCTGATGTCCCGTAAATCCATTTTCATGATAGTGATTTGAAATAGCAAAAGCAGACATGGCAGCCCCGTAGCCAGAACCGACAATTAATGTGTCGATCAAGGCCGCGGTTTTTGGCTGGTTTCTGGTATCTGTTCTTCGTTTATCAACGTATTCCCTGTTAACCAATTGTTCGATTGGTTCGGACAACCAAAAACTCATAGATGGCCGTCCTGATGCACTGTGGTGTCATTCATCCTTTTTCTCGTGGGGTGTTATTGGGTCTGAGGTCATACCCAGCATTGCGGTGTAATAAACTGTTTCTGTTCGACTTGTTGTATTCAAGGCTCTCATTACAGCAGAAACATGGGTTTTAACTGTATTCTCTGAAATGAACAGGGCCTCTCCTATTTCCCGGTTTGATTTGCCTTCGACGATCAACCTGAGCACCTAGAGCTGTCTATCCGACAGAATCCCTTCCAGTTTTCTGAATCCATCGCTATATCCGCTTTCATCAAGGTGTCGCTCTACCTGGGCATTTCGCCCCGATTGCATGGCAATGGATGGTAGATAAACGCCACCAGCTAATACTAGTCTCATGGCAAGGATCAGAATTTCGTGGGAGGATGATTTGGGAATAAATCCCATCGCCCCTGAATCGATTGCCAATCGAATCAGACTTGGACTATCTTCTCCCGAGAACACCACAATGGGAATGTCGCTTCTTAGGTTTTTAACGGCAGCCAATGCTGCCATATGCTTTTTCCCTGGCAAATTAAGATCAAGCAAAATTAGATCGAAGTTTTGATGGGAGAGTAGCTCGATCGCTCCTTCGCAACTGTCAGCTTCAGTAATGACTGTCTTACTTTCCAGGCTCTTCAGTAAGTATTTCATTCCCTCTCGGAAAAGAGAGTGATCATCGACCAATAGTATGTTCAATTTAGTTTCTCTATGTTCATCTAATTTGTTTTGGCAAGTACTACCAGACTAGTGTCTGGTTGAAAAATCCACTTTGTTCCGGGTGTTTCTCGTTCTGGGTCTCAATTGGTGTTTTTATAAAGTGGTCGCTTCAATGCGTCGTCTATAATCCGCCAGCAATGGAATCCGCCGGCAATGGTATTTATTTTCGTGGTAATCCTTTTTGTATTGTCAACAAATATTATCCTGTTGCCCTAGAGAGAGATTCAAACAACTCATTACCGTCGGTTGTTCGACTTTATGGTAGGAATATTAACCCGAACGGGTTTTTAGGAATGTGAAAATTACCACACTTTTGTCGATCAGCTGACGTTTCTTTAGCTTGGGTGCCAGTAGATCGAGATCTTCGGTCTTCTTAATAGTGGTTGATGGGTCGCAATATCGTGATAGGAGGGTAATTTAGCCTATTCCCTGTTTACACAGGCATTAGAAGACGAGCGCTTGGGGTCTAAAACCCGGTTAGGATTATTAGCGTTGCCAGCCCGCTTGAGTCGTAGCAGTTGGTTGGAGAGGCCCCTGGTCGCTATGGGGTTTTTATAATCAGCTGAGACCGGTTTAGTGAGCGTCAGCCGGATTGGTAGAGTGGCTAATCAGCTCCAATGTTTCTTCTATTTTGAGTCTTCTCGCCATTTCATTGTATTCATCAACGATACTCCCGGCATCTCTTACCAGTTTGCTCATATACCCGGCTGGATTTCGAAGTTCCCAATGCTCCGGTGCAATAATCAGTCTGCCATCTCTTTGTTCATTCTGTAAAACCCCCGGGGAACACCAGATTTCTTTTCCATCTTCGTCTTCATGAAAAAACCAGAGTCCTTCTGCTTCCGCCTGTTCCATCATGGGTCCGAGACTGGTCACAATGACCTGTTCGAGTATTTGTGCTGTCATTTTACGTTCCTCACTAGTCGTTTAATATTCTTCGGGATCGTTTTGGACCAGGCATCGGTCGATGTAAACCCCGCCCAACCATGAGACAGTTGAGTCATCAATGGTTGAGTACACTATAGAACAAGCCCACCGTTTTAGTCAAAGTACGGTGGGCTGGAGTGTTTGAATGTGTACTGAAAGATGATTAGTGAAGCGTGTATCAAATTTTTTGTATATAGGTCTATTTCGGATTCGTCTTTGCGTCCATACATCTACACATCTCTGGTTTCAGGCCACCGCGAACTCCTTTAGGTTTAGAACCTGGGTTGTGTGTTACTACTTTGGGTTTCTCAATGGTGGAAGCGTGTTGAAGGTTTTAGCTCCTCATACATTAAATAGTGGGTTTCCTCCATACCAACATTTTCATATACTTTTTGTGCGACAGTGTTTTCCCGTTCGACATATAGTCGGTATCCGCAGACATCCCTGGTGGTTTCAGCTAACTCCTTGACCTTCTGGTAAAGCTTGCGATAGATACCTTGCTTTCGCCACTTTTTTCTTACATATACACTTTGTATCCACCAGAATACGCCATTTCTCCAGTCGCTCCATTCTTTGGTCACCATCAATGAGGCCAGAATTTCTCCCTCGTCCTCTGCCACCAAATAGAAACCGAGATTGTCATCTTCAATCATGCGATTGACCCCCGCCAGTATGACTTCTGGAATTAATCGAATATTCTCGGTTTCCAATGCCATATTTCTATTAAAGCTGGCCAGCATTTCTGCATCCCTGGGAAGGGCTAGTCGGATTTTAATTGTGGGCATAGTTGATAGGAGTTTGACGTTGTGTTGTTGGTTCTCTGGATGGTCTAATGCACCAATACTTATGAGATACTTATGAAACGCTTATGAACTCTATCACACCGCGTTGTATGATTTTCGAGGAGACTCTGAAATGTTTTGTCAAAAGACAGATAAAAAAAGCCCGCTCGGCGCGGGCTAAAACGAGGATATAATTACAAGGTGTAGACTGCGATAGAATTGTTACATAAATGGTGGGAATGACAATAACGGGATATTAGTGGAATACTAGTGGGGTAATTGGCCCGACTGATTTTTAGTATAGTATTTTTTAGTACAGTATTAGGGAACCGATTTCCCAAAATCAATCTTTAGTTCCTCTTCCTAATTTTTCTCCAGGTAATTTTCCTCTAGCCAATTGCCCTCCAGGTCAATCGTCTTCCAGAACCTTTGGCCAGTTTTTATCTGCTCCAGAGATATGTAATTCCCGATTAGTGTTCCACTGAGTCTGCACCTCAGCATCGTAGTTCAAATACAGTTTGTCATTGAGTACGGTCCAATGCTGGGGGTCGCCTTTATAGAGATTGCCTTCGTAGACTGCCCAGGCGCAATATCCACCGTATTGGGGTGCATATTTTTCAGGAGAAGCCTGGAATGCTTCAAGGTTTTCCATGGAAGAAAAGTACCAATCTGCGCCACTATATTCAGTTTGGTATTCATCTTTGCCTTCTACTGGTTTTGATTCAGTGAAATAGGCCACTACATCATAACCACCAGCGCCTGCGTTACTAAACAGTGTCGTATAGATTGGGTCTGCGGCAGCGAAAACACCGGTTGACATAAGGAGTCCGGTCATTGAGATTAATGTGGTTCGAAAGTGCCTTAACATTGCGTTTACCATTGTGGGGTTAATATCAATGATGAGTCATACTCTTGCTCATCGACAATTTTCAGAATGATAGCCAGCTTGTGAAAACGGCATCAAACTTTTGTATTTAATGCAGACTGAAGGGGTGAAAATAAGTTCAAAATAAAGAAATATTTTTTCGATTAAGCAAAATCTTATTTGACCTTGGGACAACAATTAAGAAAGGAAAATAAGAAAGGAAAATATCGATCAAAGGTTTGCCAAAAAAGTCAATTTTCATTGCTCTCGTCATTCGTGGATGGCTGGATAGAAGTGAACACAGCGGAGAAGTCCTTGTGACCATTTCCCTGATCACTAAATGATTGATAGATTTGTTTTGCGACGGTTGCTGTCTGGAGGTTCAGATTGGCATTTTTTGCGGCATTTAAAGCCAAATTCATATCTTTTAACATAAGCCCTGTCGAGAAGCCGGGTTGATAATCATTACTCGAGGGAGATGTTGGCACGATGTTGGGTATGGGGCAAAATGTTGTGAGTGAAAAACAATTCCCGGAAGACTGTGTTGCTACTTCAAATAGTTTCTCGCTGGTCAGTCCACAATGTTGTGCTAGTTTGAAACCTTCTGCCACGGAAGCCATCTGGATTCCCAGCATCATGTTATTACACATTTTCGCTGCTTGTCCCATGCCCCCTTCACCACAATGAATAGTGGATTCCCCCATGGCATCAAAAAGTGCGGAGGCGGCTTTTATATGCTCTGGACTTCCCCCCACCATGAACGTCAACGTACCATTTGCTGCGCCGACAGTGCCTCCGGAACCGGAGCATCTAGCATGGAAAACCCCTGTGACTGCACAATTTGATGAAGTTCCTTTGCATCTGTTAAGTCAATGGTGGAGCAATCAATCAAAATAGATTGAGTGGGTTCGAGCGGTAACACGTGATTCTGATAAACATCCTTTACCTCAACACTGGTTGGGAGCATGGTCAGAATGGCATCGGCATTCTCTATTGCTTGCGCATGACTGTGACACTTGTGAACACCCTGGGGGACCAAGGCATCCAGTTTTTCTTCCACGAGATCATAAGCTTTGACAGAAAACCCGGCTTTGACTAGGTTTAAAGACATGGGTGCGCCCATGTTACCGGTTCCGATGATGGCGATTGTTTTCATTGTTTTGTTGAAGCTTTTCATTGAGCCCAGAGTACATTTAGACGGAATTTGGAAACGAGCATAAAACCCAGCGCGAATCCAGTCAATTCTGAGCTTTTTTGTTTAAGCGCTTGCGAGTAGGTCTCAACCTAATGATAATAGCAACACTATTTTCAGACAGGATATTTCATGAGCCGCTCAGAGTATGGTCATGTTGTTGATGGTGCCCAAAAAAATGTTGGGTTCTTTCTTTCTGACTCGTTTAACATGCTTCCCTTTATTTCCGCTGTGGAGCCGCTGCGGATTGCGAATCGATTGTCTCGCAAACCCCTTTATCAATGGTCTATCATAAGCGAAGAAGGACAGGGAGTGGTGGCGTCTAATGGTATGATGCAGACGGCTGATTATTCGGTGAACGATGTTCCTAAGTTATCCATGTTGATGATATGCGGGCCTTTTAAACCCAGTGATTTTAGTCATCGTCCCACTCTTGCGTGGCTAAAGCATGAGGCGCGACGCAATATCCTGATTGGGGGATTGGAAACGGGCTGTCACCTGCTTTCTCAAGCGGGGTTGCTCAATGGTTTGTACTGCACGACTCACTGGGAAAATCTATCAGAATTTATTGAAACCTATCCCCAGGGGAAGGTATCAACGGATGTCTATGAAATTGATAGCAATCGGATTACCTGTTCCGGTGGTGGGGCGTCAATGGACATGATGTTATACATTATCGAACAGCATCATGGTCATGAACTCGCATCTTCTGTCGCGGATAGCATGATTCATCCCCACAGACGCGCCAAGGGGGAGCCCCAGCGTATGGGATTGGAAGCGAGAATTGGCATTAGTCACCCTGCCTTGCTGGAATGCATTGAGCTGATGGAATCAAATATTGAACAACCCCTAACACCCAATGAGCTTGCTGATCTTATTGGCTTTTCGAAGCGGCAGTTGGAGCGCTTGTTCCGCCGTTATCTGAACACTACCCCGGCTCGGTATTACCTGGACCTGCGTCTTGAAGTTGCAAGAGAAATGTTGGAAAAGAGCACGGCGAAGGTCATTGATATTGCCCTGATGTGCGGATTCAAATCGTCTGGACATTTTAGTAGTCGATACCTTTCGAGTTTCGGTGTCACCCCCCGGGAAACACGGAAATAATCCTTGGTTGACGATGGTTGGATGTCACGAGAATAGGACCCCATAATTCCTGGTTGTGATCCTGATAGCCTACCTGAGTCCCCTGATCACCAGATTTGAGATAATCACTGGATTAAAGCTGGGACGCGGAGAAAGAAGTTGAAGTCGTAAAGTCGGATTTATGACACCGCGGTTTGCCGGATACTATTGCAAATTTTTGTCATCAATCTTAAAGGTTTTGATACTATGGCGAGCAGACGAGCAGGTGGTCGAGAGGCGAGAAAAGCGTTACGCGCAGCACCTTTGACAGAAGAAAATAAACCCGTTAGGCCGGGGCAATTGGGTGGTCGTTTTAATCCGCTAACGGAAGGCGAGATGGCACGAATTTACACATCGATGCTGGATTTGCTGGAAAATGTCGGATTTGCCAGAGCGATTCCTTCGTGTATTGAAATGGTCACCAGAGCGGGCGGCAAGCTGACTCCGGAAGGGCGTTTACTTTTTCCTCGCAAACTGATTGAAGACACGCTGGCAATTTGCGCCAGGGACATTACCCTTTATGGTCAAACCCCGGAACACGATATGCATCTGGCTGGTAACAAGGTGTATTTCGGAACCGCTGGTGCGGCTGTACACGTGGTGGACGAGTGGAAAACCCACGAAAAACACCCGGGTGTTGGAGCTTATCGGGAATCCACTTTGCAGGATTTATACGATGCATCCAGATTAGTGGATAAACACGAACACATTCATTTTTTCCAGCGTTGCATGGTTGCTCGTGATATCCCAAGCCCAGCGGCTATGGATTTGAACACAACTTATGCATCTGTGTCGGGCACTACCAAGCACTCTGGGGTTAGCTATGTAGAACCAGAGCATGCGGAGGAGGGATTGAAATTGCTCTACGAAATCGCTGGTGGCGAGGACAAATATCGAGCTCGGCCCTTCGCTAGCCTATCGTGTTGTTTTGTAGTCCCACCGATGCGGTTTGCCGAAGATGCCTGCAAGGTAATGGAAGTGTGCGTGCGTGGTGGTATGCCCGTACTGCTATTAGCTGCGGGCCAGGCAGGAGCAACAAGTCCGGCATCCCTGGCAGGGGCGGTGGTGCAGGAATGCGCTGAGTGTCTCGGCGCGTTGGCGTATGTCAATCTGATTCAGCCAGGCCATCCTGCGATTTTTGGTCCCTGGCCCTTTGTCTCAGATTTGAGAACCGGGGCAATGAGCGGTGGCTCTGGGGAGCAGGCTGTATTGATGGCGGCTTGTGGTCAGATGGGGCGATATTTGAATCTGCCTACAGGAATTGCCGCGGGTATGGCGGATTCCAAAATACCGGATGCTCAATCCGGGTTCGAAAAAGCCTATACATTAGCCCTTGCAGGACATAGCGGAACGAATCTTGTATATGAAGCAGCCGGTATGCAGGGCAGTTTGCTCGGTTTTAGTTTTGAAGGGGCAACCATTGATAATGACATGCTTGGAGCAATTAATCGGAGTGTGCGAGGGGTTGAGATTGACGACGATAATCTCGCGTTGGAAACTATTGCTGACGTTTGCCTGAATGGTCCAGAACATTTTTTGGGTCATGATGCAACTTTGTCACGAATGGAAAAAGACTATGTCTATCCTGAAGTCGGAAATCGGTTAACGCCATCTGAGTGGAGAGAGTATGGATCACAACCCATCAATTCACCAGCCCAGAGAATTACTGAAGAAATACTGGAAACTCATTTTCCAAATCATATTTCCGATGAGCTGGATGCCAGATTGAGAGAACAGTTTGACATACTGCTTCCACGGGAACAAATGAAGCCTGGAAAACAGGAATAGCTTCCATACTGGGGCTTATACTGGATTGGGGCTTATTAGATTGATATTTGCTGCGGTGACAACTCGTGCCCGTTTTGGCCGAGGCTCGTCCTGGGGATACAGGAGGTGTCACTGTTGGCTTTAGCTGGAATTATTGTTTTTGGAATTATTGTATTTATGGCTCACGTTAAATGATTGAGCAAAATTTGGAGAAATGAAAATGAGTTCTAAACAACTACCAGGTCAGGCACGGGTCGTGATTGTGGGTGGGGGAATGATGGGGGCCAGTTTGCTTTATCATCTCGCAGAAGAAGGATGGACCGACAGCCTGTTGATTGAAAAAGGAGAATTGACTTCGGGTTCAACCTGGCATGCTGCGGGTCAGTGCCCAAGTTTCAACCCGGATTACAATATGGCGAAAATTCATGATCATGGAATTCGACTGTATCCAAAGTTGGAGGAAATTACTGGCCAGTATGTAAGTTGGCATGGCTGTGGAGGTATTCGGTTTGCTCAGACGCCAGCCGAAGTAGAATGGTTTCAACGGGTTGCTTCAGTGGGTAAGTTGATTGGATTTGATTGTGAAATCATTGACCCTGCGAAAATCAAACAGCTTCTCCCCTATGCTGAGATTGACGGTGTTGTGGCGGGAGCGTGGACCACGGGAGACGGACACGTTGACCCAGCCGGAGTTTGCAACGCAATGGCTAAAGGCGCCCGGCAAATGGGTGCGAGTATCGTTACCGGAAACCGGGTTCTTGAGATCAAGCAGCGCACTTCGGGTGATTGGGAAGTGATTACTGAACAGGGAAGCGTCATCGCCGAGCATGTTGTCAATGCTGCTGGTTGTTACGCCAGACAGGTCAGTCAGATGGTTGGAACGGATATCCCAATGATTAACATGAAACACACTTACATCGTTACAGATACCGTGAAGGAGTTCCTTGATCGTGATGATGAAATGCCGGTGATTCGAGATCCTTACCCATCGTCATACTATCGCCAGGAGCAGAAGTCTGCATTGATTGGTATTTACGAAATGGCAAATTCAGAGGAATGCTGGACTCATCGGGGTGGATGGCCTGAGTGGAGTTCGGAAAACGAATTATTTGATCCAGACTTCGACAATCTGATGCCATACATCGAACGGGTTATGGAGCGAATCCCCATGTGGGGCGAGTTGGGAATCAAGCGAGTGGTATGTGGAGCAATTCCCCACACTCCGGATGCTAATCCGTTTCTCGGCCCTGCAGCAGGTCTTAAAAACTTTTGGCATTGCAATGGTGCATCCATCGGAATTGCGGCGGGCGCAGGTTCGGGCAAGTACCTCTCCCAGTGGATTATTTACGGCGACTCCGAGATTAATATGGCGAGTGTTGATCCTCGGCGATTCAGTGACTACGCCCCTGGGGACTACACCAAAGCGAAGTCCCATCAGGATTATGAGCATATGTATAAATTGCATATGCCTGGCGAAGAGAGGCCCGCATCCCGTAAAGAACGCACAACCCCTCTATATGATCTTCTCGAATCAAAAGGTGCAGTGCATACCGAAGTCAATGGTTGGGAAAGACCGAAGTGGTTTTCGCTGGACGGGAGAGTAGAAGAAGTCGGCTTTCGTCATAACAATACATTTGATGTGGTGGCTGAAGAATGCCGGGCTGTACGCGAGCGAGTGGGTATTCTCGACCTTTCCAGTTTTTCTAAATATGATGTGATCGGAAAAGACGCAGAGCAGTTATTGAATCGAATCAGTGCCAATAAAATGCCAGTGCGTGCAGGTGGTATAACACTAACCCATTATCTTTCGTCCGAAGGCCGACTCAATGGAGAGTCCACCATTACCCGCCTGAACGACGGACATTATTACGTGCTCTCCGGAGCAGGCTGTGAAGAAGCAGACCTTGCCGTATTAAAACAGGGAGTAGAGGAAGGAGAAGACGTCACCATCACTAACATCACCAATGATTGGGGAGTGCTAGTACTCGCGGGCCCCAAATCCCGAGACGTCCTGGCTTCTTTGACCGACAGTGATTTAACGAATGAAAGCTTTCGTTGGCTAACGGGTAAAGAGATCCAACTCGCTGGAAAAACGGCTCGTGCACTACGGGTCAACTATGTGGGCGAGTTAGGCTGGGAGCTTCATTGCCGCATGGAGGACATGGTTGAGCTCTATAATGCCATTTGGCAGGCTGGAGAACCACACGGCATCGCTGATTTTGGGACTTATGCCGTCAGCTCATTGAGGCTTGAGAAAGCTTATAAAGGTTGGGGCGCTGAATTAACTAATGAAATCACTCCAGTGGAAGCGGATACGGAACGTTTTTTCTCTAATAAGAAACCTGAATTCACAGGTCGAGAGGCGACATTGAACGTTAAGGAAAAAGGCATTGATATCAAATTAGTCTATCTTGACGTTGAAATCGGTGACAATGACATTGTTGGCGGTGAACCGGTTTTAGTTGGCAATAGAACCATTGGTGTCACAACTTCTGGCGGATACGGCCACTATACAAAAAAGAGTTTGGGCTTTGCTTATATTGAACCCGGCTATGCTGAAGAGGGAACAATATTTGACATCGAATTGCTAGGCGAAAGACGAAAGGCCACGGTTGTTATTGACCCGGTTTGGGATCCGGGCAGCGAACGCTCCCGGACTTGATTGGCGCTTGCTTGATTGATACGCAAGGTTGCTTGATCAGACTTGGAAATCGGAGTCAAAAACAGCCGAAAACACGGTTAATAAACACAGCCAGGCAACACAATCAGGCAACCAGCATCCTAATTCTGATTTTTCAGAGAAACTCTTACGGCCAGCCTGTTTGCGCGCGATCACTCATTGAAAGAATTCATCTCATTGGTGGTTTTCCGCTTGCCGTGGTTCCTACGTTTTCCTGCGTTTCTGACCTGAAACACTCTCCCTCTTAAGAATAACAGCGTTTACTGAGGCTCAAATGAAGGTCAGTCATGGATTTTCGTAAGACTGTGTGAGAGAACGAAGAATATTTCTGATGCGCTATCGCTATATTGATTCCATCGCTTTTCCCATAACTGTTCTCATAAATTCTGTACAGAAATGATGCCAGGGGACGATATTCAGCGAAGCATTGTACGGGCAGTTTGAGCGAAGCAGGTCTCCCCTCGCCAGATCAGTGAACATCCCCATTACCATCCTATTGCAGATATTATGATCGTAGTTTGATACGGTGTTTATGGGAGTTTTCTGGGAGTAGTGACGATACCTGTTTTTTGATTTTGGTATCTGCTGCATGGGTTGAGTACCACACCCCCGGAGGGGTCATTCTGAATCCACGGGTAAGTGCTCAATTGAACGGAAGTGGGACTCAAAAAGAGAAAGGACCTAAACTATTTTTCCTCACCATAGTGGATAATCAGTCCATTCGTTTAGGTGCAGCAGGGTTTGATATTTGCTATTTTTGTACCACTAGAGATAAAATTTGCCCGTTGGTCGGTCAAATAGAATTTTTCCATGATGTTAATATCGGTAGATTCAGCGATGACCCCAAGCAAAACCAATGGTGTTTGAGATAGTATTTTTCCGTTAGTTTGATACGCCATATGACGATTGCAAGTGGGTATGTAAGTACTGTCTTTATTACTGCGGCATTGGTTGTTATAAGACGTAGTGGGTTCGATTTTCGAAATAGCGTTTCTCTATATTTTCTCCACAGTATTGTGCGGCTCCTAAATCAGGAGCCGTTTTTTTGTGCCAGGATTCCCATTTAAATTCGCTAGAATACCGCCGCAGAGGATGATCCAACCTTTTACCCCATAGAAAAAGATGCTTTTATCTCATTGATTTTTAGTAGAAAAAACCATTAAACTGATGGTGTCACTCAACTGTTTGGACTATTTAGGAGAAAACGATTTTGAATCTAAAAACGCATCAGTTTTCAAGAATCCGATACAGAATTCGATACCTATGGGTATTATTGCTGGTATTCGGGCTCAGTGGTTGTGGTATCAATAATATTCCAACCCATGACGAAAGTGTTGACGCGAAATGGAGCCAGGTATTGAATCAGTACAAACGACGGGCGGATTTGATTCCCAATCTGGTAAATGTGGTGAAGGGATATGCGGCCCACGAAAAAGAGGTGTTAACCGCCGTCGTCGAGGCAAGGGCAAAGGCAACATCCACTGAGTTGCCAAAAGATATTCTTACTAATCCGGATGCTTTTCAGAATTTTCAGCAGAGTCAGAGCGAATTGAGTAGCGCGTTATCCAGATTGTTATTGGTGGTTGAACGTTATCCAGATTTGAAAGCCAATCAAAACTACCTTGCTCTGCAATCTCAGCTCGAAGGAACGGAAAACCGCATTGCTGTTGCCAGGGGGGACTATATTGAAGCAGTCAGAATTTATAACACTGAAATCCGGACATTTCCTGGGCGATTATGGAAGTCATTTCTATATCAGGACGCACAGCCTAAAGAAAAATTTTCAGTAGATGCTCTGGATCAGCAAGTGCCGGAAGTGAGTTTTGACTGAGTCTGGGAAATTTTTGGAGGCTATGGATTCTCCCGTGAGTTATTTTAAGCCCAGAATAGATGGCCGGGGACAGAACGGATACTTTGATACGGTTTTACAGGGTGGGTAGGCGAATCTGTATTTTAACTACAGGATGGCCAACTACAAAATGGCTAGGTTTTCTGTTCTGGTTATCGTTATGCCTGTTTTCTCCAACTGGCCAGGCGGGGATTGATTTTCCAGAAATCCCGGGGCGAGTGGTTGATCAGGCTGGCATCCTGTCTCAGGATACGAAAACGGTCCTTCGGGAGATTTTGTCTGACCACGAACAGCGCACAAGTAACCAGGTTGTCGTTGTTACAGTGGATTCATTACAAGGCAATGATATTGAAACTTTTGGTTATCAGTTAGGTCGCCATTGGGGGATTGGCCAGGAAAAAAGAAACAATGGTGTTTTGCTGATTATTGCTCCTCAGGAGAGAAAGGTGAGGATAGAAGTGGGGTATGGTCTGGAAGGAGACCTCACTGATGCGCGTAGCCATGAGATTATCCAAAGCAAAATTCTACCTCGTTTTAAGGCCGGAGACTACAATACTGGTGTTCGTAACGGCGTATCTGGAATTCTCGCTACTATCGAGGGTAGCTATGTGGCAGGTGAAAAGAAATCCAAAAGGAATCTGGTCGATGGCCCAAGTGGGCTATTTATCATTGTGGTTTTTTGGCTCGGAATCGTGGGGATGCAGCACATTACAAAAGGACGACCTCGAATTATTTTCAATGGTTTTCTTTCTGCTGGATGCGGTGTAATTGGTGGATTGATACATTCTTCCATCATTGTGGGGGTCCTCATTGCTGTGGCTGGACTGACCCTGTTTCAGTTCAAAGGATTTATTTCACAGGGTGGAACCGGATCCGGGTCGGTCATGGGACGAACCCCAGGCCATCATGGAGGGTTGGGTCGAGGGGGCAATGGAGGTGGTTTTGGGCGTGGCGGAGGTGGTTTTGGCGGTGGTGGTGGAGGCTTTGGTGGTGGTGCTTCGGGAGGATGGTAATGAAACATTTAAGCGAGACTGAAAAACAGCAATTGTCTCAGGCCATCAATGACATTGAAAAAAACACGGATGGCGAGTTTATAGCAGTAATCGCCAGGGAGAGTGATGACTATTTATATATTCCTATTTTATGTGCGGCGCTGATTTCGATGCTGGTATCCGGAGTTTTGGTCTGGGCCAATACTGCAGAATCTGGGGCTTTTATCTACTCAGTTCAAGTCATTGTTTTTTTGGGGCTGACGGTTCTGTTTCGCTTTCCTATGCTTAAACTGGCGCTCATTCCCAGGGAAGTAAAACAGCATCGCGCTTCCCGAAAGGCTCATGAGCTCTTTTTTTTGGAAGGGCTTCATCTTACTGAAGGGCGCCATGGGATTATGTTATTCGTTTCAGTAGCGGAGAAGTATGTTGAAGTTATTGCTGATCAGGGCATTAGTGGTCGGGTTGAGCAGGCAGTGTGGGATAACGTGGTTCTTCGGTTTTCCGAGTGTCTGAAACAGGGTCGGGTCTATGAAGGTTATCGATTAGCGATCAGTGAATGTGGTGACGTATTGGCTCGCCACTGTCCAGCAAAGAACAGGGAGAAGAACGAAATCCCTAACCACCTGATTGAATTATGAATTTAGTTCTGAATCTGATTCTGAATTTAATTCTGGGCCAAAGAGGATTGTTGGTTTCATCTGGGTTCTTTCTTTATGTTATTTCTCAGGTGGTGTTTTCCCAAGACATTGCTGAGACAACTCGGCAGGTCCCGTCGACCTCCAACGCGCGACTGGATATTAATGTGAATTTTTGCGAGACCGAACCGAATACTCAGTTATGCAGTGTTCTGCCTCAGGATATCACTGATTTCAGTTCATCTTTCGTCTACATGACTATCGAGCCCACCGCACAGAATCCTTTTGATCTGTTTTCATGGAAATCATTTGTCGCTCTGAACTGGCCGACTGATTCTGGGGAAACTGACGATTTTTTATCCATTGGCGATGCTCCCTCATCTGCTCGGGCATGGCAACATTACGAAGGCCCAAACGAGTTGTTTGGACTGAATACCATGACGGCGTGTAAGGAAAACCTGGAAGCTTTGGAAGAGGGAAATAGTATGTTGAAGTTAGCTGAATATCTTCAGGCTTCTGGACAGCCCCTTATTGACCAAAGCGGTAATTACGTTATTTATGACGTCCGGGTAAATGATGCACTAGGCCACTATATCGAGCAAAATCAACTGGATACGTTGGTGGGTCAACGTACTTTCAAAGAATCAGGACAAGAAATAGAATTTCCTCTTGGGTATTATGACAACATCGAAACCAAACTAGGGGGATCGGTGGGTGCGATAGAATTAAAGACTGCCTGGCGTATCCTTGATCCTCTAATAGACGACACTTCGCGTTATTTTGTTCGAGATGCTTTAATCGCGCTGGAAGCCAGTGCAGTAGAGTCCGGGGAAGCCCGTTGTTTTGATGTGCAGGTAGGTTTGGTGGGAATGCATATTGTTCAAAGAACACGCAGTGGCAACGGCGGTGACTGGATTTGGTCAACGTTTGAGCACGTTGATAATGCTCCCATGGCGGATAATGCAAGAGGTCCAAACAGCATTTTTGCAAGAACATTGTTCCCGGATGGATGCCAGGCCGAGAAGATGGCAGCCAGGACCTGGTCATTCCACAGTGGGCAGTGCAGGGATTGCGAAACTAACTCTATAGATTTACCTAAATCGGTTTCATCTACCGGAGTTGTGTGGAAATGGTCAGAAGAAATGCCCTTTGCCGGGAGCATGATAGCAAAGGGAGTGTCGCCTCCCCAGGTGGTTCGATGCTGTCGGCCGTCTTTAGGCACCCGTGCTATTAACGAGGTTTGGCAAGAAAAGCTCAGAGGTACTATTTGGGCTAACTATGAATTGTTAACCACCCAGTGGAAAGGAGCGAATAGAGATCTAATGTTTCCAAGCGGCGAAGTTCCTCGATACCTAACCAATACGACAATGGAAACCTACATCCAGGATGCTCAGGACGGAACCTGTTTGGGTTGCCATAGTCATGCAGTGACTGCGGCGGGGCAATCAGCCAATTTCAGCTTTTTGTTGGGGCAGGTAAGACGATAGTCTCGTCATTAATCTCTAAATTAGTCTCTAATCGGCATTACCCTGATATTGTCTCGAGAGCGAAAATTCATGGAAGTGAAGCTCTGATATAGTGCTCTGATATAGGGATGACCCGCTATTACGTCGCAGCCATCATAACAAAGATTAGCGATCTTTAGCTCAAATGGTATTTTCCGCGGCGGCTTTCCCCGCGATGAAATTTGATCACTCCCATTGGGTTTCACCGACCTTGCAAACGATCATCAAATACAGTTTCGCTCATGACTCTTGTTGCATTGTCTTCAATTAACAACTGTTGCTCCAGTTTGACTCCTTGCTGTGTCTGCCTGGAGCCGATATAGCTCTCTACGCAAAGGACCATACCGGGTTCTACTGTTCCCGTTAGAGGATAGGGGGAGGTGTTTGATTTAAAAGGAATATTTGGAAACTCTCCAGACATGCCGAGGCCATGAGCGATGCAATAGTAACGGCTGTCCTGATGTTCATTGGGAATAGACCATGCATTATTCGCAATTTCCTCGAATGTGGTGCCCGGAGCGATGAGTTCAACATTATGGTCAAGTTGTTCTTTGGCTCGCTGATACAAAGTGATTTGGTCGGATGTGGGTCTGCCGTCACCACAAAGAAACGTTCGAGAGAAATCCACTGCATAGCCTTCAAACCCGATGCTGTCAGTGTCAAGGCAAACCAGATCCCCTTTTTTCAGCCTTCGAGGCCCACACTGCTGAAAATAGGGAAATGTGTTTTCTCCAGATTGCATTAGCCGGGTGCTGACATATTGCCCTGAAGAGGCAATAAGATGCTGGTGGAAATGCCCCCATATTTCGTTCTCAGTTCTTCCGGGCTCGATGGCAGCTTCAAAGTAAGACACCGCATTTTGTACCCTTACCATTGCTTCGTCCATGTATTCAATTTCTTCAGGAAGCTTATTTCGTCTCGCTTTCGAAAAAATGAAATCAGCGTTACTGAGCTCAAAACCTGCTTCCCGGAGGGCGTCAATAACACTGAGTGGGAATCGATCTATTGCTAATCTGGTTTCGTTGACTGAATACGTCGCCAGGGTTCTTTTCAAATCTTCTGCCAGTCCATCCGCGCTTTCCTGAATGTTTCCGTTGGAGCTAACGAAACATAAGCCTCTTGCCGGCAGAATCTGGTCAATGGTCGGAAGCTCTTTTGAGAGATGTTCGCAACCGAAGTAATCAAAGAGAACCGTCGGTCCCTCGGCAACAACGAGTAAGTACCGGGCAGGTGTGCGCGTTGAGAATATAGTCATATTCGATGCACCTGTTGCATACAGAATATTGACCGAATCGACTATTAATAGTGCGGGAACCCCCATGTCTATCATGGTTGAACGCAGTTTCTGCATTCGTTTTAGGTAGAGATCGTTTCTGGATATCATTCGTTTATCGCTTCATAGTGAAGTGACTGTTTTACGATAAAGAGACCACATTGGTGGGTTCACCCGCGAAAAAGCTAACGAGGTTATCGACTCCAATACCGAAGAGAGTGTCGATGGACTCAGGGGTGCGATACCCGATATGTGGGGTCAGTACGACGTTCGCCAGTTTGGTGAGCGGGTCGTATTTGGTCACCGGTTCGTTCACAAACACATCCATTGCCGCTCCTTTGACACGACCGCATTTCAGCGCGGCGACCAGTGCGTTTTCGTTGATTAGCTCTCCTCTGGCTGTGTTCAATAATAATACGCCGCTTTTCATCATCTCAAAAGCAGACTGATCAATGAAATTGGACGTTTCCGGGTTAGCGGCGAGATGTAAAGAAATAATATCGCTGTTGTTGTAAAGCTGCTCAAGTTCAACAAATTTAACATTGAAATCCAGCTGATTTTCCGTGGGCAGCCGCCGTGTCCACACCAATACTTCCATGCCAAAAGCATGGCAGAGCTGGGAAAATCTTTTCCCTATACCGCCAAACCCAATAATCCCGATAGTTTTTCCACGAAGTTCCATTCCTTCAAATCCTATTTGGTCAAATGGCTGTGTCCATTCTCCATTTTTCGTGGAAATGTCGAGGACGGGTAGTCGACGGGCCAGCGCCAGTAACAATCCCATGGTGTGCTCCGCGACTGTGTTATCTGAATATCCTGGACAATTGCAAACAACAATATTTTGGTCGTTCGCCTGCTTCAGATCAATAAACTTCTCTACGCCGACGCCTGTAAATGAAATGACTCTAAGATTAGCGGCTGCCGCCATTACCTTTTTCGGCATATCCCAACCTAATAGTACGCCATCGGCATGTTTGATTCGTTGAATATATTCCTCCTCAGCTTCGGGTCGCCCGGTATAAATTTCAAACTCACAGTGTGCCTCCAATCGACTAAAGATCGCTTTGTAATGCTGATCATCTCCCACATCGGCATCGGGATAAACGATCCTGAGTTTTTTAGACATAGCTGAATCCGGTTCAAGGTTACGATTATTGAATGACTGTTCAATGAATTGTATAATCATTCAATGCTGAATAAACAGTGTTCCCAGTAATTGAATAGAGAGAATCTGATATGAAATCAAAAGCTCCCGTATTGCAACATCCGTTGGTGGAAAAACCGGAATATTCCTTTACGCTATCCGCCGAATGCTATTTAGACCCGGATGTCTTCGAATTAGAGAAACAGGAGATTTTCTACAAAACCTGGCAATATGTTGCGCCGGTGGGTCGGTTTCCTGATATTGGTGATTACTTTGCGTTTAAAATTTGTGATGAAAGTATTTTCGTTATTCGTTCGGCAGATGAGAATCTAAGGGCATTTTATAATGTCTGTCGTCATCGTGCCCACGAGCTTGTGTCTGGCGCGGGTAATAAGCCCAAAGCCATTGTTTGTCCTTATCATGCCTGGAGCTATAAAACTGATGGTCATTTGGTGGCCGCACCCATGAGTGATGGCAGACCGGGATTTGATAAATCGGATTTTAGTTTAAGAGAAATAAGGCTTGAAACCTTTTGCGGATGTGTTTTCGTCAACCTGGATTCTACCGCCGTACCATTGAGTGAGCTAGCGGCAGACATGGAAAAGGACATTAGGAAGAGGGTTCCCAGTCTCGATGAGTTAACAGTCTACGGTTCAGACATGCTGGGTGAAACCCATGTGGAAGCCGGATGGAAAGTCGTTGTTGATAATTTCGTAGAATGCTATCACTGCACACCGGCCCATCCCGACTTTGCTTCATTAATTGATATGAACCACTACCGGGTCGATATTTTTGATCAATGGTCAAGGCAATTGGGGCCCGTTATCCGTAATGAAAACAGCGCTTATCCTGTGAGCGAAGAGGAGGAGTGTCAGGAGTCTGCTTTCTGGTATCTATGGCCCAATACAACGTTCAATATTATGCCAGGTAGTCTTGAGCTTGCGGTTTACGCCATCAGGCCAAACGATAAAAACAGTTGTCGATTTGAAGGAGAGGTGTTAGCCAGCAAACCAAATTCAAACCAATCCAGAGTTAAGTATACAGCGGATGTCCTGACCCCGGAGGACATCTCTCTCTGTGAATCTGTGCAAAGAGGGTTGAAGTCACGTAGTTATGTACAAGGCCCTTTTATCGTGGATGACGAAAGATCTGGCGAGAGTGAGCATGGACTCCATCATTTTCATCGACTGGTTCAGGGGACGTTAAACATATCTTCAGAGTCAAACGAGTCCATAGGGTAGTCAAGCATAGGCACGCACTTTTTTGGGGGGAGTCCAAATGAGCAACCAGCTAGCTGATTTATGCGATCAGTACGGTAGTAAACTTCAAATCGTAGATCCGATTTTTCACCAATACGGTGGTGTCGAGACCTTTCAGGGAGAGGTGACAACGATTCGTGTATTTAATGACTTTTTATTAGTCAAGAAAACATTGCTAACTCCTAGGAGAAATCGGGTTTTGATCATTGATGGAGGCGGTTCCCGGCAGGTTGCACTACTTGGCGATAAATTGGCTCAACTCGGTGTAGACAACCAATGGGCCGGGATTGTCATTAATGGATGTATCCGGGACTCAGGAGCCATTGGGAAGTTATCCATTGGTATAAAAGCCCTCGGTACATGCCCAATTAAACCCGCTATGGTAGACGAAGGCGAGCAGGATGTTAGAGTGATATTCGCATCTACCATATTCCAACCGGGAAGTTACGTTTATGCTGACGAAGACGGAATTGCGGTCAGTGATTCGCTGCTGACGTGATGTAATGCGAGAGAGACATAAGGAGTTGTATCGTTTTCCTCGGAGGAGTCATCCAGATATCCGATAAGCAAAAGTTCGCGTCACAACTGGCGGATACAATGTTAAATTGATGTTTCTCACGTGTTCGATGCGGGCTGTGGTTTCTATACTCAGAGCAATCTCTCTGCTTAACCTGTCTTTCCCAGACTTTCAAAATAAGCGGTAAATAATCACTTCCAATCGTTTGACTAATCCATTTGGAAGTTTTATATTTCCGCCCATCAAGGTTTTTTCTGATTAATTTCAGAGGAAGAAGTTGGACTTTTTCCTAGGTAACAGTGAATAGTTTAAACGGATATAGGAGATGGATAATAATTTTTGGAATGTGGATTGGTGGAAAAAGGAGCCAGAGGTAGGATGTGGTTTGCGTAATTTTGATGTGACAGGGAAAGTTTGATGTTTCGTTCCCCCATTGTATGGCCACCAATTTTGCTCTTCGTTGTGCTGGTGTTTTTGTTATTACCAGGAGTTCTTCGACATTTATCCCAGGATGTTGCCCAGTCTGGTTTGGATAGTAGTCTGGATGCTTCCCTAGACAGTCGTATTCGACAGCTCGAAACGACACTGGAGCTTCAGCAATGTCGCCCCCGGAATTTTGCTACTCCTTTAATAGATCCTGAATCGGAAGTTTCTGAACAGGAATCTGCTACTCCGTCTCTTCCGGTGGACCCAGCAAGAACCTATCTTCCAGATGGAAGGGTTCCAGGTGGTGAAGAGCCGGATGGGCAAAGAAATGGCGTGGAAGGGGATGATGCACACACTCCCGATGTTGGTACCCAAAATGATAATCCAGAATCCGATGCGGAAATATCTCCTCCTATGGATAGCGATAATTCTGGTGAAGACGCAGTGCGGGAAGAAAGAGAAACACTGCTTTCTTTGATAGAGGCTTCGACGGTGTTGATTTTGTCTGGAAACTCCACAGGAACAGGATTTGCCATTGCTCCTGATCGAATTTTAACCAATAGCCATGTCATTGGCACTGAAAATGCCGTTGGTGATGTAGTGCATGTCACTAACGAGAGTTTAGGGCGAGTCGTCCGTACTACTGTTGTCGCCAAAACGACCGATATCGCTTTTGGTAAACCAGACTTTGCTCTACTGAAACTTCCAGAAGGAACGACGCTAACGCCTTTTACCCTCACTAGCAGCAGTAGCAAATTGCAGAACGTCATTGCGGCCGGTTTCCCTGGTGTTGTGATTCAATCTGATGCTCATTTTCGAGATCTACAAAATGGGGATATTACATCCGTACCAGATCTGGTACTGACTTCTGGGGCGATTATGTCGAAACAGCCTAATGAACCCTGGGGCACAACCGTATTGCATCAGGCCAGTGTTTCTCCTGGTAATAGCGGTGGGCCGCTGATTGATGAATGCGGAAGGGTCATTGCGGTGAATACGTTCGTATTGGGAGAGGACGACTCTGGGGCCGATAGAATTCACTATTCCCTGGGGGTTGACATGGTGTTGGATTTTATTAGGGCGAAAGGAATGAACTCCGACCCTGTTGGAGGTATTTGTCGCACCGGTGGAGCAATGAACTAAAATGGAATTAATACATAGAACCAAACTGGATCTTGTCCACAAGCATTATGCTGGAGGGAACTTCCTCATTGAAGTTGCAGAGCGCATCCAAGCCTATTTGGAGCGTAATTTGTCCAGAGAATATGCTTCTGTACTGAGTGAGCCGGTTATCAATGAAACCGAAGGAACCATCGATTGGTATTCTGAGTATGCGGGTGAGTTAATCGAAGCTCGTGACTTTAATGACATTCAAAAGTCTGCAGCAGCAACCCAGCTTGAGGGATTTTCGGAGAAAATTCTGTTGTTGTCTGAAGAAAGTACCGATGCAACTATTGCTGAATGGTTGCACGGGCTTTTCGTGATACCGAGAGAGCAGAGTTCCGTGTTTCTACATGAAGGTAAATTGGTAATTGCGAATTGGGGCTTACTGGATGCGGGCACTGTTGCACCTGAGTATTCGTTGAGAGAATTTTCCGGGCAATTTTTGAGTCCTCAGAAAGACACAGAGGATGAAGAATCCAGTTCTCCAGAAATCCCGGAAACTAATGACAGTCCTTCTAATGAGGGTGAAATACGACATATCATTGATAAAAATACAGATGATATAAACGAAGAATCGAAAAAGACGATCTTTTTTTATGATTCTGAGGATGCGCCATGGTGGTGGAGTACTAAAGGGTTTTTATGGTCGGCGCTGCTATCAATTCTACTATTTGCCTTTATTTTTTATTTGTTATTAAGGCACTGTGCAATCGGAATTCCTTTTTCTTCCTCATTGAATTCAATGCTTCTAAATTATTGTCCCTCTGATAGTTTCGCACCTGTAATTCCCGATAGTGAGAAATTGTCAATACTATCGGAGCTCGAACAAAGACTGAGGGATCTTCCAGATTGTCCACGCGAGGAAATTGTAGAGCCAATCATTCCCGAACCCGAATTGCCCGATGAACCAGAGAGACCGTCCATAGAGGAAAGGGGAGGTATTCGAGGCAAAGTTGATATCTCTTTATTGTGGAATAACCAGAATGATCTGGACCTTTATGTTATCTGCCCAAATGGACAGCAGATCAGCTATAAGCGGAAAATAAACTGCGGAGGACAATTGGATATTGACATGAATGTGCGAGCAGACGAACTGGTGTCAGATCCAATTGAACATATTCGATGGGACGATATTCCAGAATCCGGAACATATAGTGTTTTGGTAAAAGATGCGCAGTCAAGAAATGGTAACCGCACGAGCGAATTTCGGATAGATATTGTTATTGGTGGCGAGGAGACGAGCCATGCCGGTGTTGTCGATTATGGGCAAGTTGTCACTGTCACTACATTTTCAATACCATGATAATCGATCCCGGTATCGAGGTGCAGTATCCAGGTTCAGTGTCAATAGAACCAATCGGTAACGACTTTTTCTATCAGATGTTCGAACGTTTGCAACAGACTTATTTTCAGGAAGATATTTATGGTAAATCGGCCAGCATTTAACGGTTCTTATGCATCGTTGGTACCGCAGTCCGGTGCCCAGTTTCTTGACATGGAACTACCCGCTGAGAAGAATGAAAGATCTCTTGTGTTTAAGTTTTATGAAGAGGAATCTTTCGCAGACAATAAAAATCTGTTCAGTCGTTTGTTTCTGGTTGAAGAAGATGAAAATGGGGAACTGATTAAAATAGATGATGGAGAACGTGTCGATCCTGATAGGGTTTACTCGGTTAATTTTAAAAAAGCATTGGAATTGTACTCTGGGCACTGGATGCCATTGCCGTATTTGAGAAGTCAGGGGCAGGGCTTTGCTCAAGGTCCTCAATTATGGAGTCGGGTTTTTATTACTCCACGGGATATCGAAGATGAATATGACGTGACGTTAGCGTTCGACACAACTGTTTCTGAGGACACAACTGGTTCATGGGCAACATTGACCCCAGATGACAGAATATTGGATCTAGCGCATCAATTAAAGTCCAATAGCTTTTTACTGCACCACGAATGGATGAGAGACTGGTTACATCGTATCTATGAGATCGGAATCGAAAATCGTGCAGTACACCGCCAGCGAACGGCCAATGAAGAATATGCAAAATGTGCACATTGGGCCTATTTCCTGGTTTTTCTTAATGGCTTGAAGACCCGGGTTGAAGTTCCTGAAATCAAAATCCTGGATACCAGCAACCCCCATCTTCATATTAAGGAAATTGATTTTGTTGTTGATATTGGGAATAGCCGTACCTGCGGATTGCTTATTGAAAGACCGGATACCCCTTCTAATGTCAACCTCTCCGCAGCGACATTGGAATTGAGGGACTTAACTCGTCCTCACCTGGTGAACGACGAGCCCTTTAGGAGCCGAATGGAGTTTCGTTCGGCAAAATTACATGGAATAGATCCTGCACTTTGCAAACGAGCCGGGGTAAGTCGACCAATGATGTGGCCCAGTGCTGCTCGAATTGGCCCTGAGGCCGAGTTTCTGAATAGTCATACCGACGGATCAGAGGGCTCTACCGGATTGTCCGGCCCCAAACGGTACCTATGGGACCACTAAGGCTAATCAAACGGTTTGGAAGTTGAATGACTTCGACGAGTTTGCAGGGAAGGGCGCTGAGAAGAACTGGATCGGACCTGTTTCCCGATACGTGAACACGCTCGGAGAGGTACCCAGTTTATTCAGAAAAAAAGAGACTTCAAGTGCAAGCCTCCCGCGTGTAATCAGCAAGACCGCTCGGGAAACACTGGATATGTCCAGCGCTAATTTTTCTAAATCGTCGATGTTTTCATTCTTTGTTGCCGAACTGGTGTTGCATGCCATGAACCAAATTAATTCGGTTTCCTATCGCAATGAAAAAGGCAGCCCTGATGTCCCCCGCAAGCTTGGAAGGATAATACTGACGCTGCCAACGGCATCCCTGTTGTTGGAAAAACAGATAATGGAGCATCGTTGCAAATCCGGAGTTCAACTGCTTTGGGATGTTGCAAACTGGCATCCTTTCATAGAGGAGTATAAGCATCTGGAGCAACCGGAAACCATTGTTCAGTTCGATGAGGCCAGTTGTTCCCAGGTGCTTTATCTCTATGCTGAGATAAACAGGAAATATCGTCGCTCAATTGATGACTACTTCAGTACGTTTGGTAAGAAGCGGCCGCGTCCAGGAGAGTCAATGGATCAGTCAGATTCCTTTCGCATGGCAAGTCTGGACATTGGAGGAGGTACGATTGATCTGATGATCATGACTTACTATTCCTCCTAGGCTGGACACGCGATGACATCTAAACAGAACTTTCGCGATGGTTTTCGGGTTGCGGGTGACGACATATTGCATAACGTGATCACCGAGGTGGTTCTTCCTAATCTCTGTAAACACATTGAGAACGAACAGGGCATATCAGCGCGTGTGGATTTCCAGGACTGGTTGTCCAAACCTTTAACCGGGGACGTTAAGCTCGCCCATAAAAGGAAACTCTTCGTTAGCTATGTCTTGTCCAGATTGGGAATTGCTTTACTGGGGCTTTATGAAAAAACGGTGGATCCCGGGTTCTCTTTCGATACTTTCAGTGTGGCCGATCTGTTGTGTGATGATGCAACAGCGAAGCAGGTACTTGATATGCAGCAACTCCTGCCAGAATCAATTACGCAATCGACATTAGCTCTTTGCAATATTGAGGTGTCCCGAAACAAGATGGAAGTGTGTATTCGGGGCGTTGTTGGTGATCTTCTTTTATCTTTATCAAACGTTATTTCGAAGTTTGATTGCGATGTTTTACTCATGGCAGGGAGACCCTCAAGGTTACCTGTGATCAAAGATATTATCCTTGAGAGTATGCCGGTGAGATCCCATCGCCTTAAGTTTTTGCATCAATACCAGTTAGTTGATTCCTGGTACCCGTACGTTGGAAGGAACAATTGTATTGATGATCCGAAAACCACCGTGGCGGTAGGAGCACTCATCTGTAGTTTGGCCCAGCAGGCAAAAGTGGAAAACTTCAGCATCCAAAGGGAGGGTTTCCGGCTTGGTTCAATTGCTAACTATATCGGTGTCTTGAATCAGAATCAGACCATTGAAGACCACCGTATCTATCTTAACCCCAATCAGCTCAAATCAGATAGTTCTCTTAAGCTGGAAGCTAGTCTGATCATTGGCTATCGGCAACTCAATGATCCAACCTGGCCATCAACTCCGCTGTATAACATTTCGCCGGTGAATATTCACAACATCGACGATGATGACAGTTTAGTTACGCTTTCGAGGGTGATACCCGATGACCATGAAGACAAGGATTTTGCATTTGTCGAGGAGTACCTTGAAGTAGAGACGGAAAGCGGGTCCAGAAATAAAATCAATTTTGAACTTCAAACGACTCGGGATAGCGGAGGCTACTGGATGGACAGCGGTTCTTTGGATTACTCAGTAGACTACTAGTAGGATAAGCAATGTCGATCACTGAAAACTGCCAGAAACTTAAGAGTAACCTTGACGAAGCGATTGGCTGGGCTTCGTCAAATAAGGATATTCATGAAGGGGATAAGGAGCACCTTATCAGAAGTCTGGGGCTTGCTCGAGTAGAAGCAGAGCGGCTCGTTACTGCTTCCAGGGCTCCGATGAGCGCCGGTGTTTATGGGCAGAGCCAGGTTGGGAAATCCTATATGGTATCCATGCTTGGTCGACCTCAGGGCGAGGACTCCCTTTACGCCAGATTAGGTAATGAGACGGTCAACTTTATCGAAGATATAAATCCATCAGGAGATAAGGAGTCGACGGGGGTGGTTACCCGTTTTACGATACTGGAGGATGGTCATCAACCACTACCTGGATATCCTGTTCAGATTAAGTTACTTACTCAACATGATCTCATCCGAATTCTAATTGATACCTATTTTCATGACAGTGGGCATAATGAATCAAAGCCGCTAAAGCCTGAGGATGTAGAGGAAGCATTCGAGAAGGTAGGAGAGCAACAGATATTGGAAAGCGGTGCGGTCTCTGCCAACTCATCTGCTCCCTATAATCGTATAGAGGCTTATGAGTTATCAACTTATGTGTCAGGAAAATACAGCGGAAAGATCAGTATAAATGTATTGAGTACGGTTTCGTACTGGGACAGGTTTATTGAGATTGCCCCTGGTTTGGATATTGAAAAAAGAGCCATTTTATTGAGCCTTCTTTGGGGCAATATTGAGCAGTTTACCGGTTTGTTTCTCCAGCTCTATGATGTTTTAGCAAAACTCCAGTTCGCAGAAAGTGTTTATGCTTCCGCCGATGCGCTACTCCCCAGGGAAGCGGGGATAACCGATGTGGCTACACTATACTGGATGTTGTCCGGTGGTTCTGACAGTGTTAAGTCAGTCAATACAGGACAGAGTGTCAGTGTTAGCCGGGAGATTGGGTTAAAGGTAGGCGCTATTGAAATCTCTGTTCCTCGAGGTAAGGTTTCAGCACTGACGTCAGAGCTGGTTATTCTTTGTGAGAAAAAGGCATGGAAATTCCAGGACACAACGGATGTCCTCGATTTTCCAGGAGCTCGCGCGCGTTTAGCTGATGAAACCCCGGATGCGGAAGAATCAATACGGGTGAAGCCTGAAGGGCTTGTGGATTTTTTCCTTCGTGGAAAGGTCTCCTATCTTTTTGAAAAGTATTGCAACAGTTATGAGCTCAACTTCCTGTTGCTAATGATTAAACCTGCAATCAGGAAGTCAAAGTAATTACCCCAACCGTAGAAACCTGGATAAAAACGCTACAGGGAGAGACTCCAGAAGAGAGAGGTAGTCAACAGGCCTGTACTTTATTTTTCATCATCGCCAGATGTGATGAGCTGTTTACTGAAAAAAGCGGCGAGAAGCGGATTGATGGAAAAGTAAAAACTGCCGTTGAAACCGCATTATTGACCCCATTTGCTGGTGCTGATCGTCTGGGCTGGGTAGATAAGTGGGATACCCACAACCCGTTCAGGAACGCCTATTTTTTTCGTAATGCCCAGGTAAAAGCACATTCTTTATACGACTTCTCAAAAAATAGTGAGGGTGTCGATATTGAGGTGGGTCTAAGAAATCCAAAGACTCTCGAAGAGGTAAAAACCAACTTCCTAAGTGACAAGGCTGTCAATCGGTACTTCAAGGCACCAGGGGATGCCTAGGATGCCGTGCTGAAACTAAATGACGGTGGTGCGAGCTACATCGCGGAATCCATGGGCAATATTAGTGATCGATCAATCAAGGATAAACAGATTCGTTATTCCCTTAATCGCATCCAGGGGGAAGTGCTTGGTGAATTGGAGAAGTTCTTTATTGCTGGAGATCAGGAAGAAGAGGTTAAGAAAAGAAATGTAAAGCTCAAGGAGATCGTTAAGGAGATAGCAGGAACAACTGGGGTCAATAAGAAGCTTGGGGCGCTGGTGCAGGTCTTCCAATCTAACGAAAGTCATTTACTTAATGCTCTTTCAAGAAATTCAGTAGAGATGAATTCCGATAGTAGTCAGGTAGCAGATCTGTCGATGGATGATTTACTGGGGGGATTGGGGGTTTTTGACGAAGAGCTCGAGGGGCATGGTGAGGTATCTAGCGTGAGTCCCGAAATGCAATTAGCGAATGTGGCAGTTAGTGCATGGCAAAGTGAAATATCCAGAAGAATAGAGATGGAAAATCTGGATAGGCTTTTTTTCGTTTCAAAGCAGAACCTGTTTGAAATTTTGTCCAAGATAAAAAAAGCCGCCACGAGACTTGGGCTCGCTGAGGAAATCGCGAAAAAATATAAGGGACGGATCGGAATAGTGGGAGAGAAAAAACTTGCGATGATGACAGGAGCAATGATTGCGAGCCACGTTATCGATGATTTTGTTTCAACTCTGGGAATGTCTTTGATTAGGGAAGAAGAACGGATTTCAGCCAGAGTGAATGGAATCGACCACAAACCATTTTCCGATGGTGCCCAAATCGACTCTTTAGACACAATCAAACTGATTCGGGATGAAGCGTACAAAACCTATTCAAGGGATTGGTTGTTGTCTTTGTTGCAGATTGGTGAGGCGAATATCCGATTCGGTAGGCCTACTTTTGATCCTGTCCAGAATAAAAAACTGGGTGACATTATTCATGACTTCAAAGTCACTTAGTTTCGTTCCCCGTTAAATAAGTCAATGATTTCGGTAAGCCAAAAAGCCTCTCCATCTAGAATTGAATTCGTTTATGACGGTATCGAAGTTGAAGAACTCAATATTCTTAAAAAATTCGAAACGCTTTCTATCTCTGTTAAGGACCAAAATGACTCGTACCTGGGCGATGGTGGATGGGGTAAGTCTGCGACTAATATTCAAATCAGGGATTGGTCTGCCGGAGATAGCAGTTTGACTTTTTGTGTATACGATCCGATTACGTGGAATTTCCTTGAAGAAGGTGCGAAATATCAATTTACCCTGACGACGCTAACGGACAGGTTCGCGATCGTTGACTGACCCCCTCTTGCGCTCCCTTCCGCGATTAATACCGCGGATGTCCCTGCTGAGATAGTCGTGGACTCCGGTGTGGAGGCATTGGAAGTTCCAATCGGTCATCGCTCTTTGGACCCGGAGGAGGTTCAGGATGGAAATGGAGATGGAGAGACTGCACCGGAACTATTCCGTGAACTACGAATTGAACAAAAACCCCCGGATGAGAAAGAGAAGAATACCAGATTGGATGTGCGATGTTTGATGCTGTGCGCCTGCTTTCTGCTATTTGGAGTGGCTTTGGGAGTACTATTTTGTGATTACTTTTTGGATCGTTCTTCAGGAACTGATGATTTGGCTGAAGTAGTCGAGGAAAGGGAAGAACCGTCAATAGAACCCATTTTTGAGTCATTGCCCCTAATTTCCTATCTGGAAACGATAAAGACTGAAGAGGAGTCCCAGTGGCTGAATCCAACCAATACCAACGTCGCCAGAGAGCTCATTAATAAAGCCAGAAAGTCCGCTATCAATGGCGATATGGATTCTGTGTTTATGTCATTGGGGCAGGCGATGGTTGGTCTAAATGTTGGTAAATTGTTTACCCAGATGGCCCATGAGTTTAAGAAGCAGGGAAAGACAAGCGAATATGTTCGACTATTGGAAACCGCAGCGGTGTTTCATGACCCATCTTCATTGGAAGAACTGGCGGATATTATTGAGGCCGGTGAGCTGGTTAAAACTGATTCGCAATCCGCTGTCAAAATTAGAATGATAAAGCAAAAAGATGCACCGTTTATTGAATGGATGCGCGATGATTTCTGATCAGGGTAAGGACTAATATGAAAAAAATAATCGGGCATTTTTTTGCTATTGCATTGGCTACTTCACCAGTCACTCTACTGGTGGGTGGCCTCGTTGTTTTCTTCTATTCGCCAAGTGTGTTTTCCCAGATAAGGGTGGCTGATTCTCCGGTCGAAATGGCTGCCGGGCAATCCATCGTGGTTGATTTCTCTGATGACGCACATAGTGATGATGCGCTCCAAGTGAAGCTGCTTCCTCCTTCAGAAGGGGTGGAGATTGTCGAGCGGGAAAATAATCAATATGAAATCACTGTGAGCAGCACCACATTGCTTCAGACCTTTAGTATCAAGTACCGATTTAGGGACGCTGAGACAGAGGCACCACTCACTGATCCCAGGGTATTGGTGATTAACATATCCGGGACCGCTCCTGATACGCCAGAAGATATCCGATTGGAAACGGAGACGGGGTCGTCGTTGACAGCGGCAGTTTTGTCGGAAGAGGAGATTGGGTCGGGAACAACGGTAGAGGTTGTTGCTACCTTTACAGCGGGAAGTGGGAGTTTGGATAGCCAGGGCCTGTTGAATTTCAATGCTCCTGAGCAGGATGGAGATGTAGTTCTGGTTTATGTACTAAAGAACTCAAGAGGAGAAAAGTCCGCCCCTGGCCGAATCCTTATCGATGTAAGAAAACCCAGTTTGAATTGCGATGCAATTGATGGGTTTAGAGACCAGAACTTTCTGGCTGTGCGAAAGAAGGAGTACGTCGTTACCCATGACCTAACCAGGAGAGAAAAACTCGTTCTGTCTCCTGACGAGCGAATTCGAATTCAACGGGATTTTTGTTTTCTGGATAGCGAAACTACCTACAAGAGTTTCATGGGCTTTGTGGCCTCGTTACCCAATGGAGCGATTAAGGAGAGGCTAGAAGAAAATGTCATGAAGCTAAAACGCGATGCGATGAAAATGTCGCTTGAAGATGCATTGGATTACGTTAAGTGGTTAAACGACCAGTATCCGAAATATGAAATTTCCATTCCAACCCTGGAAGATTATAAAGCGGCATTGATTTTGTCAGATGGGCTAATCAAGGAGAACATTTTAGCCGGCCTATCTGAATGGACATCCACCAAGTGCGCCGATGACTCGGCACACTATCATACCATTGGACTTAACCGACGTTTCTCCCTTGAAACCAATAGAAAGCTGGTCGGTTGTGTCCCTAAGGCACCTCCAAAGAAATATCTGGGATTCAGAGTTAAGCTGGAAGGGAAAGAAGAATGACATTAGATACGAAAAAATTAGTTTGGTCTTTATTGTTTCTGGGTTCCCTGGTGGGGGGGAACACGTCTGCAGCTGAACTAGATCCATTAGATGCTGTTGTTTATAAAGATTCGGTTTCTCTAGTATCTGAGAAACCGGTGTCTGCAACTAAGGATCCCTCCCTCCGAGATAACAGGCAAGCAGTGGTTACTGATGACAAAAAGCGATTGAGCCCAGGTTGTTTTGAGCAAGATAACACAATCCGCTCATTCCAACTCGGATTGGTGGACATTGATGGGGAGTACGAAATAGAAGGAGGGGGCAGTGCGGAATCGCCATTTATCGCTAAAGCGAAGGCAATGTTGTTTATACATGTCCAGGATGACAAGAATCACCCCTCTACTCGACCGCTTTTTCTCGATGGCGAGCGATATTCGGATCTTAGTTGTTATTATTCGAAAGATGAGTTCAGGGATGAAAGTGGAAAAATACCTGTCAAACTTATACTGAAAACCGGAGTCTTGCGTCCAAAAAAGGTTAGAAAGTGGATAGGGAAGGCCGCCAGTAAAGAAACAAAGGGAGTGAAATACTTCGGCATACCGAATAGTGTTTTGTGGATTTCTGATGTGTTTGGGTACGACAGTATGATTAGTTGCCTTGACCGTAGTGGGACACGAGGGCACGACGAGATTGGCAACATGGCAGATATCATTGGATGTATCACCAAAATCTCGTTACGCCAGAACAAGGAATTTCACAAAGATTTCGCGATTCGTAAACTTCAAAACGTTGAGAGAGTTGAGATTATCCATGAAGAGCAGAAAATCTACCGTTTAACTCTAACTAATTCAGCTAAAGTCGCCGGAGATACTGATCTACTAGGTAAGGAGGCAAAAAAGAGCAAAGCTGAGGAGGA
>JAALKB010000007.1:37051-45611 GCA_011088265.1 Gammaproteobacteria bacterium
CCGGAGATACTGATCTACTAGGTAAGGAGGCAAAAAAGAGCAAAGCTGAGGAGGATCAGAGAAGGAAAGATGCTGAGGAGGAGCAGAAGAGGAAAGATGCTGAGGAGCAAAAGATTCCGTTCATTATCCCTTCACCGAAGACGTTTTTCTCTGGTTCGAAATACGAGAGCTGGGCTGAGCTTTACTCGGATCTGGATGGGGATGAGAGCTTTATCCTCCTGCACGATAATGACATTGTCGTCAACTGTCAGAAGCTCAATGGTATTGATTCATGGACATGGAGTTGTGATAAAGCTCCAAGCCACTTTCAGATCCGTGGATTCGATAAGCAGGATATTGAATCCACGCAAATGCGAATAGCGTCACGAGAGTTGACGAACAAATCCCGGCAGCATGTCAATACACCTAAGGTACCTCTGTCGGACTATGTGGTCGGTACGGCCATTCCCTTCTCACTGGAAGCGTGTCTGTTTGATGTAGCCCCTGATTTCAACGATCTAATCAGGGGGCAATATATTTGTGAGAACCAATTTTCCTTGGAGTTGGGAGGAAGCAATATTGAAGAAAACCCGCTGCTGCTTTCATCCATTAAAGAGGACATGGGGTTTTCCAATGGCGGTAGCTTTAGATGTTACCGAGACACTCCACATTGTGAATCAGCCAGACCAGTAGGTTCCGATACCAGGTTAACCCTGGATGGCTATTCTCCATTATCTTTGTCTGATCGTGGTGGAAAAAGAGTCTTTGACATTGGCGAATTGATACCTGCCCTGACCATGGAGTCCCTTAAGGAGGTTCTTGATCGGGTGCCGGGTGATGTATCCCGGGAATACACTTATATCAGTAAGGATGGAATGCGCCATCCCATTGATGGGCAATGTCACCTGCTGGATAACCGATTTCCGGCTATTTCGTGTATTTCTTCGTTATCCAGTTTAGGTAGCTTGCCTTTGAAAGTCGAAGTCTTACTTCGCTATCGGGGTCAATCCTATGCATTGGTGCTAAATCTGAAGGACTCACTAGAGGAGCAGCTGAATGAGACCGGGAAGCAGACCATTATTGATGCCTTAACGGCTGCAAAGGGTCTCCTTCTTTTGTCTGATGGAAATGGCGAAATGAAGTCCGCTACCGAAGTTCTAATACCGGACTCGAGACTGACTATTGCGGAATACCTAAGCCGGGAAAAGTGCGAACAAGGCTCATTCATAGGCGTTGATAAACAAACTTTTTCTTACGATATTGGAACTGGCGAAGCCTCTGCAAAACTGATGGGGCGATGGTATGCCATCAGTAAGGGTCGGGATCGTTTGAGTGAATGCAGTGCGTTGGGTTTTGGAGGTGATGGAGGGCGCTCAATTGTCTTGAATGTATTGCCTCTTATAGCGTTATTCGAAAGCAGAAACATTGTTGTTGCTGCTTTACCTCGAGCCTGGGGCGCTGACTCGGATCCCATTGGACGGGAAATTGCCAGCAAAATTGTCAATGATCTCATTTCATCGGACAGGATTAAGTCTGACATACCGCTGAGTTTGGTCGGCATTGGTAGCGAGGGAGCGGCCAGTCCGGTCTTTGATTCTGGAAACCCGGGAGATATTTCTAATGACAGTATCCAAAAGGGAGTCGTCTATGCCGAGCGCGGCCGCAATCCGACGGTGATCTATAACGCTGCAAATCTGGCGACAAATCGTGGAGAAGACATCAATCGGGTATTTCTTTTTGCTGGCTCAGGTGTTCCTACGTTGGAACTTGGGCTTTTGTTAAAGCTCAGGCGGAAACTGTTCGTGATAACCGATGACTGTGAACCCTGGGTGGAATACATCATTGATGAAGAACAATGCACTGCCTACGATCAGAATTTCGTCAACTTTATTCTCAGTAACCTATAGAAACAGACAGGGGGGGGAGGTATCTCTCCGTGACATCTGTTCGCAAAGACTAGCTCATAGTAAGGAACTTATGAAAAACATTACGAGACCATTGTCCCTTTGGCTCATGGTTGGACTTCTCGCCGCTACACATGCCAATGTAGCGATGTCTGATGATGAAATCTCTTGTGAGAATTACGACTTTTCCTATCTGATCAGAGAAACTGGAGAGTTCGATAATGAGCATAAGAAGGTGCTTTCGATATATGACGAATTGGATTTGTTCTCCTCCGCGTCATCGGGTTCCCCCACTGGTAGGGCGCCATTTGGAGCGCGTTTTCATGTACAAAGCGATCCAAGCAATGAGTCACGACTGGAAGTGCGTGACTTCGACGGAAATGGCCCATATTGGGTTGATAGAGCCTCGGTTCTATGTCGGGAGTATCCTGTGAGAGATGAATCCCAGGGAATTTACCGTAGAGCATTTACCAAGGTTATAAAAGATGAAGTCAATGAAAACCCGGTTGTCGCGTTACCCGCTCCTGGTTACCCACAGGTCAATTGTGATCCCGTGAAATGCCCAAAGCTGCAGCGATTTGCAATGAACTATGTTTGGGCAGTGGAGGAGAAAAACGGCGTCGAATATTATTTGCTAGCGAATGGTTTCGAAACCCCTGAATCGATTGGGTTCATTGGTTGGGTTGATTCGAATCGGCTGTTTGACTGGGACACTTCCATCGGCTTTTTGCCGGTTCCCAAAGACCGGGATGCCGCAAACTTTCCCCCCGATAGTCGGGGAATAGAGGATTATGACGATACGGTTAATCTTGTAGAGAGCCAGTATTTTCTCTGTGGCTATGCCAGCCCGCAGGACATTGGTCGAGAAGAAAAATGTCAGAAAATATTTGCTGACGACTCATGGTACGCCAATAAATACCGGCCACCTTTGTTAGGTACCGGAACGACCAGCAATGGACGGGAGTATGTGAAGATTGCATTGTCCAGTACCGGACTGGCAACGGCGGCGACCCGAGAAATTGATGCAGAAGGTTTTAAGCACATCGATGTTATGTACGTGCTTGACGGAACCAAAAGCATGACGACGGCGATCGCCGCGATTGCAGGAACCAATCACACCGAAGGGGTGGTGCAACGGCTAAATAGTGAACTTACCCAGGTAATGAAATCCAAGGGAGGGAGTTATCGAGCGGGTTTTCAAATCTTCAGAGATGCGATTTTCGATAAATCCACGGGGAGGATATTGAACGCTGATGGCGGAATCAATGAAGGTTTTGCATTGAATGACCAAAACTGTGATAGCGGTTGGCAAAGCGATAGTGACCCCCAGGCTTACTCCCGTTTTATTTCGGAGTTTTCTAATGTCAGAGCAAAGGACAAAAGCATCAATGGCGTCACAGACAGGGATTTCCATGAAAATACATTTGGGGGACTGTCCAGGGCGATAGCAAATTCCAAGGGCTGTTCTAATCGACTGAAAATATTCATTCTGGTAGGAGATCATGGGTACTCTACGGAACTGCAGAGTAGTAAAGGTAATCGTGTTTTTTCCATTGATGAGTTATCCCAGCGGCTTTATGGTAATGATCAAACCAGGGCGCTGTTTGATATTCCTCCGCAGATTTTCGCTATACACATGCCAAATACCCGGTTTGAAAGTGATGCAAAGCAGGCTCACAGGGATTTTCGTAACCAGACGTTAGAGCTTGCGGGAAAACGGTGTGACACGTTTAAACGTAGAGCAGCCCAGTCAACAGAAGATGAGGCTATTCGACGATATCAAAATGAATACAAAAAGTGCAAAAGAAACTCCACGGGTGTGGTAGCGAAAATTAGTAATTCCGATAGCATCGAATCAATTGTGGATAAAGTTTCTTCCCTGGTCAATGAGCGAGTAGTGGATACCCAGGAGGTTATCGATCGCATTGTCAATGAGATTGAAAGTGGCGGAAATAATGTTTATGACCTTGTCGATAGCGAAGAATTTCGTGATCGTTTTAATATGCCCGCGCAAATGACTCAGGATATGTTGGAAGTGATCTGTAGTCAGGCAGGTATGAATGCATGTTCAGGGGAGGTTGAATTTGTTCAGGAATTGTATGTTCCGTATCCGGATAATTCTTCAGATCATCCGGTTGAGCTGCAGGAAGAAATCTGGTTATCAGATACCGAGTTCAGGAAGTGGATCAGGTTGCTGGAAATGCTGGTGGATGTTGAAGGCGTTGATCGACGGGAAGAATATCAGGAGGCAATTATTGAAATGTTTCAGTCCGTATTGAAGATTGACCCTGCTGTATCAAACGAAGCAGCGTTTACAGATATTTTAACCCACAGTGACCTGCCGGCAATTAAGGAAAGCCCCATTATGGGGTATAGCATGGGGGATCTGCTCGATCGGGCCAGGGTTTCGACTTGCGAAATGGAGGTACTTAAAGACTATATGAGAGATAAGCTTGAGGCACTCAATGTCCTTAAGGATGGTAAACATATACCGGTAACACCCAGATATCCCGTTTCCTGTGGGAACCTCAGTCCTCAGGGGGAAAAGCTAATTCCCAGAGGGGTCAGTGAAATCGTCCGGGTAGGCCCAAGGGATGAAAGAGGTTTGGATGTGGAAGACTATGAACAGTTTAAGTTCATTTGGCCCATGGGGAACAATCAAAATAATGTGTATTGGATTCCCAAATTGTATCTGCCCTAATAAGCTGAACAGCGAAGGAGAAAATGGATGATTGAGCTTGGCGTAGAAAATTGTGACATAGGCTGGGATAACAGGGAAAACCTTCTGGTTAAAGATTGTTGTCTTCATCTGCAATTTACAGGGAATAGGAGAGCATTGCCGATAGTAGGTCGCTCGGGATTGGGGAAGTCGACTTTGCTCTATCTAATCTCAGGATTGAAGAAACCGCTAAACCCGGAAGCCAGTATAGTGTGGACCAACCAGGGAAATTCCATAGTGGAGTTTTCCAGCTCTGATCCTGACAATGAGTCACTATACGGGAAACATTTTTCCTATGCATTTCAAAATGCAGCATTGTTACCTTTCCTCACTATCAAAGAGAATATTCAACTTTATCTGCAAAATGCCGGTATTCCTGAAGATGATGCTGAGCAACGATCAGAAAATATTTTAGTGAGGTTGTATCCGAGGCTGCATGGAAATATTCGTGATAAGTATCCCAGTCAACTCTCTGGAGGACAGCAGCAGCGGGCAGCATTGGGAAAATGTATTGCGTCCGATGCAAAGATAATCTTCGCTGACGAACCTACCGGAACATTGGATAGAACCACCCGAAAAGACATCCTCGAATTGGTTTCTGAATGGATGGGAGCTGATAGTGACCGATGTTTTATCTGGGTTACTCATCATGAGGACGAAAAAGAAATTCTGAATGCGCCTTGGCATATAGAGATATCAGAGAACAGGGTCAGTTTGGTTGATTGTGATTAAGATGGGTGGTTTGTATTTGGAAAATTCCATTCTTCAATCAGGTTCATAAATCAGGTTTATAACAGTTAATTCGCTCTAACGGACTAGCATGAAAAGTAAAAGCAGTATTCACTGGCACCTCGCGAGAAAGGAAGTCTTCGATTCTACTCCGGTGCTGGGTTCCGCGAGGTATCACCATGGCAAGAATGATTTTATCTGGCTTGTCCTGTTCTTTGTGGCAATTACGCTGACCGGTCTATTTTTCTCCTCAGCGTTTTCCGGCCTCAATCTTAAAATCTCCGAAACCGTTGTTGGTGCTCTGGAGTCAGAAGGAGCGAGTATTCTAATCAAACCTGCACGTCGCCAAAACTACATCACCCGGGACCGTTTTGAACTATTGGCAGGAAATAGTTTTACCTCCACTAAGGAATGCAAAAAAAAGCTGGGCGCAAACGAAAAAAGGATATGCGATTATCAAGTGACAGCTTATCCAGTGGAAGAGTCTGCTCCTAACGACAAGAACTTTTCATCCTGGTGGATTGATGATCGATTTTGGTGCGAACAGGGCTATGATTCGAAGCAGGAACGCTGTTTTTCCGCCAGCGGAAGTACTGCAGGCCGGGGTAATAAGGACAATTCCTATAAACCCAGAGGATTACGAGTTTCGACCCAGGATCCATTATGGAAAGCAATGTTTGATCAGGTAGGGATGTATAGCGAAGAAGAGCAGAGCAAATTTCCCTTATCCATAGTGATAAATAAGCAGGTTTTTTCCCAGTACTTTAATGTTAAGGAATACCTGCAGGCACTTGATGATGATCAAAATCATCGAGGTATACAAAGCCAGTATGAGTTCGCTGTTCCTGATAGAAATCGAGCGCTTTATGAGGAACACCAAAAGCAATCTGATAAATTGGATATTTACTCCCATCGGTTTCTGTGGGTGAAATACTTGCCCAAGGATTATCACTCAGACCGTGAGTGGCGATACCCATTGCTCGGAAACTCGAACTACCAGCCATCCATGTATATTCCCCTTCAGGTTACCTGGATGGATAGTTTTCCAACCTATAGTGACTATCTATTTCTGTTTCCTTTCGAGACTGATTTGTTAATGCTGGTAAACGCACAACTGGAATCCACGAAGCTGCCTGCCAGTCAAATATTTCTACCCTATTTGGAAGGGGATTCGAAGGAGGTAGTGTCTGATGTGTCATTTAGCTCTGATGGCTCATTTGATAATGAAAAACTATCTCTGTTCGAAGCGTGTCTTGGTAGGGACATTAACTCAAAAAGCGTTGTGGATGATGGATGGAGTGTTGAAATAGACTTTATAAAGGGTAACGCTAACAATCAGCCTTTGGTAGATTCGGTCGATAAACTGGAACGCTGTCTACTGGAAAGTGGATCGGTTGATGATATCAATACGCTAAAGTCGATGGCTGGAGGATTGGTTGTTAATACGATCAAAACCAATCAGTATGGCATCGATGATCACTACAAATTGAGTCTGTTCTGCGATCAAAATTCGAGGTACTCAAATAAATGGGGATTTCCAAACTTTCACAGCGTTCAGGATTGTGAATCCAGTGATGTTCTGGAAATCGATATTTTTTCTGAGGGAGTGACTAATCTTCATGCATACACGAAGGGCTTATCCAGGCTACATGAAACAAAAGAAGCCATCGAGTCTCTCGCTGGCGGTGACGAAAATCCGGCAACTTACTTTCTCATTGAAAGATCTTACAGCAAAGGTCTGAGCAGAGCAGGTTTTCTAAACAAAGTACTGCAGTGGGTGAGTACACCGCTAGTTTTATTTCTCGCTTTTGTCATTTTTGCGGTATATCTATTTATGGTCTTAACCGTTATCGAACACCGGAAAACCAACTATGGGTTGATGCGGGTTAGTGGCTTTAAGACTGCTAATGTCAAGAAGCTCATTCAGCTACAAATCGGTATTTGCTATTTCTTTGGTGCTATTTTTGCCTTCATGGTTTTTGTTCTCGGATCATGGTTGCTGGATTTTTCCTATGGGCTTAGCGAAGCATACGAGTTGGCCAAAACCGAACTCGGTGGGCTCAATCCTGAACTGATGTCACCACTAACTTTAAATCATCTTCTGATTATTCCTTTCGGGTGGTTACTACTTGTTTATCCAGTAAACACAATTGCAATGTTCATCTCCGAAATACGAAGAAGAACCGATATCATCAGCCTCGTAAAGTAATCAAATGAGAAAAACGAACTCTTTGTTTTCAGTTGTGTTGAAAATTTTTCGCATATTATTATGTGGTGGGATGACTGCATTTATGCATTCCAATTCGATGGCAAATAGTGAAGGTTTTATGATGTCTGGTGCCTGGGTGGTCAGTGAAGAAAGTTCTGGAGTCAGTTCGCTGCTAGATACTGTTGGTTTGGCGGGTGTGTTGGGGAAAGATGCCCCCCGAAAATCTATCGTCTGGCTAATTGAAAATAGGGAGTCCGGTTTTAATGTTTCTATTCCTTTTCGCGATCTGACTTTTGATGATGCTTATTTGGATGGAAACATTCTGAAAGGTGAGAGTGATCGGGGAAGTTTCGAACTAACATTTGATGGTCTTACTGTCTCAGGAAATCTTACCATCATTAGGAAATATGAAGAGGAAGGAACTAACCGTCGAGTAGAAACCAAAAAAACCCGCACTTTGGCCTTTAGAGTTTCAGGTAGAAAATCGCCGGTGACAGAGGTTCTCATGGAAAGAGTGCTGGTACTTGAAAATAACATTGAGCAGCAAACAACCGGCAATAATGAAGAGACAATAGACTTAGTGATAAAGCTAAAGTTGCTTGAAGTCGAACTACAGGATGCCAGAGATACTATAAAAAATAAGGATGCTGAACTAAAAACCCTTAAGAAAGTGATTTTAGGCCTAAATAAAACTATCTCTAAACTGGAGAAACGGATAGAGGAAGGTGGTCAAGTAGGTAGCGAACCCATAGATGGAGACGGGAACAAAAAAGCTGCTTCAAAGGACAATTTTCAACAAAGTGCTATTTGCAAGTCGATCCAGGACAGGCTAGAAAAGTACGAAAAGTCTCTGGCGGAGTCGGAAAATAATATAACCAGAGACAAACGAGATGTTTTACAGACTGTCTTTGAAAACAAATGTCGTGCTGAGTGAAACTTTGGAAAGCACATTCCTCGGGCGAAATTAGCTAGTTTCTTTTAATCGCAACTCTTCGTATCCTGGTTTCTAAAGTTGAAAGG
>JAALKB010000170.1 GCA_011088265.1 Gammaproteobacteria bacterium
ATGTCTGACATGAAAAATTGCAGAAATATGACCTGTCTTTGTTGTTTGTGGTGCTGAATAAAAAACTATTTCAGAAAAAAGTCGGGTAGTTACGTAGAAGAGTCAAATCCAGCGGTTGCATCAACTTTTGCGTCAGTTGAACCTGATGAAACTGCGACAAGCACAGAGCAAAATGAAGAGGTACGCTCTATAGACTCCGTGACTGAGCAGGTAGTTGCTGGGGAAAGTGAATTAGAAGCTGAAAATGGAGCCCAGGATGAATCTTTTAGTAGCGATGTTCCACTCTCTGAATCTCAAAATGTGCAGGCTAGCCTGTTGTCTAACGACACCAATGATGATTTGGACACTGGGCCCGATGAGTTAACCCGAATAAGCGGTATTGGTCCTGTTCTGGAAAAGAAATTGCATGGACTAGGAATTGTTACCTTTAAGCAAATCGCTGAGCTGGATGCAGAGAACATTGCGATCATTAACGAACAACTCAGTTTCAAGGGAAGAATCGAAAGAGAAAAGTGAGTTGAACAGGCGAAAACATTAATTGGCCAGTAATATTCGCTAGCGTTACGACTAATATCAAAATACACCCAAGACGCTATGTGGTTCCGGTTCCTACTGCATAGCGTTTTTTCTATTCCATCTGTCTGTGGATATCATTTATGCAGTCCTGTCCATCGATAGGGATCGAGCTCCCCCAGAGTACGGATTTCCGTTAGTGTAGAGATGCCGAAGATCGAATCTCAAAAACAGATTGTGTTTCTCTTATGCGATCATTTCTCTCTACTGTCTTTTAGCTGTGTTATCGATGTTCTACGAAATGCTAACCGGTTTCTCAAGTATCAGGCCTACCAATGGAAATTAGCTTCATGGAACGGAGACGATGTGCATTCCAGCGCCGGGTTTAGTTTTACTGTGGATAACGCGTTGATGGATGTCCATGGGTGTGATCGACTCGTGGTTGTTTCAGCAAACGATGGTCAACATATGAATGACCCTATCATGATGGGGAAACTACGGAGTCTGGCGAATTCAGGAACCGAAATGGGAAGCGTCAGCTCTGGAAGTTTCATTCTTGCGAATGCAGGATTGCTTGATGGTTATAGATGCACTATTCATTGGGAAAATATCCCGGTTTTTAAAGAATTATTCGCGCAATGCCACGTTACTGGTAGTTTGGTTGAGCATGATCGAAACAGGGTTACCTGTGCTGGAGGAACTGCTGCCCTGGATATGGCTCTTCGACTAGCCGAACTGGATTTTGGCCCCGAAATATCCAATCAAATCTCGCAAATGTGCCAGCACGATCGCTTGAGGACGTCCAATGACCAGCAACAGATGGCGGATAAAAATGAATTTATTCGAGTTTCTCCAAAGCTGGCATTGGTTATTGAATTAATGGAAAAGAATATTGAAGACCCCCTTAGCCCTAATGAACTTGCCGATTATGTTTTTATTTCACTTAGACAGTTAGAGCGACTATTCCAGAGGTACAGAAATACCACTCCCCAACGTTACTATATTACTCTCAGACTGCAGCATGCCAGACAGCTTCTTCTGAATACCTCTCGCTCAGGGCTTGAGGTTGCTATCGCCTCAGGTTTTTCGTCCCATTCACACTTCATAAAGTCATATCGTCTGGTATTTGGGCGCACTCCCCATGAGGAACGTACTCTTGGCTCGAAGGATGGTTTGGTAAATTGACAATACTAATAGTAACTAAATTTCAGATTTGGAAACGGGGGACCTGGACGCAGACAAGGAATTGGCCCTGAGACGTATTGGGAACGATTGGGGGAACTCTACAGAATTAACGTAGAAACAACTCTTTTAGTGTCAGTGTGAACATGAATTTATTTGCAAGATTGCTGGTTGTATAGCGGCTATTGAATGATAAAATCAAATGTACCTCAGGATGTTGGAAATGAAGTTTTGCTTTGCCAGTTTCTGCCTTTGGGATTAGTGCTATTTAACCGTGATATAGGGAAGTAGGAACGTAACATCTGTGCACCCTGATTGATATTTGATGAATGTGTCAGTAAATAAAATATACCCTTTGACAGGCAAGATGTTGCCTGTGAAGTTGGGCATTATATTACTGCTTGCCGCATGCCAACAGGAAGCGATGCATGGGAATTCCAGTGCAGGGTATCATAACGGGGACGAAATCACTGACAGCTCCTTTGAGTATAAATCATTTAGTCTATTCATTCTCAGTAAGCCCGAAAAAACGAAAGATATCTCCACAACCCTAAGTGGCAATATCGTAATGACGAAAGAGCCAGATATCCTGAATCAGGATATTCAATCCCAAGAGGAAATCGTTGACCTCACGGCGTCGAAAGATCTCACACCGGAGATAGTTTCCGGAGCCGTTGACAGCCCATCTGGTCCGGAAAAGCCCCTTCGTCTGATGGCTTATGAATTCAAGTCGTTCTATCGTGTTATCGATGAGCATACTATTCAGTCTCCTCCGATATCTGGCCCATCTCTGGAGGAATTAGAACTAGCTTTTGATACGCCTTTATACAATAGTGTCAGGTCATCGGGAAATATCGACTTTTGCGACAGAATTCACAAAACACTACCTATCATCAGTTTTGGGCATTGTTTACATTCGGCGCTTCATACCGCAAATGTTAAATCAGTTAACGGTGAACCCATATTTTATACAGACCTTTTATCCGAAGACGATTCGTTCTCTAGGAAAAGGGTATTGCTGTTGGGAGGAATCCATGGAGACGAACTTACTTCGGTCGGGTCCGTATTTTATTGGATGTCAGAATTATCCCAAAAAGGCAGGAACCTGGGTGATTGGCGTATTGTGCCATTGGTTAATCCCGATGGTTTCTTTAATGATACCCCAACGCGCACGAATGCGAATGGAGTAGATTTAAATCGAAACCTTCCGACTCCGAATTGGCATCATCTAGCCATCGACTATTGGCGAAAGTTCGCACAACGATCAGAAAGAAAATTTCCTGGGAGAAACCCGGCCAGTGAACCTGAGTCTCAATGGCTTATTCAGGAAATCGATTTTTTGAAACCGGACATCATTATCACAGTTCACGCTCCCTATAATCTTGTAGATTATGATGCACAGGACCGCAGTAATGCTCCTGTCAGTCTGGGTATTCTGGAAGGTAAGCAATTGGGTACATTTCCCGGGTCATTGGGGCGGTATGCAGGGGAACAAAAAAACATCCCTGTAATCACTGTCGAATTACCTCATTCAGTGAAAATGCCTACGGAATCTCAAGTGAGTAAGATCCTTGATGATCTCATTATTTGGCTTGAAAAGAACATCGTCGCTAAAAGTTAACATAAGCCCTTAAGCTAATTACTGCTGGACCTGCCATCTAAGGAGAACTGGAGAAGAGATAAGAAATCTGATTTTAGCTTTCGTAGATGATTTTCCATTTACCATCTGAAGCCCTGGACCAATATTGTTTTTTTAAGGATACGCTGCTATAGGTATCGCTTTCATACTCCTGCTTAAACTTTACAGCTACGATTTCCTTTTCCGCCGGATAGGAAAATATACTCAATTCACTGATATTGACTTTGATAAATTGCTTGCCTGAGTTCACCCGGGTTTTGTGGTGAGCCCAACTTTGATAGTCATGTTGGCCGTTGTCAAATAAGTCGTTGGAATAGTGAGATAGGTACCGATCCAGATCCAGACTCTCCCAATCGTCCTTCCATTTGTCTATAATGGCACTAAATTGATTTCGGTTTTCCTCGATGGTCTCTGGATCAGCCCAGTCAAAGTCTCTTGCGATAATGACAGGGGTCGAGCCGTCGGTTTTAATGTATTGCTTTATATCCAGAAATTCATCGTTGCTAAGGGAAACGCAGCCATCGCTGGCTAAGGGAATTCGATTGTAGTTCTCTGGCTCTGTTCCATGAATCCAAATTCCGTATCCGGTCTTTTGATGGATGCGATCCAGTTCGTTTGGGTAACTAATTGGGAAAGCGCCGGGTCCGTATCGGGGGGGTAGGGTTTCGCCGGGAATATAACCAGTCACAAAGTAGACTCCAATCGGTGTTTTGGTATCTCCCTCCTTACGTTT
The DNA here is from genome assembly GCA_011088265.1 of Gammaproteobacteria bacterium. Classification (GTDB taxonomy): domain Bacteria; phylum Pseudomonadota; class Gammaproteobacteria; order Arenicellales; family Poriferihabitantaceae; genus WLWV01. The sequence goes on from JAALKB010000170.1 coordinate 4,068, forward strand.
ATCCATACCACCTTTACCCAGGGTCATAAAGTAACTATCTACATACTCATAATTTTTATCGGTTGTCCTGTACACATAGAGCCTGGCTCTACTGGCATCCACGATAAGGACATATTCCTGGTCCTGGGAGGTTTGAATAATACTGGAAGGGATCATCCCCGTGGTAGGCGGGGTAGGGTGTTTAAGATACTCCCACCTTTGTCTTATCTCATCCCTGAGTCCAATCAATTGTTTCGTGTTCTGGGAAAACCGGTTGACCAGTTCGCTGGATCCCGCTCTTACTGATAGTAAATCCGCTAGCATTAAATGCCCCAGTTTACTATTCGGATATTTTTTTACAATTTCGCTTATTGAGTTTATCGAGCGATTGATATCCGCTTTTTCAATTGCTTCAATGGAAGAAATGACCTCATTTTCATATTCGGATACTCCATGAGATGCCAGAGTATAAAGAGTAAGTAACGCGCAGAGTAGAAAAGTGAAGAATGGTTTAAAAGAAGCCATTAAATTGTATTCGTCAATTAAATTTGTTCGCTTAAAATCAGCCACTGTTCTCCAGACAGTTCTAGCTCGACAGTCTTCCGTATCGTGTCTTCGAACACGTTGGACTTATAGTGTTGAGTAAAGTTCACGGTTGCCCGTTCGCCGTTCTCAGTAATATCCACGTTAAACTGGGAAATATCTACATTAATAAAATCTCTCAAAAGTAAGCGACTTTCCCGTTGTTTTTTCCATGCCTCCAGTGTGGAAATGCCTCTCGGAACGAAATTACCAGAATAGTGGGCGAGGTATTCGTCGACGGACTGACTAGACCATGACTCCGCCCAATGCTTCAGCTGTTTTATAATTTCATTCTTTTGCTGTTGCAGTTGCTGATTCTGCAAAATCTCATCATCACTGATTGAGCTGATAACACTGGTATTAGCTTCTGGCTGGGCAGTGTCAGAGGTCACTTCGTCGCTTGTAGGTTGAACAACGACTTCACTGTCGTTACCTGCTACAACTTCTTCTATCTGTTCATCACTAGCATCGCCAATTTGAGTATCGATCTCAGATACAGCTACTTCGACATCGATTATATCGGTCTGTTCCGTGTCAAGGGTTGATGTCTCACTATCGGGATTATCGGGTGTCACCGATGTGATATCCACAGGCTCATTCGTAGCGGATACTTCTGTATCAGATCTTCCCTCTTGTGTGGTTGTATCTTCCTGGGATGGAATATCATCGGGCTCAGCAATAGGTTGGGTTGTGTCGTTGCTGGCTACAATAACTTCTTCCTGGGCCGCTTCTTCAATCGTTTCTTCCTGTATCACCACATTAGAAACCGGAAAACCAATAAAAGATGCCTCGGTCATGGAGGTGAGTTGCGCATATTCCGGGGGAGCGTCGGAGTTAAGGGCAATCCGATAGGATTGACTGGCAATCTGATTGTAAATGGATATTAAATTTTGATACGCAGTGGCGTAGCTCGGATGGGTTCCCAGAGCGCTTTCTAATGACTCAATAGCAAGATCAAGGTCACCGTTGTTCGCGTAATGTACAGCGAGGTTGTTGTAGGGTTCCGGCATCTCTGGATGAGTATCCGTAAGTAGCTGGTAACGATCAATAGCCTCTACGACGTTGCCTTTTTTTTCTAGAATGGTTGCTTCAAGAAAAGCAATTTCGCCATTGGTTGGATCGATAGATAGTTCACTTTTTATTAATGCAAGGGCATCTGAAAGATCACCACTGGCAATAAGTGTTTTGATTTCGTTAAGTTGAGAGGCGGAAACAGGATTAACAAGCCAGAGTAAACTGAGTACAATCAGCAATAGCGGCACCCTGATTGGGAAAGGGTAACAAAATTTCATCGGTCAGTATTTCTTAGAGGCCTTCGCCAGCTCGAAGTGCCCAAAGTGCTTGGCGATTTTCCTTGGTATCATTATAACTGACCAGGTTCTTAGTGGGTATCCATCCACCGATATACTTGGGTGCCCGGATTTGAGCCCATGTTTCGTATTGATTCAATACCTTGACTTCATCCCCATTCCGATAGATGCCAAGTGGTGGTGAGGTCGCGTTATCAGTGGAAGCATTAGGTCGTACACGAATGTTAGTTCCGTTGACCGTTCCAGAATCTGCGTTAGTAATTAGATACTTATTATAAATCCAGGTTTTCAGGCCCTCAGGTAGGGTGACTTTGGACCATTGACCGCGGGTTTGGATAACATCCACTGGTGTTTCAGCAGGCAGTGGCAGGAAAGCCGGGGCATTCTTCTTTGGGCTGGATCTCAGATCGGATGCCAGTGAAGTTTTCCAATAGGTTTGGGTATCAGAGGGTGGGGTTTCTTCAGGCTGATCGGTCGTTACTACTGCTTCTGGTTCCGATTCAGCTGGTTCCGGAGAGGAAATTTCCACCGTCGATGGAGCAGCGATTTCACTACCCGTCTGATTATCTGGTTGCGCAACGGTCCCCTGAGAGACGATTTTCGATGTAACACCCGGATTTTCGTCTATGATCGCCTGCAGTACTCGATTCGCTTCAGGATGATTTTGCTGTTCTGCAAGGCTGATCCACTTTGCGGCAACCTCAATGTTACGTTGTTTTTCCTCTCCCAGATAATGGGCAAGTCCAAGATTGAATTGAGCGCCACTGTCTCCTTTATTGGCAGCTTGTTCCCACCATACCAGCGCTTCCTCCCTATTCTGTTCGACGCCAGAACCCTCCCAGAGAGCCACGCCAACATTGAACATCGCAGTTGAGTGACCCTGTTCAGCGGCCATACTAAACCATTCAAACGCTTTCTTGGGACTAGAGTTAGTCGATTCACCCCGCAACTGCATGACCCCGATGGCATATTGGGAGTTCATGTCGCCATTTTTGGCCAACTCAGTCCATATTTTTTCTGAATATTCAAAATTATTCAGATGGTAGCCAATGTATGCAGATGTATAGTCATCGGTTTGCGCAAATGCAAAAGGCGTGAGAGTGGCTAAAATGAATATCGGTAAAAATACATTTCGTAAAAACTGTTTTAAACGCGATGTAACTCGCTTAGGGGTAACAAAACTTTTCATCGACATGTCAAAGAAACAGTGCAATTGTAATTAAAGGCGAATATGATAAATAACGAAATAAGTAAACTCTATTCTCCAATGAGATGATAAAATTACTTCATAACAGGCTCGCTAGAAACGGGGTTTATTTTACGTAAATACGCATTAAAGTGCTATCCGAATATCTGAATATACCCCTCGGTAATCATTTTTATCGACACATAAAGTATCACCACTAAACCAGCGTATCCAATCCATCGGTGTTTTTGTAGGACATTGGCCAAAAAAGATGCGGCAACGGTCATGAACACAATGGATAACGTTAGGCCAATAACCAGGATGGTATTATTTCCATCTGCGACCCCGGCTACTGCAATCACGTTGTCCAGGGACATGGATAGGTCGGCAATAATGATCTGGGAAATAGCCGAGAGTAACGGTGGGTTTTCTTTAACCTCGCCGTCTTCATCAAGTTCTTCGGGCAGAGCAACGGGAGTTCGGAGTTCCTGCCAGAGTTTCCAGCAAATCCAGAGTAATAACACCCCGCCGAATAGTAGCAGCCCTTGAATCTGGAGTAACTGAACAGTTAGTAGGGCGAAAATGATGCGTAGCAAAACTGCAACGCCGACACCATAGAAGATGACTTTTCGACGGTAGTCTTTGGTGAAACGGGCTGCGACGAGCCCTATCACAATGGCATTATCTCCCGCTAGTACCAGATCAACAAGAATGACTTGCACTAGTTTGTAAAAAGAGTCTAATAGTTCCATGAAGTTCGAAGTTGAAGTTAAAAGTTGGAGATTTATCCTGTCCAGTGATTGTAGATTCTGGTACCCGGGGAAGATGATGTATCTTTCAGTGCTGTCCCAGGAGCGCGGATTATATCCCAGACTGACGAAAATATGGCATATTTGCTGCGCATCGAGTCACTCGCATCGTATAATTCAATTTGTGCTACTCAGCATAAGTAGTAAGTAGTCGATAAGATGTTATCCTAGCGAGTATCACTCGCAAGCATCAAAAGGATTAATGGATATGCATTGTTTTCATCTGGTTTTATTTGCATCTGGATATCCACACTTATGATATTCAGGGAATCTCTGCAAAAGTCCTGAATGGCCATCTTGAATGAGCCATCTTGAATGAGAAAGAGTGAACTTCGGTGTTAAGAAACTTCGTAATAACCTGTTATTAACTCGACTATTGTGAGGATTCTGCACCTTGACTCTGATCATTTCTCACTTCAGGTTGATTCACTCAGACTTAGGCAGAGGCAGACTTAGGCAGAGGCGTTATAACTGTCGTTCCATAACTATCGTTTCCAGTGGTCGATGTTATAACCTTGGATCCGAAGGATTCAATTGATTTTAATAAATGAAAAAAAATCTGTTATTGCTGGCCGTGTGTCAGGCCTTGATGCTGTCCAGCATTTCAATGATGATGTCCAGTTCCGCCCTTGTTGGCATTGAAATAGCGCCCACAGAAAGACTCGCAACTTTACCTGTCGCATTGATTTATGTCGGTGTCATGTCGATGTTAAT
>JAALKB010000171.1 GCA_011088265.1 Gammaproteobacteria bacterium
TCCAGTTTATACTGGATATGTAGCCTTTTCGGGTTCTTCAGGGACGACTAGCTACACCTGGCACCAAATTGTAATCATAACAAGGGGGTAGAGCCACTTAATTCGTATTTGTGTGGTAAATCCCACATTAATGTGCTTTGACAATGGGCATAATGGCTACCTACCTCTGAAGTCATAGGAACGGGCTTGGCGCGATGGTAATAAAGGAGCTTTCGCGAATTCGAATTGGTGAGGATAGAGATCTGGCTAATACGCCACCTGTTATGCGCTCAGGACTCTATTTAACAGGACTCTATTTAAAGTGGTTTGAATGTAATTTCCTGCTTACGATTAATGGAAGCGTATTCACTGATAAATTTTTGGGTTTGATAATATGGCTGAACGGAAGAAACAATGGTTTTTTTATCTGTTCGAATCAGCAGGGATTCAGCAGTATATCTTTGACGGTGGAAAGTTGGCCGAGATGGTTGGGGCGAGCGAGTTACTTGAGCTGCTTTTGGCTAGTGATGGTCCATTGGATCAGGCTTTAAATGAGTTGGGTCTAACGGAAGAGAGTGACTATTTTTTCTCCCGCCGTGGCGGCGGTGGGTTTGGGCTGTTTTTTCTTTCGAAGAGTGAGGCCAATATCTTTCGCAGGCTGTGGCGTCTTATCGTTCCTGGCTACATTCCAGGCCTGGAATTTCAAGATGCCCTGGAAGTAGGCGGGGATCAGTGTTTGGCGTTCGCCAGGGCAAGGGAAACTTTGCATGGGATGAAGCAATTACCCCCTTGTTCTTTACCAGAGGCGGGTCCCTTGGTTATTCGCGCTCCAAGAACAGGGAGACCGGCGGTACGCCTTCGTCCAGAGTCAGTTGGGAAGCAGGTTTGGGTCGATGCGGCAAGTGATGCAAAGCTGGGTCCAGATAGTTCTAATCAGAAGAGAGAAAGAGAGTTATTGAAAGGAAAACGGATCAATCTTGAGACGAAGTTTTTGCCGAATGCTTCGCAAACTGCTGAATCAGATGGACGTCTTTACCGCTTCCCTAGAAACCTTGAATCAGACGTTGAAGATGATCGTTATGGGATGGCTTTCCCATTCAACTCCAGGTTAGGAGAGGGTGGGAAGGAACATACGGTAGTGGGAGTGATTCATGCGGATGGTAATGGTTTGGGACAGATTCTGATGAAACTGGAAGCTGCTTTTCATAAAGGTGATGGTTTTGCCGATGCGATGTATGAGTTTTCTCAGGGAATCGAACTCGCGACTGTGAATGCGGTAAAAGTAGCCATGGAGAAAGTTATTCTTAAGCACGCTTTCGGTGAAAAATATGTGCTACCGATCCGACCGCTAATTTTGGGAGGAGATGATCTTACGGTAATTGTGCGTGCCGACCTCGCGATGGACTTCTGCCAAACGTATTTGAAAGAGTTTGAAGACCAGACTGAAAAGGTGTTTTCTTCGTTTCGGGGGGCGCTTGCTGGGGCGCTAAAAAGTGAGAACATTACAAAAATGAGCGCCTGCGCTGGAATTGCCTATATTCGGGCGAGTCAGCCATTTTATCTTGGATATGGACTTTGCGAGTCTCTTTGCAAACACGCCAAACAAACATCGAAACGGGTTTCAAGCGACCGGTATGCTCCTCCCGCAAGTCTGGCTTTTTATAAGGTGAAATCGACTTTTATAGATAAGTATACAGATTTGGTTGAGCGGGAGATGCGAATGGTTCATGAAAATGGGGACAAATTTCAGCTCACTCTGGGAGCGTACGGAGTGAATGGCCAAGGTTCGCTGCCTCAAATTGACGATCTTAAATTAGTGGAAACTCTGTTTCGAAAAAGGGAAATGGCGAGAGGCCCCGGCCGGCATTTACAGACCTTGCTTTATTCCGACCTCTATGAGACCGAACGCGTGTGGAATGCGTGGCGAAATAACATGAAGACATCGACACTATTCTCTAATGAATTAATCAACTTTGATCAAATTGCGAATAGGTTGATCACAGGCTTTGGAACCGGAGGTTTACCTTTTGGTCCGCAGGATGGGGCGAAATTAAGGAAGTCTTTCTTGGGGGACCTTTACGGCATGATGGCATCGAACCGGGAGACGATTAATCAAGAGGTTTTGCAAAATGAGTAGGACATGTCTGTTGACAGTAGATATTCATAGCTATTGGCGCCACGGTACGGGTAAGGCTAGTGGCGCGCATCTGGACGCTTTGGTTGATCGCAATGAATACGGTATGCCTTTTGTTTCGGGGAAAATGTTAAAGGGATTGTTGCGAGACGCTGTCAACCGGTTGCAGGATTGGGGACGCTTGAGCGATTTCTCTGGCGACCAGCCGGGTTTGTCAGAAAGTGAATTTGACGATTCCCCCGTTCCCGCAGGTTCTATGGTACGGGCTTTATTTGGTACGCCTGGAATGAGTGAGAGCGAAAGCCGTCCCACTCCAAGGTCTTTTTCAAGATCGGGGATATTAAGGGTGTCAGATGCCAGACTCCCTGTTGCTGTTGAACGATATTTATCTGATGAGCCTCGCTCGGGGCTAAGAAAATCGCTTTTTAGGGAGCTGCATTCGACGGCGATTGATCATACCCACCTGGTTGCCAAAGAACATAGCTTACGGAGTATTGAGGTTTGTGTCCCTATGGTTTTGACTGCGGAAATTGCACAGTTGCGTCAAGCGGAAGAGCATGAAATGGTAATTTCTGCCCATTGGCCGGAGATTCTGAAACGAGCCTGTCATTTAATTCCTGCGATCGGTAGTAATCGGAATCGGGGGTTCGGGCGAGCGACCCTATCCTTGGAGGAGAAAGGATGAGGCGATATAAATTACTCATTACTTCCCGGGATGATCTGGTTTTTAGCGAGCGAGCGGCAACTCTCGGTAGCCATGGTTCCCTGGACTACATCCCCGGTGCTGCCTTGTTAGGATGGTGCGCGTCCCGACTTTATTCCAATATGGAAAAACACCAGGGATACGAAGTGTTTCATTCCGGAAAGGTTCGTTTCGGAAATGGTTTTTTGGTGCACCCGGGAAGTGGAGAAATGGGTATCCCTATGCCGCTTTGTATGTATCAGAGAAAAGGGGATGGAGAGGATGGTCTTGCCCAAAACTACATTACCGAAGAGAGATGGCCGAAGGGAAACCAGGTTAAACCGATTAAAGATGGATATTTGTTTAAAAGTACGTCTATGGGAAATTATGAACGATTGGTTCCCAGGATGACTATGCGAATGAAAACAGCGATTAACTTTAGTACGGGTAGAGCAGAACAGGGGCAATTATTTGGTTACCAGGGAATAGAAGCAGGCCAGCGTTTTGAGTCCTGGATTGAGATTGATGATGATGTAGAAACACCAGAGATTGCAGATCGGATTAAGTCCTGTTTTGATAGCGAAATACTCCTGGGGCGATCTCGTTCGGCGCAATACGGAAGAGCTTGCGTTGAGTGGGAGGATCATCCCGACTCACCCGACTCAATGGAGCAGAATTCTCAAACTATTGGCGATGAGTGTCGGCTACTATTGGTTGCTGATTTGGCAATTTCTTCCTCAGGTATGGACGGAAGACTGGAACTGTGGCCTGGGGTCAGCATTGATCCAGTGAGAAGTTTTGTGAACTATCGCCGTTATAGTCCCTATAACGCAAAGCGTCGTTGTTATGATCTGGAAAGGCTGGTGATGACCAAGGGAAGTGTCTTGACAGTGAAGATTGGATCGGCGGTAAATCGTACTGTTTTCCTGAAAAGGCTTTGTCGGGGTCTTGGTTTTTATATCGAATCCGGGCTTGGAAGGGTGATACTAAACCCTTCTATTCTCAATGAAACTCAATTGGATTTTTCCAGTGAGCCAACTCCGGTGAATCGAAGAACTGAATCGATGCACACTGGAAGACCTGATCACGAATTGATCAGCTGGCTAGAAAATCAGAGCAACTCGGCAGAGGGTAAGAGTATGGATATTGTTCTCGCTGAAAAAGCAGTAAAGAAGCTTTCCAACCGTTACAAAGAAGCGAGAGACTATGCCGGTAAACCGGATGGGCATCGGGTTGGGCCAGGTCCCAGTCAATGGGGGAGGGTAAAGGAAGCCGGAATAAATTATCGAACCGATCGATCTCAGCTATTTCGTGTGCTGTTTGAGGATGATAACTGTATTTGTGGAAAAGATGACCCCGATTGGAGCGCGATAACATTTGAAGGGAACGAAATGATCAGTTTCTCCGAATGGCTAAGAAGACGACTGGACTCAAAAGAAATTAATTGTCATGGAGATGTAGTGACCATTATAGGAAGGAGGGCGGCGAAGGTAGCGCAAAAACAGGAGAGAAAAGCGGAGCGTAACCAATGAAAATAAACGAGCGCTCATGGTTGTATGTTGCCCGATGTCAGATCGAAGCGGAATCTGGCTTTATGCTGTCAACCGGATCCAGTGATAGCCTTTTCGACAATCTAATTGTTCGGGACGCTAACGGACTACCAACCATTCCTGGAACCACACTGGCCGGCGTATTACGCCATCGTTATGAATCCTGGTTCGAAAAACACCCGGGAGAATCAACCCAGGATTTATTTGGTTACGCAGAATCTGAGAATAATGGGAGTATTTCTGCGGTAGCTGTATCTTTTGCATTGATCCATGATAGTACCAATAGTCCAGTAGAACGAAGAGTGGGCCACATCAGTGACGATTACATTCTCGAAAGACTGATACAGTCCCATCCCCTGCAGCGGGATCGGGTAAAAATCAATAATAGAGGAGTGGCCAGCGATCAAGCAAAGTTTGATACCACTTTGGCTCCCAAGGGTTGCCGTTTTACTTTTGAAATCCGATTATGGAGTCAGGAAGAAAACTCGTCTTCCTGGGATCGTATTATGGATATGTTGAGATACCCGATACATCTTGGCAGGGGGACGCGAAGTGGATATGGAAAATTCAGTACGGTGGTTTTGAAATGGGAGTGTTTTAATCTGAAAGATGATTCGGGCTGGAAGCGTTTCTGTCGGTTACCAGGTGCACTCGCGGGTGAATTCGATTTTAAGCACGTTGTGGAGAGAGATACAGAAGTCTTGAAGATTCCACATACGGTTACTGTTTCCATGGACCTTGAACCAGAGGATTACTGGCGTTTTGGTCAAACGGGAACGCCCACAGTGGTGATGGAGCATAGTCCTGACGATACTGTTTTTACAGAACCTGTGATTCACTGGGGACGTGAGGATAGCGGCAAGGGCGACGCTAAAGCTAATTTTGATGTTGAGAGAAGGATGCTAGTGATTCCGGCAAGTGGATTAAAGGGCGCCATTTCCCATCGCGTGTTGTACCACTATCATCGTCTCGAATGTATGGCATCTGAGGACAGTGAATCATGGGCAATGGACGATGAGCAAACCCGCTGGGAGCGGGTAGTCGAGTTGTTTGGGGATTTGAAGGCCAATGTTGACGATGAAGAAAGTGGTAGGGCCGGGATTTTGACATTTGAGGATGTGTATCTCGACTTTGTGCAGAAAGATATCGGAGTAATGCAACACAACAGCATTGATAGATTTACTGGAGGAACCATTGATGGTGCGTTGTTTAGCGAAGAGCTGATTTGGAAAACCAGCTTTACTTTAAGGATACACGTGGATTTGATCCGGGGAGAGAGCATCTCTTCACAGTCCAGGGAGGCGCTTCATCTTGCACTAAAGGATCTTGCAGAGGGCCGGTTATCCCTGGGTGCGGCTTCGAGCCGGGGGCACGGTTATTTTTCTTGCCCTGGGCTCGATTGGAGCGACGGTGGGAAATGGATAAACGTCAGTCCACGGCAAGAGGAGAATAGCGACAATGAATGATCGAATTATTAGTGCCTATAAAAACCTGCGAATGCTAGCAGGTAACGAGCGCCTCCCGGAGTTAAGACCGGGAAAACTTCGCTTCAATTGTTTTGACACTGATGGGGTTTCATTAAGTCGGACTCTAGCTAGTGAAACCTTCTGCGAAGGCTGGGTTTGTTATCAATCAGGAATTAAGGTGATTCTGAATACACAGTCAGGTCTGGATATCGACGACGAAGCCCTGGGTCGCTTGTTAAGCGCAGAACTCTCCGTCAATGAAAGGGCCAGCTATCATATTCGACCTTCTCTGAGCCATGAGTTTCAAGTGACGAAAATGGAGGAGGTTGAAGATGAGACTGAGGATAGAACTGAGGGCGGAGATGAAATCATCAATGTTCTGATAAAGCGGGTAAGTTTTTTGGCGATGTTGCCACACCCCATTACTATGACGGCTAGTAGTGAACCCAAAGGGAAAATTAATAAACTTGACTATGATGTCTATCACACAATGGAAGATGGGCAGGATGTTGAGGAAAGTGCCAGCCGATTCGTTGGTTTCCAGTTCCAAAGTGGAGTAAGAAAATGAAAATTCATGCACCTTACAATTTTGTCCCACTTTCGAAATCCATCGCATTTACTGATCAGGAAAGTCAGAATGTCAGTCACGATATTCCGCTACAAGATGGTCTATATGGAATCATTAACTTCGAGGTAGAAACATTCAGCCCTCTGGCTGTGGGGGGAGCTCAGAGCGGCGGAAATGGTCATCTAACTACGATTCAGCCCTTCGAGTTGCCCCGAGCTAATGGCGAAATCCGATATGCGATTCCAGGAACATCTTTGAGAGGCATGATTCGAAATGTTTTTGAGATTGTGTCTTTCGGTAAAATGCAAAAGGTCGACGACAAGCGTTTTGGTATTAGGGACTTAACGGCTGGGGCCAAGCCCATCTATCGAGATCGCATGGGAGACATACGTTCGGGTTGGTTGAGGTTTGACGCGGAAAAACGCTGGATCATTGAAGAGTGTAAGCATTGTCGAATTTCTCATAAGGAGTTGAGGAAGAAATGTCGTTCGGAAATAGTTAGCGAAAAAGTCGATGGGAAAGATAAATTTCTTCATCCTGAAGAGAAGTACCAGGCATTTAGCAGTGGAGAGGGGCACCTCAATATTTCATTCAATAAGCGCGATAATGATGCTGTTTTTGATGGTCAAGATGGCGATCATGATGGTGTCATCATTTTTACGGGGCAGCCAAACCCTAGGAAAAAGCGAGAGTTTGTCTTTATATGAGTCCGAATCGGAGTCTGTTCATTTAATAGATCAATTGGTCTATGCTGATTTCCGATTTATTTATGAAGAAAGTAAGCATCTGGAATACCTTGAACAAAACCAATCTCTCTATTTCCCTAAGGGTATCCCTGTGTTTTTTACAATGAAGGGACAGAAAGTACTCTCCATTGGTTTATCTCAGATGTTTAAGTTGGCATATAAAAATTCGATTCATCATGGGATCAGAAATATTTCAAGGAACCATCTGGACCCTTCCTGTCGGGATTTGTCAGATTTGATTTTTGGATACGTCAACGATTCCGAGGGCGAATTGGGATTAAAAGGAAGGGCGAGTTTTTCCCATGCTGTTTGCCTTCAGAGCAGCCCTAAAACTACGAGCGTTGAGACGATTCTAAATGGCCCCAAGGCGTCTTATTATCCAAACTATATTGAGCAAAACGAAGAGAAGGGAAAAGTTGAAAGGTATAAAACCTTTATGGATGATGACGCTAAAATAAGGGGCTGGAAACGTTATCCCGTTAGATCCGATGCCACACCCCCGGTTCCCGATGTTGCTCAGGGACCGGCGGTTAGATCTAGAATTACCGCTATTGTGGAGAGAGTCAAGTTCAATGGAAAAATGCGTTTTCACAACTTGAGAAGGTTTGAATTAGGGGCACTTCTTTGGGTAATGGAATGGGGAGGAAATGAAGAATTGTGTCACACGATAGGTATGGGAAAACCATTTGGTTATGGGAAAATACGCCTTAGAATTAAGGAGGAAGAGGTGTCAATTTATCCCAATGATACTCGAAGAGAATGCCCTGATTTGGTAGCGTGCAAAGACGAATTCATCTCGAAAATGTGCGAAATAGTCGGCCCTGGTTGGGTTGACTCTGAGCAGATTATCCAGCTCATGATGATGGCTGACGAAAACCAGGCCCCTGGCGATTCAGGCCTATTAGCCCACATGGATTTGCCACAATTTGCCAGAGTAAAAGGGCCAACTCAGCAGGATCATCATCTTGCATTGATGCCATACCGAAGAACCCCGGCAAAGAATCCCTACGTTAGTGTGGAATTTGAGGCGTCGGTAGCGCAAGAATGGTTTACGAATAACCTCTCAGAACTCGTAGAACGTGACCGCAGCAGTGAGGAACAGGTGCTGTATGGAAAGGGTTTGGCTACGCGATAGCAGGAATTGGACGACCAGAATTTAAAAGATGATGTGCTTGCGATAATTAAACGAAAATGGGATCCGGATAGCTGGGAAAACCCTAAAGGTCGGGCAAGAAAAATTGCGAGAAATACCTACCTTGGTTTCTGATTTTAGACCCGTTTTAGTCGGAGCTAATATGCACACCTGTCGCGACCTGATACCAAAAAATTAAAACGCTAAGGTTCAGAAGCTCACTTGACTGAATAGGGAATTCAGGTGGTTTCTAATTGTCCCGAAATTCTCTGTGGGGACAGATATTGGTCTTTTCTGGGTGTCCTAACACGGAGCAGATTGGAAAGAGACGTATTTGAGGACTTTATATATCGCCATAG
>JAALKB010000172.1 GCA_011088265.1 Gammaproteobacteria bacterium
CAGATGCCACCAGGTCAACACCAAAGGAATAACTACAACTCTGGCCCCATTGGCTTCCCCTTAGGCTAAGAGCCATTATTTTTGGGATCCTTTCAATGGTTTTAAAATTATACCCATATATGAGAAAAATGATGTGGTCTATGCCGCACTATTCACAGAAACTGCTAGCTTTGGTATGCGTTCCCACGGAGGACCGTGGGAACGAGGGGCCCGGATTCGTCGGCAGTTTTTAGGCTGGAGGTGGTGGATACGCTCGAAGGGTTTACTTCTTTTTTCCCTTTTTTAAACTGAGAGGCGATCCAACGACTCGGGGGGGCAACGGCAACGAGTATGCTGATTAAAGCAAGGCAGATTCCAGTGATGCTTACGGGGTCCATGTCGTGAAGGGCTGAGTGTTAACTGTAGGAGGACTATAGCCTGGATAGTTCTGCGATTCGATAGGACGAAGGGAGGTTTTTTACAGACAATAATCTTCCATATGACCCTGGGACAAAAAATCGTCTCAGGCGTTATTAGGATGGGCGGTGATGCCGCTGTCTGAGTACTGCTGCCTAAGTACCGACAACCTGCTTTTCAGGGAGTCCTTGTCTGCATAGGCGCCGTGTAACCACCTTGTCCCGGTGCTGCTGTAGGCGGTTCTTCCGTGGAGGACTCGAGTGTTGTCCACGACAAAGAGTTCATTGGGATTGAGTTTGAAGGTTACTGCCAGCTGGGGGTCTTCGAGAATCTGTCCGAAACGTCGGTAGGCGCGATAGTAGTCCTCCATTTTGGCGAAAGGAATATCCCGTAGGGTGTGGCAGGATCGATTGTTGAATCGTATGCCTGTGACCTGTCCCTGGGGAGTGCAGATCATAGGTTTGCTGGTATGCAGATGAATGTCGTTGGATTGTTGATAATCGAAGCGAGCGTGGAAGGTGGAGAGTAATTCGAAATAGTCTGGTGACTCTTTGCGCAATATCTCCACGGCACGAAAGCTGTCCACCACGATGGAATCGCCTCCATCCGCCTCATTTTGTAAACAGCCCAGGATTTGAAGGGTAGGTACAGGGTCTCGATAGGGGTTATCCGTGTGGACCTGAAGTCCCTGACCGGTATAGGCGAGGTTCACCGGGTTGGTTTCGGTTCTGACTTCAAACACTTGTCCATAGTTAGTCTCCCGAACATAACCCAAGAGTTTGATGGCCTCGAGTATAGGGTAATGATTGACATGAGACTGCGATGGCAAGCCGGACATGACCGCGAAACCCCGACGGTCGATGTGTTCCAGCCACTGTATTAAGCATTTTGGGTCTTCGGTGGCTTGTTGGAAGGTGGTTCTGGGGAGGTCGCCAGCAAGTTCACGGCCCCAGGTGATTATGTTTTCCGATAGCAGCGTGGGGTCGCCTACGTCATCGTATCGGTTAGCTTTTAACCAGTTCAGATCAATGTGGGTGTGTTTGTTGTCTGGTGAAAAGACGAATTCAATTTGGCTTTGCGGGTTCAGTGTGGCGGAACGGATGGCGGTGTCGGCCGGGATGTTTTGTAGGGTAATTAATTTCTGACCATTGCCGGGGTCTCTGGTGTCCGGATCCTGGCCGTTGTCCCGTAACCAAATGGCATGGTAGCGACTGTGTGTCCCGTCATTCCTCCCATCATTCCAGTGGATTGTGAGTACATTGCCTGAATTCTGGATTTCCAGTTTTGGAGTATCCGCAGAGGTTCCGTTGCTGAATTCATTGGAGCTGAGGGCACGGGGTTTTTGTGTCATCGGTGTCATCCGGTCAATCTGGGCAGAGTTATGGTTTAAACCAGGGAGACTGATCATGGGCCGCATCAAGTTTGGTTCGTCAATCTGGCCCATGGGCTAAACCTGAGATACTTTAGTGCAGCTGGGCTCATAAAACCAGAGAGGGTTTTTGTTTATTTCGATGTATTGGAGATTGTTCGGTGGCGTTTCGTGATCCAGAGTGGGCTAATTCAAACGTAAAGGAGGATACGGCATTGCTTTTGGATGCTGATGCGATGGTGATTAAGTTAGTGTGGTTAGGGGTTGGAAAACGAGAAAAGTAGATTTCTGAAGATAGTCACTGTCATTGTTGGTATGTATCCCCGCAGGGAACTGCTGGAACGAGGAGTGTAGGTAGGGGTAAATTTGATAGTATGGATATCGGGGAATGAGGCTGACTCAGATTGAATCTGAGTCAGCTGTTGCCTGTGTTACCCATTACCCATCTCGTTGGCTACTATTCATGTTTCAGGGCAATGGTTTTAGTTCAACTCCTGAGTAGTTTCTGATCAGGTGCGAAGGAGATCATTCCATCCAAAAGGGTTTGCTGGACTCATCGAACACTTCTTCGGTGGATAGCCCGATGTCCTTTTGTAGTCTCCTATCCAGATTCGCCAGCGCCCTGCGTTGCTTGCTGCGTCGGTGCCAGGTTAACACGACGTGTCCCATACGCGTTATTAAATTGATGAAACCGGACAGGTTAGGGGAAGTTGGCGTGGAATGGGTTAACGCCAACGAGAATGACTCTTTGTATGAATTGAAATAATTTGACATAATAATTTCTCTGTTAGCTTGTTGATCGACAAGAAATCTGTTTTAGTTCAAATTTGATCTGAAATTAATTTAGATTTAGCTTGTGATGGATAATGTAAAGCCATTTTCAGCTGCTAACAAACGATGATTTTTAATATTTCACATTAGAAAAAATAATCCATAGTGAACCATAAACTTCCACCATTAACGACTTTACGAGTGTTTAAGGCGGCGGCTCATTCCTTGAGCTTTACTGAGGCAGCTAAAGAGTTGAATGTGACTCAGGCCGCTGTTAGTCATCAAATCAAGTCCCTTGAAACTTTTCTTGATCATCCACTCTTTAAACGGGGTAATCGCTCCCTGGAGTTAACTCCGGGTGGAAGCAAACTACTGCCTTATGTGGATCAGGCATTTTCGGTGCTGCAATCCGGGATTGAAGCGATAATGGAAGACGAAAATAAAAATACGTTGACGGTGACGGTTTTGCCTTCCTTTGCGTCACGCTGGCTGGTGCCAAGACTGGGGTTATTCATCAAAGCTCACCCAGATATCGATTTTCGTCTCGCACCTTCCCGAGGTCTGACAAATTTCAAGCGGGAGAAAATTGATCTGGCAATCCGATACGGGTCGGGGCAGTACACTGGATTGCATAGTATTCATCTGCTGGATGAAAGCATCTATCCGGTGTGTTCGCCAAAAATCATGGCAGGGCCTCATCCGTTAAGCTGCTCTTCTGATTTAAAGCACCATGTTTTACTTCATGACGAAGGACATGGTGATTGGCGAAAGTGGTTGCTCGCTGCCAAGGCGGATGGCGTTGATGCCAGTAAAGGCCCGGTTTACACCGACTCAAGTATGGCGGTGCAGTCAGCCATCGAGGGCGATGGAGTTGCTCTGGCGCGTAGCCAATTGGTTAAGAGCGATATCCATCGAGGATTATTGGTAAAACCATTCGATATTGTTCAACCATCCAGATTTGCTTATTATTTGGTTTATCCGGATGATCAGCCCGCTACTCTAGCTATGCTGGCTTTTATGGAGTGGATTCAGGAGCAGGTCAATGAGGAATCCCAATACGAGGATCGGACCTGATTGATATTGATTCCTGTTTTTGGTTGGAACCACTTCGGTTGTCTAAATATGGGCTAGAATACAGATGTGAATATGAGTTTGAACATGGTTTTGAATATTCTATTTTGAATGCTCCATTTTTAGTACTCTGCTTTTTTAAATGTGTTTTGTGTTTTCGGTTTACTCCGCTATTTTTGATCCTATTAATTTTTAATTCCAATGACTGATTCGATAATCGATAATATTCTGGAGCTCGCGGCTTCACATGGCCTGGTCGCAAGGGGAGGTTTTGTCTTTGATGATGTCGGTGATATTCCCGAGGGGAAGCATTGGAAGTCAATGATGCTTTTTGGTAATGCCGGATCTTCGTTGTGGGGTAATTTCTGTTCTTCCACTGAATATCTTGATGGTGAGCCCAACCCACTGGACAGGTGGAGCCTACGAATAGGAAATTCCATGGCCAGGGAGCTTGGTGGTAAAGCATTTTTTCCATTTGGTGGCCCACCTTTTCAGCCTTTTCTGGCTTGGGCAAAAAAATCAGAAGGACTTGAGTCCTCCAAATTAGGTATGCTGATCCATGAGGAATATGGACTCTGGCACGCATACCGATTTGCGATTGCCTTACCCCATGAATTAAAGCGCCATGAACTGGAAGGTCTGGGGGCGAAGAAAGAAACCCTAACGGATATTTGTGGACAATGCGTTGAACAACCGTGTCTGAAGAAATGTCCGGTTGATGCGTTTGGTGAACATGAATATAAGGTGGAGTCCTGCTATCACCACATCAGTACACCAGAAAACACCTGTATGAATAACGGCTGCGCAGCACGACGAGCCTGTCCGATTGGGGCAGACTTCCTATATGATAAATCCCATGCCCAGTTTCATATGAATCAGTTTCTATCCTCCATGAAACTAAGATTTATATCCTAGCTATGGGAGAGATTCGTATTTGGAACCTAACTGGCTTCTGGGGGTGACGCTTCTGAATAACTATGCTGCGCATCAGGACCCAGACGGGATATTTGAAGCTTTCGGATTCCTTTAAAATCCGGATTCTGGGTGTTTTTCGCCAGTTGTTTTTCGCTGGGTGTTTTCCATTAGTTGTTATTTGTTAAAAGCGCTTCCCAGAGTTTTTTTTTTAGCCTCCTCTTTCGGGCTCTTTGTTTTCAGAAAGGGTGTGATATTTGATGCCACTGGCCAAATGTAACTCCACCGAGTTTTTTTTAGTTTTTACTGATTCCTATCCACTATATTTAACAGCCCATAATCATGTCTTACCAATTAGGTATCGATACCGGTGGAACCTATACCGACGCGGTAATCGTTGATAATCAACGGAATGTTGTGGCGAAAAACAAAAGCCTAACAACCAGTTATGATCTGGCAATTGGCATTGGGAATTCTATTTCTAACCTGCCTCAGGAGTTGATGGGGGCAGTTAACCTGGTTGCCCTATCAACCACTTTGTCCACGAACTCCGTGGTTGAGGGCAGAGGATCTCCGGTAGCTATTCTGCTGCCAGGTTACAACGACACCCAGGTTTCAAAGAGCGGCCTTCTTGACATTCTTGACAGGGAACTCATCACGATTCTTGACGGCGGACATTCAGCCATGGGGCAGGAAAACATGCCTTTGAATGTGGAATATGCAAAGGAAAAAATCCTGGAGCAAAAAGATAAAGTATCGGCTTTTGCCATATCAGGTATGTTCGGTACCCGAAACTCGTCCCATGAAAAAATGTTAAGGGACCTGGTCATTGAGTTAACCGGCAAGCCCGTGGCCTGTGGTCATGAATTGGCATCGAGTTTGGGGGCTCCGCGAAGAGCGTTAACGGCAGCGTTAAATGCTCGAATGATTTTATATATTCAATCATTAATCAATTCGGTTAAACAGATTCTCGATGAGAAAGCGATTCGCGCTCCTCTTATGATTGTTAAGGGCGATGGATCCCTGGTAAATGCAGAAACCGCATTGCATCAACCTGTTGCCACGGTGTTGTCCGGGCCTGCTGCCAGCGTGGTGGGGGCCTGTGCGCTTAGTGGTGAACAGGATGCTATTGTGGTGGATATTGGCGGTACCACCACAGACATCGCCATTGTTACCGACGGGCAGCCAGAATTATGTGAGGGCGGGGCTCGCATTGGCGATTGGCAACCCATGGTGGAAGCCATCCGGGTTTTTTCCATTGGCCTTGGTGGAGATAGTGAGGTGCGTTTTAAGGCGAAAATGGACATTTCCCAACGTCGGGTAGTTCCCGTTAGTTTGTTGGCTTACCAGTATCCCTATGTGGTCAAGGCATTGGAAAGGCAGCTCGCTTCCTCTGCTAGTCCAAGAAACAATCGATTTGCATTACTGTTACAAAAAAATGAAGTACTCATTCGTAATTTGAATGAGACTGAACTCAGAGCATGGGAGGCCTTGCATAACGGCCCGATTGAACTCGAATCCCTGGTGGATACCGACCGGGGAATGCTAAGAGCTCTTGCCAGAATGGAACGATTAGGCCTGGTGATTTACAGCGGATTTACGCCTTCCGATGCAACCCATGTATTGGGCATGAGTGATCACTGGGACACCAATGCGGCTGAGTTGAGTGCAAAAATATGGGCTCGTCAGATGAGGCATCTTTATGGGTGTGGCAACTGGAAACAGGATGATGCCCTGGCCCCCTGTCAGGATGTCTTCGATCTAGTGACCCGGCAAATTAGCCAAAAGCTGATTGAAGCTGGATTGAATCAGCATGGTAAGTTGATGGATTCCCGATCATTAAATTTAACGCAATTATTGGCGGATATTGTTCTAAAAACCGGTGAAGCGAATAAAGTTAAGCCTTTGTTTGATTTACAGTTTGCCAATAATTACCCCATCGTAGCGGTGGGCGGTCCGGCTGGTGATTACTTCCCCCAAGTCGCGAAACAGCTGAATGTGGAATTGCATTTGCCCCCCAATGCAGAGACTGCGAATGCCATCGGAGCGGTAATGGGAGCAGTGGTGCAAATTGCCCACGTGACAGTGAATCAGCCGGAGTTTGGAATTTTCTATGTCTTTCACAAAGATAATCCCATGAAGTTTGAAAACCTGGAAGTCGCTCTGGAAAAAGCGGTGAGTATTGCCAAAGAACAGGCCTATGCCATGGCTGTGGCGGCGGGGGCCTCTTCCATTGAAATTAAGTTAAAAGAAGATAGCAACCACGTCAAACATGACATCGATGGTGAACTGTTTGTGAGTACCACCGTTACTGCGGTTGCAACGGGTAGACCGAGTCAGGGCGTCGCGGAAGCGGCTTAGCTTAACTCAGCTTTTTTACCACTAACTTTTTAAGAACCCTACTGAAATATTAGAAAGTTTATTAGGTTTAATAGCAGGTTTTACTCTCAGTGAGCTAGACGATTTAGCTGTTCTATTGTTTGTTTGGCCATTTATCCAGATATTTATCCAAGCGTTCATCCTGCCTGATATTCAGGTCGACATCAATTTCTCATCAAATGGGCATTGGGTGAGATTTTCAAAGCCATCTTCGGTTACCAGAAGTTGATCTTCCAGTTTGATCCCGTCAGGGCCGCCGACTTCTCCTACATAAGCTTCGACGCAGAGCATCATGCCTGCCTCAAGTACGCCATCATAGCCTCGTTCCTCCCAGTCAATGGGGTATTTTATCGCAGGCCATTCATCGCATAAGCCGACGCCATGAAAACGAGACCCATAGCGTTGCTTGATGTAGATGTCTGGCAGTTGATGCCCCAGGTAGGACAGTTCTTTCAGTGTGACGCCGGGTCTAACCAGTTCCGCATTGGTCATAATGTGTTCATAGGCTACGGCATGCATGTCCTTTTGTCGTTGAGTTGGCTGCCCATCGCCAATGAACCAGGTACGGGAAATATCAGAACACATTCCATAGCAACCAATCAGATCCGTATCGAAGGCGAGAATTTCGTTATTCTGTAATATCCGTGGACCACATTCCTGGAACCACGGATTGGTTCTTGGCCCACTGGAAAGGATACGGGTTTCGATCCATTCTCCGCCGCGCTTAATGTTTTCTTTGTGTAATTCCGCCCAAATGTCATTTTCAGTTAGCCCGGGTTGGGTAAAATCCCGCATTTTCGCCACGGATTGTTCACAAGCCCACATGGCACACCGCATGGCTTTAATTTCGTCCGGGCCTTTTATGGCTCGGGTCATCTCCATAAGTTCTTCACCGTCGGCGACCTGAATACCGAGGTGGTCCGGAGCCCTTAGCCCCGCGATTTGAATTTTATCCACCGCCAATCTACGATTTTTACCGCATCTTTCCCGTAGTAAAGAATCGATTTGTCCGGCAAAAAGCTCGGCTTTTTCCTCGGTACGGGATCCGGTGGCGAAGTAGAAAAAGGACCCGCCACTACGGACTTCCTTGACCAGCGGGTTATAGGATGACATATAGTCATAGCCGCCGTATTCCCATAGCACCATATGGCCATCGGCAAGAATAAGACAGGCGCGAAACGGATTGTGGCTGGCCCACAATTGCATGTGGGTGGTATCCGTTGCGTAACGGATGCTTAACGGGTCATAGAGCAATACCCCGGCAAGCTCCCTTTGGTTGATTTGAGCAACCAGTCGATCTCGTCGAAATTGCCTCATGGCGGGGAGATCAGGACACTCTAATCCAGCCAACTGCCACTCATTATATGCAAGTTCGGTAGGCCCAATCTCAATACGGTCATTGTTGTCGGGCGTATTATCCGGCTTCATTGGAATTGGCTTTGATGGATCGATTTTTGGATTGCTGATCGATAATGGAGATTGAGGCATGGAATGAGCTCCGATAAGATTGGGGTGCTAACTCAAAATTGCACGCTATTGCACGCTGCAAGGCAGACTATATCCACAAACTGTAACAATGTGATAGTTTAAGGATGGGTTTTTGCATGGACCATTTGTATGGACTATTTACGTAGACTA
>JAALKB010000173.1:0-7369 GCA_011088265.1 Gammaproteobacteria bacterium
AATCGAAAAAGGTTTTTATGCGCCCAATCTACCAACTGCCATAGGCGGCGGTGGACTAGACTATAAATGCCTTGCACTATTAGAAAGAGAGCTTGGAAAAACCAGTTATGGATTGCACGGTTTTTTGCACCGACCATCGGAAATACTAATGGCGTGCGAGGGAGATCAAATTGAGCGATACCTGTCACCCTGCGTCACCGGTAAAAAAAAGGAAGTGTTTGCCCTAACAGAGCCCGGAGCAGGGTCAGACATCATGTCCATGCAAACCAAAGCAGTCCGTCAGGGCAGTGATTTTTTCATAAACGGCACAAAACATTTTATTAGCAGCCCTGTCATACCAGATTTTGCTATTCTTTTCGCTCAAACAGGTTTAACAGAAACCCCGAAAGGTGATCGCAAACTTGTCACGGCTTTTCTCGTAGACGCAGGCACGCCCGGTTTTAATATCCAGCGTGGCCCTCGTTGTGCTAGCCAACGTGCCTATCACACCTGGCAGCTATCCTTCGACAACTGTAAGGTTGAACAGGGACAGATTCTAGGGGAAGAACACCATGGATTCGATTTAGCGGAAAAGTGGTTAAAAATGGGGCGAGTATGGGTGGCCGCCGCAGCCTGCGGCAAAATGGAAAGGCTACTGGGACTCGCCACCAAATGGGCAGCAGAAAGAAAACAGTTTGGCCAACCCATTGGTCGTTTTCAAGGCACCTCTTTTAAACTCGCCGATATGGCCACCGATTTAAAAGCATCAGACTTACTGGTGATGAGCGCCGCAGATAAAGCGGATAATGGAATCATGACGAACCAGGATGCCGCCATGGCGAAGTTGTTCGCGTCAGAAGCAGTAGGTCGAGCCGCGGATAATACCATTCAAATATACGGCGGAATGGGGTTAATGGAAGAACTACCGGTGGAACGAATTTGGCGAGATGCCCGGCTCGATCGAATTTGGGATGGCACCTCAGAAATACAACGACACATCATTTCTCGCTGCTTACTACGGGAGTACAACGGTTGATGTCAGCTCTATCAGCAAGAAAGGCCAACCTAAAGCGACTACTGAGGCCCCGGCATATTGCGTTTATTGGCGGAAACGACGCCGCGTTTTCAGCTAAACAATGCGCTGACCAGTTCAAAGGACCTGTTTGGGGAGTGAATCCCAACTGCCAGGAACTAGGCGGTCAACCCTGCTATCCCACCGTACTGGATTTACCTGAGGCACCAGACGCTGTATTTTTGGCGACTCCAAGAAAATTTACCACCAACATAATTTCCCAACTCAACGATATGGGGGCAGGGGGAGTAGTATGCTTTACCGCCGGATATGCCGAACTGGGCGAACAAGGCCGACACGCTGAGAAGGAACTAATTACCGCGGCAGGGAATCTCGCCTTAGTGGGCCCGAATTGTTATGGTTTAATCAGTTTTGCACATGATGCGATTTTGTGGCCGTTTGGTGCCGGGAAACAGCACCAAACCCATGGTGTTGCACTGATCATGCAAAGCGGAATGATTGCTGCAAATCTAATAATGAATCAACGATCAGTGCCTTTTTCCTATGTGATTTCCGCAGGGAACCAGGCTGTCCTCGCGATGGAAGACTATATTGACGTGCTAGCAGAAGATCCCGCTGTTTCTGCAATCGGTTTATATGTTGAGGGTATCATTAACATTGAATCGTTCGCTAATGCATCGATAAAAGCGCTTAAAGCAAATAAGCCCATTGTCATTCTAAAAAGCGGCAGCTCAACCATCGGTGCCGAACTTGCAGTTAGCCATACCGGCTCGCTGTCCGGCACAGACGAGGCCTACAACGCGCTATTTGATGAGATCGGTGTCCTCCGTGTGGAATCACCAGAGGCTATGTTGGAAACCCTTAAATTCATTACAGTATCTGGTTTGCCTAAGGGGAATCGCTTGTTTGCATTCACTTGTTCCGGCGGAGACGCTGCACTGGTTGCTGACTACTGTGAAAAGAGGGGAATCGAACTTCCTCAACCAACAGCCGATCAGGCAACGATGCTCTGCGAACTACTGCCTGATATTGCCACGGTATCAAATCCTTTGGACTACACCACGCCGTTATGGGGCAACGCACAAATACTGCCCAATGTATTTCGCACAGCCATGAAGGACCAGTGTGATATGGGCATTTTTATTCAGGATTATCCTCCAAAAGCTATCCATCCGGACAATTCAGCCTACGTTACCGACGGGCTGTCATTTATGTCTGTATCCCGGGAACTCATGATTCCATCAGGTATTTGTAGCGACATTTCGGAGAATATTGACCCTGAGTCCCGACAAAGAATGGTAGACCGTGGCGTCACCCCTTTACAGGGAGTTGATAGAGGACAGGATGCTTTGGCCAATGCATGGTGGCTAAATCGAAAGCGCAACCAACTCCTGGCGAGATACGGAAAGGAAAAGCTCTTTTGTCTTGCAAGAGCATATTCGAACCCACCACTTAATGAAACCTATGTATTGAATGAGTGGCGGAGTAAAGAAATGCTCAAACGGTCGGCCATACCCATTCCTTCATCCGTTCTGATAGCCGATAGAGAAACCAGGGAAACGATCAATGCGATAAGAGATTT
Organism: Gammaproteobacteria bacterium; assembly: GCA_011088265.1. Classification (GTDB taxonomy): domain Bacteria; phylum Pseudomonadota; class Gammaproteobacteria; order Arenicellales; family Poriferihabitantaceae; genus WLWV01. The sequence goes on from JAALKB010000173.1 coordinate 2,595, forward strand.
ACGGTTTCCTCTCGTCGTCAAGGCAGTTAGTGCTTTGCTCCCCCATAAGACCGAAGTGGGTGCAGTGAAGCTGAATCTTCAGAATCAGCAGGCGGTCATTCAAAGCATGGAAGATATTCAATCATCAATTAGTGGGAGCAATCCATCACTGACAGTGGATGGTTATCTTGTAGAAGAAATGATTTCTGACGTTATTGCTGAACTGGTTGTAGGAATTCGTTATGACCATCAGTTCGGCTTGGTCCTAGTCATCGGTAGCGGCGGTATCCTGGTGGAACTCATAAAAGACACCCAAACTCTGTTACTTCCAACAACGACCCGTCGAATCCAATCAGCGCTCGAAAAACTAATGATCTTTCCATTGCTCAAGGGGTACCGGGGCAAGCCCGGAGTGAACAAACAAAAGGTTGTTGAAACCATTTTGCACGTCACTGAGCTTGCCGTATCCCAAGCCGGTAGCATTGTCGAACTGGAAATTAATCCATTAATAATTACTACTGATTCAGTTTATGCAGCAGATGCATTGATCAGATCAAGGGCCGAAGAAACCGTCTGACAGTGGCAACCCTCCGGCCGCTTTACCAGATCAGCAGTTTGGATTTGATCTTATATGATTTAGTGTTTTATTTTTGCCTGAGCGCTGGGATGACAAACCCGACGTAGGCAATAGAAACCCATCAATTTCAAAGAATTACTGCACTCTTTCTGAAGGCTGATGCCGACTAAAAATCAATCCTATTTCAGGCCCAGCTTTGCTCGAGCTTCCATTGGTGATAAAACCTTCGAGCCTAACCGTTCGATAATCTCAACCGCCCTTTCCACAAGCATCCCATTGCTCGCGAGAACCCCCTTATCGAGGTAAATATTATCCTCAAGTAACACGGACATTGCCGCCTAACAACACTGCCTGGGCTACCATGGGCATTTGGGTGCGACCAATGCCGAAACCTGCCCACATTGCGTCATGGGGTAATGCATGTTTCATCGCCGCCATGGTCTCGGTATCTGCTCCAGCTCCCCAGGGGATCCCTAGACAAATTTGAAACAGCGGTGGTGTGTCGATAAGCCCTTCGTCGATCAATGCCCTGGCGAGTCTGATTTGCCCTAAATCAAACACTTCAAGCTCAGGTTTTACCCCCAGCTTTTGGACAATCCCCGCCATCTTGCGTAAGAACGGAGCTGTATTAATATACGTATAGTCCCCGTTACCAAAGTTCATCGTGCCACAATCCAGGCTACATATGTCCGGCAAACATTCAATGACATGGGACAACCTTTCCTCAGGCCCCACCATGTCTGTTCCAGGTCCTGGCATAGATGGGTCTTCGGAGTCAGGAACCCAGTCTCCCCCCATTCCAGCAGTCAGATTAATAATCACATTAGAGCCACTCTCCCTCACACGGTCCACTGCTTCCTTAAACAATGCTGTATCTCTTGATCCAACACCCGTTTCAGGGTCGCGCACGTGAATGTGAGCCACTGCAGCACCCGCTTTTTCAGCTTCAATCGCGGCATTCGCTACTTCCTCCGGAGTCACAGGAACGTAGTGGCTTTTGCCAGTTGTCTCTCCTGCACCCGTTACCGCGCATGTGATAATGACTTCATTGTTCATTTTAATATCAACCTATGATGTTTGTGGATAGTTAACAAATTAGCGTAAATAGGTGCCGCTCTAATTGTTATGGTTTATGGTGTAAAGATACTCTGTTTTTGGACAACGATAAAGGTACCCGCTGCAATCGTTATATTAAATTCGGATCCTTACCCTACTGGGGAACAAACAGAAATGCACCTTCAGGAAAACAAATCACGGCTTTTTTACCGTCTCTAGCATTTGGTCGAAAGCCCGAACCATATTTTCCCCAAAAACCTGTGGATTACATAGCACAGAACCACCCATTGTTTCTCTCAACCTGGATCGTAGTTCCGTTAGCTCCGCCACAGAGTCCGCCAGTGCCACGGCGCAATCAACGTATTCCTCCAAACTATCACCGCAGAGTTTATCCAAACCGATTCGGCGCAATATGCTATTTGTTACTCGGCTGCGATGGGAGTTACCCGCAAAAGAAACCACCGGAACTCTCATCCAAAGTGCCTCACACGTAGTAGTTGTTCCATTGTATGGAAAAGTATCTAACGCAATGTCGATATCGTTATAGAGCGACAAGTGCTCACTATACCCATCAGCGAATTGTAAAAGAGTGATTCTGTTACTCGATATCCCATATTCACTAAACTCGGAAAGTATTCTGGTACTAACTCGTTTATCTGTGAAGGTTTTACTTTTTAAAATTAATCTTGCATTTGGTAGCTTTAGGAAGATCCCTGACCAAACCTCTATAACCTGTTTCGTGATCTTGGAGATATTGTTAAAACTTCCAAATGTGACGTATCCATTCTCAACAACAGGAGGAATTAGGCGGGCATTAACTACTTGCCCGGCCTGGTAGCACAAAAAGCCAGTATCTATCCTCACCAGTGACTCAGAATGCAAATTGTCAGACACACCTTGAGGATCAGCAATCTCGTCGGTGATTCGAAAGTCAATGGCAGAGAGCCCCGTAGTGTTTGGATATCCGAGCCAGCTTGCCTGTACTCTAGCTGGTCTCAGTGCAAACAATAGTAACCTGTTGTTGCTTGTATGCCCGGCGAGGTCGATCAGAATATCAATTTTATCGGTTTTTATTAGCTCCGCTGACTCCTCATTGCTAAGCACCAGAATCGAACGCCATTCCTGAACCTTGCGTTTTATTCTTTCGGTAACTGTGTCCTCCCTTTGTACATTGGAATAACAATATATTTCATATTCAGATGGAGCCAGTCCTTCGATTAGGGGTTCCAAAAAGTAGGCGACAGAGTGCTGGCAAAAATCCCCTGACACAAAGCCAACACGCTTTATTCCGGTGCCACGGTTGCCCTGTGACGGGTTGCACATAACCTCATTAGATATAGAGGCCACCTGTTGCTCATGACCATGGCGGCGATTCCACTCCAGATGTTCCTGAAAAATTTCCACTTCAGACAGAACGCTTTCGTAATTCAACCCAAATAAATAATTATGGAAGGCATCTACGTTGCTGGGGTCAATACGCAGCGCTTCCAAACACACAGACCGAGCACTATCAAAGTCACGAATATCAGTATAAAGCCCGCCCAGGTTTCCAAGGGCCATGCTATTGTCTGGCTCAAGCTCAACAGCATTTTGGTAGTAGCCTATAGCCAACGACACCTCTCCCAATTTTTTGTAGGTGTTACCAAGATTATTATATGGTGCAGGAAACGTCGGATTGGAATCGATTGCTATTTTGTAGCACTCGATCGCTTCAGGAAACAGTTGGAGGGCTTGAAGAATATTGGCTAGATTGTAGTTAACCGCAAAATTTTTTGGATCCGCTACTAACGCTCTACGCATACACGTTTCAGCTTCCTGTAAGCGACCCACTTTCATCATCAGGTTGCCTGTATTTATGTTGCAATCGAATGAGTTCGGCTCCAGAGCTAATGCTTTATTAGCCATGAGTAACGCTTCATCCGTTCTCCCTAGACTATCTAACGCATTTCCAAGGTTATTGTACACACCAGCGAGATCAGATCGAATAGATATTAGGATATTGTATTCATTTACCGCCTCAAGTAACAGACCTCTCTCCTGATAGAGACAAGCAAGAGAGAAACGAGCCTGGATATCGTTTGGCTCTTCTTCTAAACGCTGTTTTAGAGATACAGCGGAATCTATTAGATCGGACATTAGAATTCAGTCACACCAAGTGGCATGTTCACCTTAGAGTCACGGGGCAAGGAATAGAGAACTAAATGGAAAATAAAACCAATTGATAGAATAGACGTTATTAAACGACGCTATCAAATATAGAGTTGATATCAATGAATAGGTAAAACCAGATGTCAAACCTAGAAAACGTCAATAATGATCGATGTATTACCTATAAACACATCAATTAGAAAATTCTACTTTTTAGAACCAAAAAACCCCCCACCACAGTGAGGGTTTTATTTAATCGAGAAACCTCTATTTAAAACACTTCCAAAGAAAATGAATCTATCTAAAAATGGGCTTACTTCATAGTGACTTCTTTTTAAACTTCCAGGAGACACCAGCCCGGTAAACAACTTCGTCCATGTTAGTACCCAGACCAAACTGTACATAGGTTCTGCCTTCGCCATCTTTTCCTGCTAAACGTTTTGTATAGTCGAAACCAACTGCAGATTCGCCCTGAAAATAACCAACCCCAATTCCAGCTCCTGATTCTCCAGGAGACAAAGCGGGTCCAGTTGTACCACTAAGAGCAGCCAACGATGCAATACCACCTCTGGATTCTTTAGTTAAATCTTCTACCGCTGATTTATTAACTGAGATATTAGCCGAGTTTGTAGATACGTTGGTTGAAATAGTGGCTAAGTTAGTTGAGTTCACCGCAATATTTTCTGAATTCACTGCAATATTAGCTGAGATATTAGCCGAGTTTGTAGATACGTTGGTTGGAATATTGGCTAGATTGTAGTTAACCGCAATATTTTCTGAATTCACTACAATATTAGCTGAGTTCGCTGCAATACCTTGGGCATTGGTAGAAATATTCGCTGCATTCGTAGAGATAGCACTCGCATTCACCCTAATATTTGCAGAGTTTAAGGCAATGTTGGAAGAGTTCACCGCAATATTTTCTGAATTCACTGCAATATTAGCTGAGTTCACTGAGATATTAGCCGAGTTTGTAGATACGTTGGTTGAAATAGTGGCTAAGTTAGTTGAGTTC
>JAALKB010000173.1:7379-8521 GCA_011088265.1 Gammaproteobacteria bacterium
ATTAGCCGAGTTTGTAGATACGTTGGTTGAAATAGTGGCTAAGTTAGTTGAGTTCGCGGCTATGTTGCCTGAGTTCGTAGTTATACTTGCAGAATTTATTGTAATCGAATCTAAAGTACTAACAGCGGTAAATAACTGGGCTCCATTTACAGCGTTTGTTGAAGTAGATGTAACTTGGCCATCGGCCACGTTAGTTAGCAATCTCCCCCCCCCCACACTATCAAACGATGCTTCACCGCCCTGCGCTGTCGTTACTTCGGTAAGCGTAACGGAGCCAATAGTTACTGTGGTATCTATGTTATTTGCCGTTATACTATCAAGTGAAGTTGATGCGTTAGAACCTATCGCAATGGACCCAACATGACTAGTTGTCGCTCCAGAACCAATAGCAACAGAGTTGGTGGCTGAAGAAGAAGAACTTGCCCCGATTGCAACCGAGTTATTAATTCCCCCACTTAAATTAGTGGAATTATAACCAATAGCTACGTTATTCGCCCCAGTCAAGCTAGCCCCGGCACCGTTGCCTAAAAATGTATTGAATGCACCCGATGAACTTTCACCAGCACCACTACCTATTAGGGTGTTATTGGGCCCAAGCGTAGCTGTTGTGGTCCCGGAACCGATTGCTACGGTGGTGGTTCCAGTGCTGCCATTAGGTGCAAGACCCGTATTCGATCCAGCATCTGTTATAAATACTGTTTGAGCGTTTGCTGTACCAATCGCCAAATTAACCGAAACAGCAACGGTTATCGCTGTAGACAAAAACTTAAAATCATTACCAGTACCATCATGATTTTCCGTTAGCTGATTGTCACAGAACTGAGCTTTCTGTACTCTGGCTTTTTGATGGATTTTATTCTTATTCATTTCCATAAGACTTTCTTTATTAACTTTTCATAGAGTAGCATGTCAAAAAAAACAAGCTTCAAACTTTCTGCAAACTACTACTGTTTTTCTAAGAAAGACACATCCGACATGATTATGACAATCGCATTTTAAATACCTTCGGACAATCTAATAATAATACGGCTGAATTTAAAACTATTGACTAAATAGTAAAGTACTTTGTTTCAAAATGACAACCATATTTTAATTTAACTATCGCTGTTTCTTGAAAGAATAACACCAATAAAAAAAGAAAT
>JAALKB010000174.1 GCA_011088265.1 Gammaproteobacteria bacterium
TCAAAAATCCAGGATAGCTGTGGACCTATTTGGTTCAATGCTGTGGATTTCCTATTTATCCTCACATCGAAACCGAGATGTCCAATGGCACAGGATATTCCAGGCATCTTCGCGACATACCATACTGTGCATGACATGATAATCACAAATTCGTATACTCCAGTTTCCAAATACAGGACAAACGCGGTGACACGTCCTGAATAAAGATATCTCAGGATAATCATCCCCATTCCCATTAAACGTCACGGAACTTTTCACAGAAATTTGATGAAACTATTATTCGACCTTTTTCCTCTGCTGGTATTCTTCGGCGCCTTCAAGATGTACGACATCTATACCGCTACCGCCGCCGCCATTATCGCCACATTTATTCAGGTGGGTGTATTCTGGTTTAAACACCGACGCTTCGAATCCATGCATCTCATTACTTTGGTGATTATTTCTGTTTTCGGTGGATTGACCATATTCCTACAGGATGATGCATTCATTAAGTGGAAACCCACAATCGTTAACTGGGCGTTTAGTATCGTCATCTTTGCCATGTTGTTTACCAGGAAAACTGCGCTGGAATATGTCATGGGCAGTCAGCTCACATTACCGAAGTCTATCTGGCAAAAACTGAATCTTTCCTGGAGCATATTTTTTCTCGTCCTTGGTCTGATTAACTTGTATGTCGCCTTTTACTACAATCTCGACGCCGACCAGGAAGTACGAACTCAAACCTGGGTTAATTTCAAGGTGTTTGGCTTAATGGGACTAACCCTGGCATTCACCGTGATTCAGATGCTTTTTCTCGCGAGGCACATTGACCCCAAATCGAATTCCGACTCCAATTCCAACTCCCAATCCGACTCAGAATCTGGTTCCTAATACAGATAAAGTCAGCCCAAACGAAACCAAAAAAAGATCAAAACATGTACTACACCATCTGTGCCACAGACATCGAAAATAGCCTGGAAAAAAGACTTGAAGCCAGACCCGCTCACGTCGAACGACTAAAAAACCTGGTGGAGGAAGGACGACTATTGGTTGCCGGCCCTAACCCGGCAGTAGACAGCGAAGACCCTGGTACTGCGGGTTTTACCGAGCGTTATCATCGCTGAATTCGACTCCCTGGAAGATGCCAAAAGCTGGGCCAATAATGATCCCTATGTCGCTGCCGGTGTCTATCAGAAAGTTGAAATAAAACCCTATAAAAAAGTACTTCCCTAAATTCTCTAACCTAAATCCTCTGGCCACCTTATTCCCGCCCTCAAGAGTCCCCCGGTGAAAACGAAATAACGAGAAACGGAATAACAAGACGACCAGAATTCCACCAAACGCGGTTAACACCACCCATGCATAGCCGAGGAATTCTGCTCAACTTACCAGTAGTAGGCTTGCGGACAAGGTATCTGGACCCGCGATGCAAGGGATAGCAAGGGGAAATACACTCAAATCGGTCCCAGGACAATGTTCATTGAAGATATGATGGGCAACACCCAAAACCACTTTTCACATTGATTCTGTCTCAAAATACAGACTCGACCGCTCCGTCTACGATGAACCCCCAAGTTGACTGATCTTTATCAACTGGAACTCAGAAAAACCCGCTTTGATTCTCGCTTCGAAATTAAAGGGCCCGTGTTTGCGGCCGGGGAGGTGTTTCTTAATGAGTTCGAGCAGGGTATTTTCTGGATCAAGCTGCCTCTTCTCGCACTCATGTTTAAACCATCTCTGACCAATGGCAACATGTCTGACTTCTTCTTCGAGAATCAATCTCAAAATATCCGAGGTGCCGTGATCGCCAAGCGCTTCCAGACGTTTGATCATGGGCGGCGTGACATCCAGTCCCCTGGCTTCAAAGACGCAGGGGATCAGAGCCATCCGTTGCAACAGGTCCCGGTCAGTTTTCACAGCCATGTCCCACAATCCGTTGTGTGCAGGGAAATCACCGTACTGATAACCAAAATCATTAAGCCGCTGGGAAAGCAGTCTATGATGGTTCGCTTCTTCTTTCGCTACGGATAACCAATCTGTATAGAACTCCCAAGGCATATCCCGGAATCGATATACCGCATCCAGCGCAAGATTGATGGCATTGAATTCGATATGGGCCAAGGCATGAATAAAAATGCTTTGTCCCAGAGTGGTGGAGAGCTTTCGTTTTTTTAGCTCTTTCGGTGGAACCAGCACCAGGTTTTCCGGGTGTCCTGGGATTGCCCTTGGAAGTGTCTTTCGAATTGTCTTTCGAATTGTCTTCGGAATCGGAACTCGCCCCGTCGTCGCATCAGCCTCCATTCTTCGTTTACCCTCCCGCCATCGCTTCCACAGATCGGCTACAAGAGTTGTTTTTTGAACCGGACAACTGGCACAAAGCGCCCTTAAGCTGAGGTCGAAAAGAAATTCTGAATCAACGGTTTGTGGCATTACACTCTCGGACATAAAGGGCTTTTGCATAGAGTATCCTGACATAACGGGTCATTCGAAAAGGACCTCAGAACTAATGCTAAATCCACTGTTCAATCATGCTCAGATACCACGGCTTCTCCGTTTATTTTCTGCCATATGGCTTTTTCACCGGTGCTTTTTTCAATCAGCTGCATCCATTGCTCATGGCCCTGCATCTCCTCTTCGGAGGCGAGAATAATCGGAGTGCTAATATGGGTATCGGCATGGTAGACGGCCTTGGTGCGTTGGCTATTGTATTCAGTAATATCTTCGTTTTCCCCTAGCAGGGTGGTCTGGCCCCCGGTCATCATTAAATACACATCTGCTAGAATTTCAGCATCCAGCAATGCGCCATGAAGGGTTCGCTGGGTATTATCCACGTCATAACGCCGACATAACGCATCCAGATTATTCTTTTGGCCTGGATGTTTGCTTCTCGCCATCGCCAGGGTATCCAGGATTGTGCAATGCTCCCCGATCAGGCTTTCACCATGACCGGCTAATTTGAATTCATGGTTCAGGAATCCCACGTCAAAGGGGGCATTGTGGATGATGAGTTCCGCGCCTTTAAGGAAATCAAACAGTTCCTGTGCCAGATCCCCGAACAAAGGTTTGTCCTGTAAACTTTCCAGTGAAATACCGTGGACTTCCTGGGCCGCCTCGTCAATTTCTCGCTCGGGGTTGATATATTGATGAAATCGGTTCTGTGTTAATCGCCGATTGATCATTTCAATAGCGCCGACCTCAATGATTCTATGCCCCTGAGAGGTCTCAAGGCCGGTAGTTTCGGTATCGAGGATAATCTGTCTCATAGTTTCGATTACGCCATGGTGTTATTTTAGGAAACCTCTCCATATACCGAAGAGAGGCGGATTGGTATAAGGAATGATGAAAATCAGGTCAACAACAAATAGAACTCATTAGTCGCAATTGTTGATACTAGTCGTTATTAGTCATTAACGCTCATTTATCTATTCAGATCACAATGACAGCTCACCACCCTAACGGATTAACTCTGTTGGCCAGTTCAATTCATCGATACCCTGATTCGCCAATTGGTCCGCGCGCTCATTACCAGGGTCTCCAGCATGACCTTTTACCCAATGCCATTGGACTTCATGCCGTCCAGTTTGCTCATCCAGAGCCCGCCAAAGATCCTGATTCTTAACTGGCTTTTTCGCCGCGGTCATCCAGTTTCTTTTTCTCCAATTACCTATCCACTCCAGAATACCTTTTCTTACATATTGGGAATCAGCAAAAAGGTCCACAGAACAGGGAATCTTCAATGCGGTGAGAGCCTTTATCGCTGCGGTTAGCTCCATTCGATTATTCGTTGTTTCATGCTCTCCACCATGAATCGCTTTTTCATTTTCCTTGAATATGAGTAGCGCGCCCCAACCTCCTGGTCCAGGATTTCCCCGGCAGGCTCCATCGGTATAGATTGTTACATTTCGAAGGGACATGTCTTTTGAACTCAGTCTTTTGGATTTGGTCTTTATAATGCAAGGAGTCTCTTTACAAGTCTGAACGAGTCAGGTTATTTCTCGTTCAGAATCACCATTCACGACGTTTACAGAGTCTCCTTAAGATATTGATTGTTTTCAGTCGAAGCCATTTTAGCAATAGCCATTTCGTTTATGGCAATGTTGGTTATAGCGATAATGAGATCAATATCCAGTGATATATTCAGTAGTATATTCAATGGCATCCAACGGCATTAGTTGGCGCTAACTGGGTTTAATATGTGTTAAACGTGTGCGAACCCGATTCCCAAGATCCAGAAACAAATTTGGAAGGCTATGTGGATTAGAAATAACTAGGTTATGGGTTTGTTATCCACGACCAGTCGTAAACTGGATCGGCGGGATCGCTGGTTTGACGCCTGAGCCGCTGGCTGGGCAGCGGGTTTAACGATACCTGGAATTAGCTGACGCCATCGCCTTCCCCGGGATGAGACAGTGTTCATCGACATTTCTTTTTTCCGTCCCACGATAACATAGACCCCACCGAGTCCTGGCCACCACCGGTCTCCTGCCCGATCCATAAAGGACAATTTTTGTCGATAGACCGGATTCTGCATCGGTAGACCATAGGACATCATTCTGGCACCAACAAGGTCAAAGCCCAATAGGGATAACCAGTCCTGAACCCTTCTCACACTATAATAATGCCCGTTCCAGGGTGCAGCTCCGACATGCTTATTGAACCCCCGGAAGACACCGTAAAAGCTAAACAGATTAAAGCCAATAATCGCCACACAACCTTCAGGATTTAACACTTGATTAACCTGCCTCAATACCTCATGGGGGGCATGGGAAAAATCCAGCGTGTGGGGTAATACCACTAAATCATGGGTCCTTTCACCGAAAGGAAGCGCCTCTGGATTTGCCACAGCCCAACCGTCTCCCCCTTGGCCATATCCGGACCCGCCCTGGCCAGACTTCCGACTATTAGACGCCGTTGAATAACGACTGACTAACTCTTTGTCATTGTCCACAAAGCAGCGGAACCCTGATCCAACTTTCTCAAGAAAATTGCTCCGGGACAAACCTACCTGCAGGCTACTTGGATAGTATCCAGACCGGATTAGTTTAAAACATCGCTGCCTTTCTTCTTCCAGCAACGCCGCTCCTAATGAGGTAGCAAACCATTCATTGATTGAGCATTTTTTATCTGAAAAGGACATGGATCAAAGAGAGCGTAAATACGTAAATAAAGAACCTGTGAGAAACAAAGGGAGAAATCAGTGTAAAAATAGTGTTAGCGAAAAAGTAGGCCAGACAAATAGTCTAAACAGGTGGCCCAAATAAGCAATCCAGGGAATGCATTTCTAAATGCTGAAACCCATGGAACGAACACCTGTTTTCGCAAAGTTTTACGACTCATCGGCATTCGTTGCTACAATGCCTGACCTTAAATCTTTAATCCCGGAAAATCAACGATGTCCGAGACGTTATCCTCTTACTCCCCCACCATTGACCTCGCTCAGGCACTCATTCGGGAGCCTTCGGTGACCCCGGAAGATGCCAATTGCCAGGCTATCCTGAAAGAACGGTTGAGGACCATTGGATTTGAGGTTGAAACTATGGTCTTCGATAATGTTACTAATTTATGGGCCACTCGGGGGAATGCTAAACCGTTAATGGTTTTCGCCGGACACACTGACGTGGTTCCCACGGGCCCATTGGACCAATGGGAAATTCCACCGTTTGAAGGAGTAATAAAGAACGGCATACTCCACGGTCGCGGTGCCGCAGACATGAAGGGCAGCATTGCCTGTTTTATCACTGCCTGTGAGCGCTTTATCGCATCTCATCCGAATCACCAGGGGACCATAGGCCTGTTGATTACCAGCGACGAAGAGGGCCCTGCTACTCATGGCACAAAAGCGGTAATGGACGTATTGAAACAACGGAATGTGGACATCGACATGTGCATCGTCGGCGAACCCACCAGTACGTCCAGATTGGGGGATGTAGTTAAGATCGGGAGAAGAGGATCATTAGGTGCAAAACTGAAAATAAAAGGCAAACAGGGACACATCGCCTACCCCCACCAGGCGGACAACCCCATGCATCGCAGTATCCCGGCACTAAACGAACTCATTGCGAGGCAATGGGACCAGGGAAATGAAAACTTCCAACCAACCAGCTTTCAGATATCGAATATCAATAGTGGGACCGGCGCAACCAATGTGATACCCGGAGAAATGGACGTTCTTTTTAATTTTCGTTTTTCTCCAGAAACCACCGACAGGGAATTAATTGAAGCCACTGAAACCATTTTACAAAAACACGGTGTCGACTATGACATCCACTGGAATCGCAGTGGACAACCCTTTGAGACCAAACAGGGAAATCTGGTGGATGCAGTTGTTGACAGTATCAAAGCAGTAACAGGCAATACCACAGAGCTATCTACCTCAGGTGGCACTTCAGACGGTAGGTTTATTGCTCCCACGGGAGCTCAGGTGCTTGAACTGGGACCCATTAACGCCACAATCCATCAAATTGATGAACAAATATCCATCTCTGATCTCGATTTGCTGTCCAGTTGTTACGAACAAACATTGAAAACACTCCTAACCTGACTCTGGAAAACCGCAACTCATATCAGCCATTCCGCCCCCATGTCCGTTTTCAAACGAGTAATTCTGATGCTTTTTGTCCCCTTATTCGCCATTGGGTTCGGATTGGCATGGTATGGAATGACAGTGAGATTTGTGACTACGGACAATGCCTATGTCAAGACGGATATTATATCCATTAGCTCAAACATCGATGGCCGGGCCCATTCAATCCACATCGAAAACAACCAATTCGTGCGAAAGGACTAGGTTCTTTTTAGCCTTGATGATGAAACTCACAAAATTTCGGTGAGTAAGTCGAAGGCCAAACTGGATTCCGTGTTGCTTCATATTCGATCCCTGCGATCCCGTTATCAGCAGGCACTCAGTGAAATTGGTCATGCCCAACAACAACTGGAATTCAGACAAAAACAACTCCGCCGCCAACAGGATCTCGCAGATCGGAATGTGGGTTCGGTGGCGACGCTGGATAATGCCATTCATGAACTAAAGATTGCTGAACGGAATTTGTTGATGAGCAATGAATCCGCTCAACAAGTACTAACAGAACTTGGGGGAGATATTGATCGCCCGGCGAAGACACACCCGATGTACCTGGAAGAAATAACCGCCTACAAACAGGCCAGATTATTACTCAAGGACACAAAGATCATCGCCCCCGCCGATGGAGTCGTTACGCGAATGAATCTTCAACCTGGGGAGTGGGTAGAGAAAGGTCGACCGGTTTTTAGTCTGGTAGACAAACAAAAACAGTGGATTGAGGCGAATCTCAAGGAAACCCAACTTACCCACGTAAAGGTTGGACAGTCGGTGAAGATTCACATTGACGCCTATCCGTCAACCACCTGGCAGGGCAGTGTTAAACACATTAGTGCTGCAATGGGCAGCGAATTCATGATCCTACCGCCTCAAAATGCCACAGGAAACTGGATTAAAGTGGTCCAACGTATTCCTGTTCACATCGACATTGATGGTCAAACCGATAAAGCTCCACTACCAAGAGCAGGCATGACATCGACAATCACCATCGACACAGAAATCGAAGGCGCCATGGCGAGCTGGCTTCGTCGACATTTCAGTCGGTTTTTCCAATCCATTGAAAGACAGTGAAGCAAGCCGATTCCGTCTTCAATCCATGGCCAGGTTTTTTCGCTGTAGTGATGGCGTCAGCAGTTTACGCTTCGGCCTGGACCTTGCCCAATGCTGTACTGCCGCAAATTCAGGGTGGTCTTTCAGTCAGCATCAATGAGGTTTCCTGGGCAGTAACTGCCAGTGTGGTAGCAGGAGCCATAGGCATTCCCCTTACACCCTGGCTAAGCCAGCGATTAGGAGCCAAGAGGTTGATGATGACAACGCTGGGATTTTTTTCCGCTGCGTCCGCCATGGTCGGAACGGTAACCAGCTTTGAGGAGTTAATCATCTGGAGAGTGATCGCCGCATTTGCCGGTTCTCCCATTCTGGCATTATCTCAATCCGTGATTCTTGAAAGTTTCGACTTAAAAACACGTAGCCTGGCATTTTCATTGTGGTCCATTGGAATTACCGCTGGATGGGTTCTTTCACCGGCTATTGGTGCCTGGCTTGCCGATCTGGTGAGCTGGCGTCTGGCCTTCTTTAGCCTGGTACCATTCGGATTCATTGCCTTCATATTTTGCAGTATTTTCATGGCACCGTCTGCCTATCAGCAACCCAGTAAGTTTGATTGGACCGGTTTTCTGACATTGGTCATTGCCTTAACCATGATGCAATTAGTGGTAAACCGGGGACATCGGGAGGACTGGTTTCACTCGGAGGCCATTATTAGCTTTACCATCGTTGGACTCACCGCATTTTATTTATACGTTGTTCACACGCTCCACTGCCGATCACCTTTTTTGAATTGGGCAATTTTTCGCGATCGAAATCTGGTAATCGGCCTTTGCATCACTTTGATCTACGCCTCTATCGGGTTAATCCTTATGGTGTTACTACCTATGATGCTGGAACA
>JAALKB010000175.1 GCA_011088265.1 Gammaproteobacteria bacterium
CCAATATGGAGGCAAGACCCCAGATTTAGTGCCCCGGTTAAATCAGAAATACGGGTTAGTGAGAACTTGGCATTCTCCAGATTAGTTCCGATTAAATTGGCGCCGAATAAATTAGCTAACCCAAGAAAACTTGACCTAAGGTTGGAGTTTCTTAGGTTTGTTTCAAAAAGGTTTGCTTCGCCTAGATTAGTATTTTCCATATTAGCGGTTGTCCGATCGGCTGACGTAAGACTAGCCGCTACTAGACTTGCTCCACCTAAGTTAGCTCCAATAAGAGTAGCTTCGGTTAAATCTCCCCTCCTGATGTTCGCCCTGGATAAGTTAGCTCCATCTAGAATTGTTTCGTTTAGACAAGTCCCGCTAAGGTTGGCATCTACCAAAGTAGTTTCTCCCATATCTGATTGCCACAGGTCTGCCTGTCTAAGATCAGCTTGAGTTAAGTCAGCGCTAAATAGATCGGTTTCCAACATTTCCGCCTTCCTCAAATCTGATTTTCTCAGATTTGTATTCTGAAGGATTGATCCACTTAGAATTGCCCTCTTTAGATTCGTTTCGCTCAAATCAATTGCTGTAAGATCACATTCAACTAGCTCGGCTCTTGCTCCCTGCTTTCCTTCACTCTCCAGCCAAACCCGATGCTTATCGAGTACCTCATCCAACTCTTCCCGCGAAATCTCTCTCATCCCATCACCCCCAAGGCACCAAGTTAATAACAACCCCTACCCACTCCCATTCCTTCAAGACAGGCCATACGATCAGATAGAACCCACAGGCAAGAGTAAACAGAGAAAACGCTGTACGGAAGAAACGAGACCAGAATAGGATGATGGGCGCGCGTTTATCATCATGATTCGTTGAATCTTCCCAATTTATTAGTAGTTTTTCACAGTAGGTGTATAAAGCGATAGTGATTATGGCCGCTAGTATTCTGGTGATATGCCATGAATTGATAGTTATCGTTTTGGATGTTTGAGTATCAAGAAAACCGATGCCGGGAAGGAACAGGAAATAATTGATAAAAGCCTTGGCTCCTTCCTCCAGGCTTGAGAGATATTCCATCCAGCTGTGGCAGTTGAATGAAATGAGCGCTGATCCTGCTGAAATTAGCAGAACGAATATCGACAAGATGAGAGGAGCTTTTGCCGTGAAACCCAATACTTCGCTTTTTAGGTTTCTTTTCAGAAGTTGGGTTTCAGTTATGTACTCTCCTTCTTTTTGTTGAGCCTCTCTAACTAGATATGAAATCCACAATAACGGTAGGTAGAAAATGAAGGTAGATTTCAGAGACCAGCGGTAGAAAATAGAAGCCGGATATAAGAGCAGCAAAAAAATTATGGCCAAGATTTTTACTTCTACTACCCTATTTTTTATATCGAAAACAAAGTTTGCAACCGATAATCTCTTATGTTGACCCCTAGCATCTAAACCAGGTAGGAGTTCAGGTGGGTTACGAATATCTGAGCAAAAGGCCATCCGAAACCAGTTCGCAGAAATCTCACTAATTGATTGTTTTGGATGACGGATAATATTTAGAGAGGTAGAAGCGAATTTTATTACGCTGCTTCCAAGCCCTATTCCTAAGGCAAACACTAAGGTTATTATCGCAATCGACATAAGCATCAAAGGGCGCAAAGCTCTTGATATGAGCAGAGCAACCAACAGGACTGGCTTTCCTCCAGTTTCTGTCTTTCTGACTAAATATTGCCCAATTCGATTAAAAGAGTGTCTGGATGTGTCAAATAACTTGTCATATTTGCACCATTTAGTAGCCCATTTTCGAAAAAAAAAGTCAAACCATTCCAACCCTTCCACAGTAGACTTCTTTGTTCTCAACAACAAAAACGGAGACAAACAAACGGCAGTAACAAGAATATGCGTGTAAGTCTCCCAATACCAAGCAATCCATAAAGAAAGAGAACATGCCGCCACACTCTCAACCAGTGCCAGCCAACTAAACTCAAGATTATTAGCCGACTCTGGGGTCGAGTGGATACGAACGTTTCCCCACTTACCTTTTTCTATTCTGGCCATGTTGTGTCTTCCTTGGACTCCTCGTCTAATTGAGGTTAATCGTGGATTGCCTTGTCTAATTTTTCTCTAACCCACGCGCTGAAAGTTTTACCTGAACGTTCTGAGGCATTCTTATAGGAGTCGGGTTGATCTGGTGTAACGCGGACGACCGGCAACTGTTTTGCCCGAGGGTTTTGAGACACAGACCCTTTCGGCCTTCCTCTTTTCTTCTTTATCGTTTCGTTCATTACTGGAGTGTAGATTATTTAATCGCAGTCGCAAAATATTATTTGATTTTACAATAAAATGCGATTACAATTAAATCATACTTAAGGGGGGCTGCAACCCCCCGAAAGTACTAACCACAACCAACTATCAGAGAGTTAAATCATGGCTAACACAGAGTATACAAACCTTACCGACACACTGGAAACCATTTATCAGAATTCACCCCGTAATAGCGAGTCAGCAAACTGTCGAGCAATGGAGTCGGCGGTCAAAGCAGTTCGAGCTTCTGAGCTTTCCGGAGAAGAAAAACAGCAACTAGTAAAAACCATTCAAAGCGCTGCTAATCCGTCAGGCTGGTACTATGACAATTCAGGCATTCCAGCGGCTCATGAGGCGTTGAATACGCTGATTGAGACCAAACAACCAAGGAAGAAACAGAAAACCCTACACAGGCCCAATCAGGAAGCCTCAGCCTAAACTTTCGTAATCTGCAAAACCTCGTATCTGATGGCGCTATCTTTTCGGTGGAATTCATCAAGCGTTCTACTGGAGAACTTCGCCAGATGACTTGCCGGGTTGGTGTTAAAAAGCACCTGAAAGGAGGATCCAAAGCATACGACCCAAAACAGCACAGTTTATTGACGGTCTTCGACATGGCTAAAAGGGGTTATCGATCGATCCCCGTTGATGCAATCAAGGCATTAACCATCAATGGCCAAACATTCACGGTGGAGGTGTAGAGGTGGGTATTCATACAACACCAGATACCGCAGCTCAGGCGAGGGACTATCTGCCCCGCTTGGGGGCGATGTTTCAGGCCATCGTCAGCACTACAGACAAGAACTCACAAGCCCACGAGTTGGCAATGAATGGCCATGAATTGGCTGCGTACTGGAGCAATGATTTTAACTTTATAAGGATGGAGCCAGAAAACAGCACGGGAGGTGAGCAGTCATGAGTGAATCGAAAAAAGACTCACCCCCTGATATTGATAAACAGGTCCAAGAAGGTCTAATCGATATCTGCGATGAACTGGCCAAGCTGAATAAACAAGCCAAGGCAGTGACGACTTCGTTGCTCTGTGATGATCATGTCAAATGCCTGAATGACTCAATCATTACAAATCTTGTCTGGACGGTCGACGACCACCTTAGAAAAATGAAATCGTTACAGGATGACTATTGGGAATTGATAGGATCGTTGATTGGATCGAGGGTGTTGCAAAAGTCGCCTGAGGAAATCCTTAAAGCCTTGCCTTACAAACTAACAAACGGCTGAACAGCCCTTAAATTAAGCTAGATTTTTATTGGTGCCAAGGAAGGCAGTGTACAAACTTCCAACAGGGGAATAAAAACACCAAAAAACGTGACCCTATCGTGACCTATGGAAATTAGCGCGGTATTGGGTTTTGAAGTATTGCGCTAACTCATTGAAAAATATGGTGGGCCCGGTAGGACTTGAACCTACGACCAATGGATTATGAGAACACAGATCATAGATTTAATTGTTATATTTCAACAGCTTAGCGAGGTCGTCCGTTGCCATTTTGCATAACAATGCATAACTGTGGGGAACTCATCCCCACAAAATCCCCACACTTATGACCAGTGGTATATCAGACAAAATTTTCAAGCTAATCACCTGAAGTCTCCTCTAATTCACAAAGTCTAAGCTGTTAACACAACGGATATTCAGCTTCTCACAATTATTAGCAGCGAAAGCTCGTCATCAAGATAGGAAAATAGAGTATAGGATTTGTTCATAAAAGCGTATAATCATTATAACTCTTTGAAAAATATGACTGTAAAGAATAAAGAAATGCAACATGTTGTTGTCGAACTAGACATACCTGATTCAGTACAGGTGCCGGACTATTATGACTGGGGAGAAGCCCAAGTCGCGCAAATGTATCGAGCTGGCATCATGTCTGGCAGGGAGGCTGCAGAAACATTGGATGTACCACATCGTGACATTATTGATATTTTGAGCAAGTATGGCGTGGCAGCAGCGAATATAGAGAACTATGATCTCTATATGGGGAATCTGAATAAGGAGTGAGAGAGGTTGTTGCGGACACGGGCGCTCTGATTTCCCTAGAGAAGATAACCAACGGATATCAATTTATTCGTGAGCTATACGATAAAATTTATATCCCTCCTATGGTACTTAGGGAAGTTGCATACCACTACGAGAGTGGAGACCAGTATCTTAAGGAATACGGAATTGAAAACCTTGTTGTTATTGAAGAAGTAAGGAATCTTGATACGTTTCGGCGAAGTCTTCATGCAGGAGAGCAGTTTGCTCTTTCTTTGGCAATTCAAAAACAGTTACCCCTGCTAATCGAAGAAATCCAGGGTGCAAAAGAAGCATTTGATTTAGGGATCAGTGTTTTTGGTATTGGAGGTTTGATTGCTAAATCATTTCATAAAAATATAATCCCAAGAGACGAAGCGGAAAAGCTCTTACTTGAACTTGTCCAGCACGAGCGAATATCAAAAGAGTTTCATCAGCGCATTATTGAGGATCATTTCAATATATGAAGTTCTATGAAAATCTCTCCCCCGATGAGCAGAAAATCCTTGCCTACGAGGTAGCCGCATTCAACTCAGGCATGGAAGGGATGAAGTCGACAGCACAAAGGCTTCTCGAACAATCAGAAGAAATTCGTAATCAACATTCAAAGCTTACACGGGTTTCAAATCAACCAGCGAACCCAAAAGAACAATAAGTTTTTCATAGGACGCTTCCCGACATACTTGCTGTATCGCTTCGAGATAAGACGTTCTATCTTCATAAAATTGTTAGGCGCGGATAGGAAGCGCAATTGATTGCATATGGAATAGATCACGGAGTAGTCGGATCGGACGACCGTTACCATCACGGAACCGATGAATATCGGAGTAGGAACAAGCAGCGTTTTCAAATACTTTTTGGAAAGCCGTGTGTTACTCATCTCCCTCACTAAGTGGAGGAAGTGACATCTGCTCTATTTGCAAAGTAAGCGTTCAAACCCCGACGTACTATTAAGCTTTAGCAATAGATTATTAAATAGGGTTTTCTTATCACGAGGAAGCCCTAATGAACATTGCCTATAATCATAAGCCAGCCCGAGTCAAGCGTCGCAACCGATCTGAATGGGAGCAACTGATACGGGCCTATCATCAAAACGGACTGAGCAGCAAACAATTTTGTATAGAACACGGACTCGGTTACGCCAGTTTCTGTCAATGGAAGCGTCGTTTGTCCTCTGAACTGGAGTTACCAGGATCCAAATCAGTTTCCCCCTTTATCGATATCGGTGCGTTGTCATCGATGAGTCACGGTGCAGCTGAATCCTCCTCCTCCTCTGCCTCTTGGCAAATTGTATTAAAGCTGGGTAATGGCGTAGAGCTATGCTTGAATCAAGTCCATGTTCCATCCTGAACCCCGCGTTCGTATCTGGTTATATACGAAGCCAGCAGATATGAGGAAGTCCTATAATGGACTCAGTATCTTGGTCCGTCATCATCTACATGAAGACCCGTTAAGTGGCCATTTATTTGTGTTTGTGAATCGGCGCAAGGCCCAGATGAAGATATTGTATTTTGAGTCATCGGGTTATTGTATCTGGTCGAAACGATTGGAACAGGGACAGTTCAACTTCCGCCCAGGTCAGGATGATAAAGCCCAATTGGATTGGGCACAGTTAAAGTTATTGTTGTGCGGGATACAGGTTCAAAAGAGCCGTCAATATAAGCGTTATCACCTTGGTCAATCGCCTTGATATGGTCATGATGAATCAGGGTCAATGGTATAATCTGGTGCTATGAGAGGCGATGCAATCACTGCGGATTCAATGGACTCTAACCCAGAGGAATGGGCTGAAGAACTGAATGATTTACGCTTGGAGAATCGTCAATTGAAGGAACGGGTGGCGTGGTTTGAGAAACAGTTATTTGGGTCGAAGTCAGAGAAACGTCATGTGGTGCCTCCAGAACAGGAGAGTCTGTTAGGGTCGCCGACTACGACACCTGCAGAGGCATCAGATCAACAAACGATCACCTATCAACGGGGTAAAGCGAAGAAGCAACGACCACAAGATTGTGCGACGGATGCGGGTTTACGCTTCACGGATGAGGTGCCTATTGAAGTGATTAAGGTGACGCCCCCCGAGCTTGAAGGCGCGGAAGCGTATCAATATGAAGTCATTGATACCCAGGTTAGGCATAAGCTCGCCCAGCGTCCGGCCAGTTATGTGGTATTGCAGTATGAGATTCCGATACTAAAGCGCCGGGTGCCCAAGGATGAGCCATCAACCCAGGCGGCCTCTACCTCTCATACGGGCACGGGCTTACTACCGCACTAAGGGAAACCGGGACAGATTTATTTTTTATTTGATCTTCGACAAAAACAGCATTTCTATCATGTCCACGCTGAACAACGTGGTGAGGCATATTGGGGACGACAATCCTTCCAATCCTTGGCATAGTTAAGGTCTTTTGTATATGTTAGTTAAGTTCTATTATAGGAAGGAGCAGATGGGGTCAGGTCTTGAACTGTGAATTCCTAGCACCAGTACTGATAGTACGATATATCTAACCATCAATGTACTACCCTTTTTCTTAACTTAGGGCGTCCAAGTATCCATGATAACGGTATCGTCGATCACGACGACTTACTCCGACTTCCTCAATGATTCCGAATTTCAGTAGCACGTTAATTGCCTTGGTAGCTGTCGGTTTTGTTGTACTCAATAATTTGACCACGCTCGACATAGAGATAACCGGATTTTCGGGCAATTGTTCGAAAAACTGAATCGAAGACACGGTTGCGTTCGAACCTGCATGCAGCTTTTTTCTGTCCTCACTTATCTGTCTATGTAACTTACTCGCAGTCTCTATAGCATCAGTTGCGGCCGTCGTTACTCCGTAACGGTCCGGTCACTCCCTGTTGACAGGCGCCTTCCAGTTGTGCGGCAGTAGTTCATCGAGTTCACTGTAGCGTATGGTGGGTAACCGTTCCATCACGCCCTTGAGATAGGCATTGGGATTAAGGTTGTTGAGTTTGGCGGACTGGATCAGGCTCATAATGTTGGCGGCCCGCTGTCCACTGCACAGGGAACCGGCGAACAACCAGTTGGAGCGACCCAACGCCCAGGGGCGAATCTGATTTTCGACCTGATTGTTGTCGATGGGCACATCGCCGTCGGCGGCGTAACACGTCAGTGCGTCCCAGCGCTTGAGGGAGTAGTCAATGGCCTTTGCGGTGGCCGTACCATTGGTCACTTTCTCACGCTGGCCGATCAGCCACAGCCGGTATTTGTCCAGTAACGGTTTGGCTTTTTCCTGCCGGTATTCTCGGCGAGCGGGGACGTCCATCGTGGCCGTTTCACGTTCAATGTCGTACAGCAGCCGAATATACTGCAGCGCCCGGTTTGCAACGGGACTGTCATTGGCTACGTACAGGTCATGGAACTTGCGCCTGGCATGGGCCATGCAGCCAATCTCGGTGACGCCCAGACCAAAGCTGGCCTTGTAACCGCTGTAATCGTCGCACACCAGTTTGCCTGACCATCCTTCAAGGAAGGATCGAACTTCACTGCCCGCTCGGGTGGGACAGAAGTCATACACCACGCCCTGAACGCGCGAGTACCGGGTGGTCGAATATGCCCAGACATAGGCCCTGTGGGTTTTCTTCTGCCCCGGTGCCAACATCGACACCGGCGTTTCGTCCGCATGTAACACCCCGTGCCCCTTGAGAATCTCCTGAAGCCGATCAACCAGTGGAGCCAGTTCTACACCGCAGCGGCCCACCCAGTCCGACAGCGTTGAGCGAGATAACTCAACCTCGGCACGGGCGTAGATCTGTTGTTGACGGTACAGCGGAAGGTGATCCGCGTATTTGGACACCAGCACCTGGGCCAGCAGGCCGGTAGTCGGAATACCCCTGTCGATGACATGAAGCTCGACCGGTGACTGGGTAATGGTTTCGCAGGACTGGCACGCCCACTTGCCCCGGACATGTTGTTCAACGCGGAAAGTCCCGGGTTCATAATCCAGCTTCTCGCTGACATCCTCACCAATGCGGGTCATCTGACAGCCACAGGAACAAAGGGTCGAATCAGGTTCGTGGCGAATCACCGCGCGCGGTAACTGAGGGGGCAGAGGATTGCGTTTTGGGGACTGCTTTCGGGCTTTGGGCGGATTCTCAACGGCGACCTGCGCGAGCTCGGTCTCCATCGCCGCCATGTCCTCGTCAATCTGTTCCTGCAACAAA
>JAALKB010000176.1 GCA_011088265.1 Gammaproteobacteria bacterium
TAGCAGCATTAGTGACAAACCTGGTGGAAGCTAAAACACTGGTTTTGCTAACTGATCAACAGGGGCTGTTTGATAGTGATCCAAGAGTGGATCTGTCCGCATCGTTGATTCAATACGGTGATGCTAATGATAGCTCGTTGCTTTCCAATGCGGGTAAAGCAGGTAAGATGGGTAGTGGTGGAATGTATACCAAAGTCCTTGCTGCGAAAAAGGCAGCTCGATCAGGGGCGGTAACTGTTATAGCCTACGGTGGGACGGAAAATATACTGATGCGTTTGCGGGTGGGGGAAACTCTCGGAACGGTGTTATATCCAGGCAAAGAACGACTGGCGGCCAGAAAACGGTGGTTGGCTGGTCAACTGAGAAGCAATGGTAAGCTGTATTTGGATGAAGGAGCTGTGACTGTTTTGACGAGACAGGGGAAAAGTCTGTTGCCTATCGGGGTGACTGATATTAAGGGCAGTTTTAGCCGCGGTGAGATCGTGACATGTCTGGACCCAAACGGCAACGAAATAGCATATGGTCTGGTGAATTACGGTTCCGACGAGGCCAACAAGATAAAAGGCAAACCGAGTCGGGAGATCGAATCGATCCTGGGCTATGGTGGAGAGAGTGAACTAGTCCATCGTGACAACATCGCGTTCAGGTAGTATTTTGAAAAATATGGTACTACTACTGCAAGGCGAAGCACTTAAAGGCAATATACTTAAAGATAGGGTGCCTGGTTATGGAGACAGCGAAAGCTCGTCTTTTAAAGCTAAAATCCTGGCCTCGGGAAGAAAAGATAATGTCTATCTAAAGCAACCCTTAGGAAACGTCTCTTGCGTGTCCCAAGGGATCCAAGGGATGATTACTACTAATTATGCGCTTACTGCTCTAAGACGATTATTCAGTCTTTGTTTCAAGCGGGCAGCACGGTTACTATGGTGCAATCCTTTTGATGCTGCTTTATCAATGGTAGAAACTGCAGCGTTATATGCATTCGCTGCTTCTTCAGCATTGTTTTCAATTACTTTCTTCAGAAACTTTTTGATCGCAGAACGCAGTGCTGAGCGTTGGCTCATGTTATGTATGCGTCGTTTGGCGCTTTGTCGCGCGCGTTTTCTTGCTTGTGGTGAATTTGCCAAGGTTTTTCCTCTTCGATTGGGCTCAATTCGCTGGACGCGCGAATATGGTCAATTTATGACAAAAAGTCAAGTCTAAACCCGATCAAAGGCGATTTATTCGATACGATTAGTGATATGTCTTCCAAAATACTAAAGTCGGTTTCCACTGTTGGCGGGATGACCCTTCTCTCAAGGATAAGCGGGTTAATTCGGGACGTACTTTTTGCCAATATATTGGGCGACAAAATAGCTGCGGATATTTTTTTAGTCGCGTTCAGGATTCCCAATTTCTTCCGGCGAATATTTGCAGAAGGCGCCTTTTCCTCAGCATTTATCCCGGTTTTTACTGAATATAGGATGCATCAATCCGAACAGGAGAGTCAACGGTTTCTGCAACTGCTTCTGGGGCGATTTGGACTTGTACTGCTTATCTTCTCTCTGGCCGGAGTATTGTTTGCCCCGGCCATGATTAGTATTTTGGCTCCAGGGTTTCTTAATGATCCAGAAAAATACGAATTAACTATACTCGCAACGAGAATCACCTTTCCTTATCTATTTTTTATATCCCTGGTAGCTGCATCAACAGGAATGCTTAACACTTGCGGTCGGTTTGCAGCTCCTGCGGCAACGCCGGTTTTGCTCAATATCTGTCTGATAATAGCAGCTTTATTCTTCGTACCTCATTTTGCTGAATCTCCTATTGCACTGGCCTTTGGGGTGCTGTTGGCAGGAGTGGTTCAACTTTTGTTTCAATATCCATTTCTTCGGAAGGAGAAATTGATGGTCAGGCCACGGTTGATTGCGAAAAAGGAAGATAAGATTGGGAATGCGGGAGTCAAAAAGGTTTTCAATTTGATTTTGCCCGCCATTTTCGGTGTTTCAGTTGCCCAGGTGAACGTACTAATTAATACTTTGCTTGCCTCTTTTCTCGTCACAGGGAGTATTTCCTGGCTATATTATTCGGATCGTCTAATGGAGTTTCCGGTTGGCGTTTTCGGTATCGCTTTGAGTACCGCAATATTGCCGGATTTGTCGAGAAAGCATGCGGAGCAGTCAACCGGGGCATTTTCAGGAACGCTGGATTGGGCTGCTCGCTGGGTTATTTTAATTTGTATTCCTTCCACAGTTGGCCTTGTTGTATTATCGCAGCCTATGATCGCTACTATCTATTACCATGGCGATTTCACCGTTAACGGCGTGATGATGTCAGCGGCAAGTTTGATCGCTTTCTCCTTTGGTCTGACAGCTATTGTGATGGTTAAGGTTCTGGCACCAGGATTTTATGCTCGACAAAATACAAAGAAACCGGTTCAAATCGGTATGGTTGCAGTTGGCGTGAATATTCTAATGAGTCTGGTTTTGGTATATCCCTTCAAGCACGTAGGACTTGCGTTGGCAACTTCCATTGCGGCGTTTTGTAATGCTGGTTTACTTTATTTCTTTCTGAGGAAAGAAAAAGTATTTATGCCGGGAAAAGGATGGGCATTATTTTTTGTTAAAATAGCCATCGCTGCTTCTTTGATGGGAGTAGCAATATGGTGGATGAAGTCAGAGCCGACACAATGGTTAACGATGAGCATTCTAAATAGGGTAGGGGAACTATCTGGCCTAATTGTTTTAGGGGGTGGTGTGTATCTGGTGGGTTTATATTTGATGGGTGTAGATCTCATGTCCATGTGGCGTTCCAAGGGAATTGACTAGTGCAGATTGTCCGATCTATCAATGCTTTGAATCTCTGTCAAAATGGTTGCGTGTTAACCATCGGTAACTTCGATGCTGTGCATGTGGGACATCAAAAAATCCTGAAACAACTTGCTCACCAGGGAGAAAAGTTGGGTATCCCAGTGGTGGTAATGACTTTCGACCCAACTCCTCAGGAGTATTTCCAAAAAGCAGATGCCTCAGCCAGACTAACTGCCATCGGCAGTCGCTTTTTCCAATTAAAAGAGTGCGGTGTCGGCATCATGCTTGCATTGAAGTTTAATCGAACCCTTGCTAGAACAAGTGCTGATGACTTCATCAAAATGTATCTGGTAGAAAAACTGAAAGTGAAATACCTACTGGTTGGTGATGACTTTAGGTTTGGTGAGGGAAGAAAGGGAAACTATGATCTGCTGTCCCAAGCGGCAGCAAAATTTGGTTTTCACATTGATCGATTCGATACAGTGAGCCACAGGGGTCGAAGAGTAAGCAGTACTTACGTTAGAGAACTTTTGAGTGGTGGTGAACTCGGAGAGGCCAGACAACTACTTGGTAGACGCTATTCCATGATGGGTAGAGTACTGCATGGTGACAAGCGGGGTAGACAGTGGGGCTTTCCAACTCTCAATCTGGCAATAAAACACACTCCACCGATGACCGGTGTTTTTGTCGTACGGATTAGTGGGATTGGTGCCAGCAGGATTCATGGGGTCGCGAATCTGGGTCGCCGGCCTACTGTAGATGGCCTAAAGATGCTGTTGGAAATTCACCTTTTCGATTTCGCTGAAGAAGTTTATGGTGAGCGTGTTTGTGTGGAATTTATAGAAAAGATACGCAATGAACGGAAATTCGATTCGTTTGATGCCCTAAAAGATCAAATAGCAAAAGACTGCGTGGCTGCCAAAGTGCTTGCGCAAAATCTATCCGCACGAGACCAGGGAAGCATCGATGAATGCGGATACTCCTAAGCAGGGAAATCTGATGTCAAAACAAAATCGTTTGTTCGCGCTTTGGTTGGCTTTAGCCATGGGGCTGATTCTTTTTGATCAAGCAACCAAATATATTGCCTATGACCAGTTATACGGTAGGCCTCCAGTAGATGTGTTGCCCTTTTTGCAGTGGGTTATGGTTTTTAATCGTGGTGCGGCGTTTGGGTTTTTAGACAATGCAGGTGGATGGCAGCATATTCTTTTCGGTGGTCTAGCCATCGGTATTTCTGTTTTTATTTTGGTCTGGCTTCGCCAGGCCAGCGCAACCAATCGAATTTTGTCTCTGGGGTTAGCCATGATTCTCGGAGGAGCGATTGGCAACCTTATCGATCGCATACTCCATCAGTATGTGATCGACTTTATTTCTGTTTACTACGGAACTTGGTATTTTCCTGCATTTAACGTTGCCGATATTGCAATAAGCTGCGGCGCTTTCTTTTTGATCATTGATAGCCTTTTTTTTAGTCGCGAATCTGACACTAAAGTTGATACCAAAGTCTGAAATACTGAGTTACAAACACCCATGAATATTGAAGTTTTACTCGCCAATCCCCGAGGTTTTTGTGCCGGTGTCGATCGCGCTATAGAGACTGTAGAGCGCGCATTAGAAAAATATGGAGCTCCAATTTATGTTCGTCATGAGGTGGTTCATAATAAATTCGTTGTGGATGGGTTGAGAAAAAAGGGAGCTATTTTTGTGGATGAGCTCGATGAAATCCCAGAGAAGTCAACCGTGATTTTTAGTGCCCACGGTGTATCTCAAGCGGTTTGGGAAGAGGCCGACAAACGAGATCTGAATATTTTCGATGCTACATGTCCATTGGTAACTAAAGTTCATGTGGAGGTCAAACAGTACCGTAAACGTGGGCTTGAGATCATATTGATCGGCCATGCAGGACATCCTGAAGTTGAAGGAACAATGGGGCAGGCAGACGGTGGTATTCATTTGATTGAGAATGTAGAAGACGCGGAAAAACTTGAAGTAAACGATCCGAATAAACTTGCCTATGTCAGTCAAACGACGCTATCGATGGATGATACCGCGAGAGTAGTGGATGCGCTGAAACGCCGTTTTCCTAATATCAATGGCCCGAGAAAAGATGATATTTGCTATGCCACTCAAAACCGCCAGGACGCGGTGAAAACGCTATCCAGTCAGGCTGATATTATCTTTGTTGTAGGCTCTCCAAATAGTTCAAACTCCAATCGTTTAAGAGAGATTGCTGAGCTTCGCGGTGTTCCTGCGTATCTCATTGATGGGCCTGATGAGATAAAACCGGAATGGTTTGAAGGTATGTTCAAAGTAGGGGTAACCGCTGGTGCATCTGCACCTGAATCATTGGTTAAGCAGGTGGTTGCAAGGGTGAATATGGATGGCATTGAAGCCACTGAATTGGATGGGCCTCTTGAGAACATTTCCTTTTCTCTACCCGTTCGTCTCAAATAAAGAAAGCCCGGATCAGTTTTGAAAGCGATCTGGGTTTAAACCGCTATCAGACCGCTGTCTGTTTTGTTTCGGATAGATAATTACTGTGGTTTTCGTTCCCGTAGATTTTTTCTGATTCGGTTATAAGCATATTTACTTTTCCATTTTGCTGACTCATGAAAACATGGGCCTGATTCACCTGGAATCAAATGGTTAGTACAAACTCAGCTTAATGGTGATTAAACTGACGAATAACTTGGGCTCGATGGATCTGTTCCAAAGGTAATAAGATGTTTTTTGAGTTAAAGCCAGCCTTCGATGAACATGACTCCTCCATCAATGGAATGAGTTTGTCTTCCCTCATGGTCAAGACTCAGTACAAAGCTCGGATTGGGATCGGATGAGTAGGCAGTAATCTTATAGGTGTGAGTATCGGCGCTAATTTCATAGCGATAACCGCCTCGACTGCGATTCTCGCCAGTGTCATTAGCTAACGACGATGTGACTAGGAATTCGTTGTTTGAGTATCCGCCGTGTAACGTAAATTCCCGCTCTAGCATCTGAACTATTTCATGAATTTCTGATTGTGCAGCCACCATTGCTGATTTTTCAAGGTATCGCAGATAGGTTGGCAATGTCAGGGTAGTTAACGTACTCACAATGGTAAGCACTACCAGTAACTCAATTAAGCTAAAACCCAAAACTGCTAAGGGAAAAGGCACCATCATCGGAGTGAAGTTGGATAGGGCCCTTCGATAGGATGAAGACCTGGTTTTCAGAGCGAGGCCAAGGTTGCCACAATTGATGTTGTTCATAAGCTCAATAACAACCGCTTTTTCTTTGGTAAGACAAATTGCTGAGTGATTGGATCATTGGATCTGATGCCATGAAACTCTGGCAATTTCTAATGGATGTTCAAACGACTGGGTGGAACTCGCGGTGTCTCTGGGATAACGATGTTTGATAACGCTTTGCAGTACGGTAACGGTGGATGGTCTCAGTCCTTGGGCCTTAGTCGTGATCCTAATGTATCTTTCAGCGAAAGGGACGTTTGTCAATTGTGAATCCGGGTTTAACCCATTGTGTGTTTCCGTAAAATATAATTCTTCAAGAATCACTAATGGTGGCGGTAAGTCCAGGGCGACAACACCTTCAGTGGAATCAGAAGATACGATGGAAGGGAGAGCAATAGGAATACCCGGATGTGTTTGATCCCAGTCATTTTGCAGGAAATTGGGAGCTCCATGAGGATCATTGAATGAATTGTAGTATCCCGGCGTTTGGCGAATTTTTTCCATGTTCCAAATCAATTCGCTATTTTCCACTTGTGACAATGCACTTTCTGCCCGTTCAAAAGATAACAACCTGTCAGTCAGGTTCGATGTAATCTTATATTGCAGCCCGGAACTTTTTAACGATGATATTGAAAGAAGGCTTAACAGTAGAAGAAAAATGAGACCAATGGGGAGAATAAATCCGTCATTTTTATTCATCATTTATGCTCCATCCATTTTTCACGGGTTCGTGTTGCGAAGATAGAAGGAAAGCGTTAGCGGCCGCCGATAGCGAGACTGCTCAACACTATCTTTGTCGATAAAAAATGGGCATGCGGTGCGGTCGGTCGCATAGCCATCGCAATGAACAATCAAGCCATCTTCATTGGGGAAGTCATAGATCTGATATCCCGAACCTGTTTTTTTACCTTTGCTTGACTCGGATCGGAACAATAAATGGATGCGGATTGATCGAATGTTATTAAACGTTTCCATTTCACCGTCTCCATCGATGTCCTGTTCTTCACTCAATTGTGTGGCGGTCAGATAACTAATATTCCCATCTGATGTTTGACGAATCCCATAGAGAGGGCGAAAATTTTCCACCCCTGAGATCATCTCACTGGCTAACCCTGGAAAACCGTCCTCGTCGACATAAACCCGATAGAGGGATGGGGAGGGATTCTCTCGACCCGAGGGATAGGCAAGATAGTAATATGCACCGCTCTTGACGGAGACTTGTGATCCAGCGGGGAATCGATAAGCTAAAAACTGTGATCTGCTTTGTTCACTATCACATCCAGCCTGGGAGCCCACTTTCACTCCCAGCATGACCAAATCGGTATCTCTCCCATCGTCGTCCATGGCGGTGCAATTATTAGTGGTTGAATTTCCATAGTGCAACCAGGTCGTTCGGGTTGTCCTGTCGTACTGGGGCTCGCCAATTTGGAAGGTTGCGGCCCGATGGCAATCATTAAGAGTAACTAACGTTCCGGCTTCTAATATCTGGGTTTGATTTCCGAGAACTTCGATATCTTGTGAATCAATGCGGTGGTTCAGCAGGGTAATGGGGGAGGGGAATACGCCGGAAATAAATAGCACATCACCCACTAGAGTTATGTTGTCGGTGTCCAATGGGCGCCTCTTCTGTCGACTTTGCCCAAGGATGTCAGTCATGTTTTGAGCGGATGGAAATATTCTAAACGGGTATTCATAGTGCATTGCAGACCAGTTGTCCTCAGATGCTGGGAAGACCTTTGTGTGATGATTCAATTTCGTTTCCAGACTGGAGTTGCAACCGATGTAGCCGGCGGATTCCATTGCTTTGGAAAAAATTGAAAAGGCGGTACGCTCCATTTCCTGCACCTGGGAGATAGCATCAATCTGTCGGTAGGTTTCCAGAGCAGGTCCAAACACAGACATGATGCCAGACATAACCAATAACCCAATGGTCATGCCAACCATGGTTTCGATCAACGAGTAGCCAACCACTTTATGTTGCATACTTTTATCTTCCCTCTTCCCACTCCTGCTGTTTTCTTCGGGGTGCCTTCTTCAGGGAAGAGATATCTGTAGAGCAAATGAACGTCTTTCATCCCCCTTCTTTTTTTCCGACGCTTCTGGTTCGGGTATATTTATTGTCCATTTTTTCCCCGAGCGGTGGTTGTTCCACTGAATTTGAATCAGGCAGAGCAGAGGGTGGCTACCTTCGCAGGCGATGGAGGTTGCTGGTTCCAGGCCCTGGAAATAAAACGCAATATTTTTCCTCCAACTCCGCAGCTCATTTTCCTGCTGCACGTTGAAATCGGAATTATCTGCTGTGGTATCCAAGGAAAGAAATGTTAGATCATGGTCGTAGATTCCCTGGTATGCGCCGATGGAGTTTGAGCGAATCAGCTCAGCAATCGACCGAGTGTATAACCCCACCGTCCAAAGTGGGCGGGAAATCGGTAGACAATTGATGCGTCG
>JAALKB010000177.1 GCA_011088265.1 Gammaproteobacteria bacterium
CCAAAAGACAATTGTTCTCT
Organism: Gammaproteobacteria bacterium; assembly: GCA_011088265.1. Taxonomy (GTDB): domain Bacteria; phylum Pseudomonadota; class Gammaproteobacteria; order Arenicellales; family Poriferihabitantaceae; genus WLWV01. The sequence continues at coordinate 21 of JAALKB010000177.1, forward strand.
GCAAAGACATAAAGTGCTTTCACTTGTATTACAATCATGGTTTACGTAGCCCTCCGACGCTCAAATGGAGGGAAAGCACAGTGACAACGAGACAAATAATGGGCTGCAAAATCAAGAAAGGGGGCTTCACGCCAATAGGGCAGAAGCTCTGTCATCATGACTCCCCATTCCGCAGTTGGCGGACGAACACCCACGCTAACAAAACCTAGCGCAGCCACAGCCGTTACAGCGGTCGCGGCACCGAAGGCAGCAACGGTTAGAAGCCCAGGACCAATCTCCGGTGCCAAATGCCGCAGAACAATTAGATGCCACGGGAGGCCTAGTAATCGTGAGGCTTCTATCGCGGGTTCGGACAAAGTAATTCGGGCTCGCTGACGGGTATATCGGAAGTATTCAACCCACAGTGTCAACGATATTCCAGCGTATAACGCCCACCATGACCCTGGCGATATTGCTGCTAACATTAACACTAGCAGCAGCCCAGGCAGCGCTAAAACCGCATCTGCGAAGCTGGTCAAAATACGATCCATCAATCCACCAAACCAAGCTGCAAGAATACCTAGTAGAGTACCAGGGATGCCAGCTGTGAGTATGGATAATACTGCAAGAGACAGCGAAAGCTGAGCTCCGGATAAAAGCCGTGCAGCCATATCCCGCCCCAGATGATCGGCGCTTGGTAGCTGCCTTGCTGCAAGAAGCGATTGCTTCGTTGGATCATGCCCAACCAAGCCTGGACCAAGTAGTGTACAGGTCGCTAAGATCCCAAGCAAAGCAAGTCCGACCCACTGAGCGCCCCCAATACTTAGCCACCTGCGCTTTTTTTTGTAGAAAGGTGTTTGACTGGTCATGTCATTTGTGATCTTGGATCGATTCCGCGGCAAGTGATATCTATGACTAAGTTCAGCACGACGTAAATCAACCCGAGTGTCAATGCAGTGCCCTGAACCATAGCGATGTCTCGGGCGAAGATGGCGTGAACTAGCGCGTGCCCGATTCCAGGCCAGGCGAAGACAGTCTCCACAATCACGACTCCTTCGACAAGATAGGCCATCTGAACCCCAACATAAGTGACTACAGGTAGTGAGGCGTTTCTCAACACATGGCGCCGCATGGTTACATTTGCTGACAACCCTTTGGTTCGGGCAAAGAGGCGCCATTCTGTAGACATTGCTTCAACTACTGCATCTCGTACAACTCGGTTCGACACAGCCGCTAGTCCAAGGCCGAGCGTTAACGACGGCAAGATTAAATAGGAGAAGCCACGAAATCCAGCCACCGGGAATAACTTAAGCTGCACGGAAAAGATCAATACCAAGACAATTCCTAAAGCAAATGCAGGTATAGCACGCAGCAATATGGACACTGCGAGACTGATGCGGTCTATCACCCCGCCAGGGCTCAACCCTGCAGCGATGCCAATAGGCAAAGCGAACAAAAGCGAGGTAATAACTGCGCCAGCTGCTAGCAGAAGGGAAAACCCCAGTTGCGTCGCAATCTTTTGAGAAACCGGTCCACCGTAGACGAACGACTCACCCAAATCGAACTGGGCTAGCGCCCAAAGCCAATCCCGAAGCTGAACCAAAAAGGGTCGATTAAGACCCAACTCAAGTCGAACTGCTTCGGCCGCCGCAGCATCCATCATGTCATACCCATATCGCCCCGCAGCAATGCGAAATGCCGCATCACCTGGCAACGCTTGCATCATGGCAAAGCTAACGACACCGACGATTACGGCGACGAAGAATGCCTGCAGCCCTCGCTGTGCAAGAGCTATGAATAAGGACTTAAGCAACGCTACTCATCCCAGGATACTTTGCTGAGGTTATAGCTGCGTTGTAAAGGATCAATGATTACGCCTTTCAAACCAGATGCGATGGAAACCGTGTGCTGATACCAGACAATTGGGATGAGAGGTAGCTCCTCGTGGAGTACCCGAGCCACCTTAGCAATGTCTTCAGTTCGCGCCTTAGCATCTCCCGTTGCAGCAATTGAACCTAAAGCCTGAGCCACTTCAGCGTTTTCCCAGCCCATAGCGCCCCAATCTCCACCACCAACACCGAAGTCTTGGAATACCGTACCAATTGGGTCGGGCGTCAACCCGTAGTTTCTGGCATAGAGCGCAACGTGGAGGGTTCCGTCCTGATGACCAGCCGGGATCTCAGAGTAGTTGGCAACGCTGATTTCTAGTTCAATGCCTATTTCTCTCCAACTATTTTGCAAAACAGCTGCAATCAAAGGCAGCTCGGGGCGGTCCGGGAAGGTACGCAGCAATATCGAAAAGCGCTCTCCATCTCTTTCCAGAATCCCATCTGGGCCAGGAGCCCATCCAAGATCTGTCAGTAGCGCTTTAGCCGCCTCCATATCGTGAACGAGAGGGGGCAAAGAAGTATCGTGCCACGCATTCAACGCTGGTGGGAAAAGTTGACCCGCCGCTGCCTCTGGGAAACGGGTGATTGCAGTTGCAATACCATCTCGATCAATTGCAAGACTTAGCGCCTGTCGGGCACGGGGGCATTAAAGAATGGATGACCTGAATTGACTTTCAGAGTCACAACGCGGGGGATTGGCACTGCAACAGTCTGAACTGAGTCGATATCAGCAAGACGCGAAAAACCTGATGGATCTAGCGTAAATACCATATCTGCATCTCCGCTTTCGGCTAACAGAGCCCGGGTCTCGGCCCGCCCTGCGGCAAGATAGCTTGCGGCCTCGATAAGCGGGGCATCACCCCAATAAGCATCATTGCGCACCAATTCGATACTCTGCGGTGGCGTGAATTCGGTGACTTGGAAAGGGCCGGTGCTAATCAAAGCTGATGGGTTTCCTTCAGCGTCGAACGCAGACAGCGCGGGCACAATAGTGGTTGTGTGCGCCAAAATAGCAGGAAGAGCCGAAAAGCGTTTGTCCAACGTAAACACGACTGCATTATCGACTTTTACGATCCCAGTTATCGGTGCTTTAGCCAGAACACCAGGCTGTTGCCAAGCGCGGTTTAGAGCCAAGATAGCAGCATCAGCGCTAAAAGGCGTCCCATCATGAAAAGTTACACCGTCACGAAGCTCGAAAGTCCATGTCAACGCATCGTCCGATACTCTCCAAGATGTCGCGAGCCCTGGTCTTAGTTTTCCGGACTCATCTGCATCGACCAGATTCTCCATGATCTGAAGCTTCTGAATCGCAAAACCAGAAACCGCTGGATCATAGCTTGCGACTTCCCAAGGTGCCGCGATAGTGACTGATTTTCGAGCTTCCGCAATAGCGATCGTCGAAAAGAAGAGCGCAATCACGAAATAGACTGCGCGAGAATAGATATACATTTTTTAGCCCTCAGAGAGTAATGGTTTATGTTATAACATAACATAAATTGAAAACCTACAAAATTTGTTATTGGGAATAACTTAGCCTTTAACTGTCTGACCTGTTGTTGGAAAGGAACTTCCTTTTTTAGGCGTTATTTCTCACATTTCTTTGATCCTTCTTACTTAAAAATCGGAATTTGCAGACAGAACAATCAATTTAATATGAACCAAGCGATATCCGGCAGGGCAGCTATTAGCCCTATCTAATCTTTGCGCTATTCACTGTCTGGCAACGCCTCTGATTGTTACCTTTTAACCGCTTTGGCAGGACTACCACTACAAGATGAGGCGTTTCATCTGTGGCTTGTGATAGCTATAGTGCTATCAAATCTCTATACAATGACAATAGGATGTAAAAAAACACAAACACCTCTATGTATTACTCCTTGGTGGAATCGGTTTATTTATTTTAGTAGCGACCGTTGTTCTAGGACATGAGAAGTTGGGCGAAACCTGGGAGAAAACCCTGGCCGTTGTCGGATCAGGGTTTGTTGCTTTGGGGGATATATGGAATTATCGATTGTGCCAAAGCTATGGCAAGTGCCTGCTTTCGGAACACTCCCTGGAATAAGAAAGGGATTTGCAAGGCACTGATTTCAAGTGTTTGGAGCAGTGTGCCAACAGCATTTTTTGGCCTCCGTCTGAGTAGTCCCTCATTGGGAACAAAACGCTAATTTTTGCTAAGAAGTTAACATTAATATAGAATAGAGACTACTCGGCAGATCGTTGTATACTAAAAGAAGTTACTCAATTTTCTAAAAATAATGTGATTTTTAGTATTCATTCTTACCGTTTTTCAAGAGAGTTACTGAAAATTTTCCATGTGGTATCGCTATTAAATAGGCAGACAAGCAGTTATTAATTATGCTGGTAACTTACGAAACTCCGGACACTAAACTTACCCAATTTTATGAAACTACACTAGCTTCTGTGTCTCACAACGCTAGCTTTATTACTCTCCCCGCGCGGTCTGTTAAGAATCGATTAGCAATGCAGGACTTCGAGCAAGAAGTGCAGCTTTATAAAAGAACTATAGGCTATCCTCTGTCAGGTCAATTGGTACTAGAGGGAGATATATGGTTGGCAATGAGTAGATGCCTAAGTTTCGAAACCTATCTTGGAGATCAACATCAAATTGAAGTTCCCCACTTCGTAGAGAGATTATCAAGAGATAAAATAACCAGTGGTGCATTTAGGCGATGACAATTTTGAGATTATTGATGTGATTCCCATTGCGCTGATTGAACCATTGTATAAGAGTGAGTGCGGTGACCTTTGAAACGATGCGTGTGGTCAGTCCAGTAAAAGATTTGGCGTAATTTCTTCGGATCATAAATTGGTCGCATAACTGAGAGTAAAGAGTTTCAATTCGTTTCCTGGCCTTCCTCAAGATCGGATTGAAGGGCTCAAAGTTAGGCTGATTGCGTCGCTGCGGTGTGGCAAGCCGAATGGCTTTTTTCTCAAACAAGTCCTCCTGCCATTGCTGACTCAGATATCCTTTGTCACCGATCAACACACAGTGCGCAAACTGAGTCTTCACCTCTTCAAGGTAGTGGATATCATGGACAGAAGCTTGCGTAATATCAAAGGCTTGGAATACACCATCGGAAGAACAAACGGCATGAAACTTATAGCCAAAGTAGGTGGTTTTTTGTGCCGCGCAATAACCGTAGTCGGGAGAGACTTCAACCGTGTCACGGCAAATTCTAGATCGCTTAGCCCGGCTAAACCGACAAACTTCCAAGGGCATACTATCGATAATATGGTGCTGGCGATCTACTGTCATCTGGTTGGTTATCATCTGTCTGAATTGCTCGATCTTAAAGGCGAGCCTTCGCCGCCTGCGATTGTGCACGGAGCGTTCAATCTTCGCTTTGATAGCGTGGGGTATTCGCTTGAATAAATAGCGTTCTGAGTCGATCCCTAGGCTTTCAGCAGCGAGGCTAAGCGCAATCAGTTGTTTGTCGGTGAGTCGAGGTAGTCGAATTTGGTTAAGGTAATAGTCTTGTGCATCCAATTCGTGCAATAGGGCTTCTATTTTGTTATAACTGCTGTGTAAGTTGCTCATATCATTATGTTTTTTGGTCGAAACGCAATGATAAACCAATACGGTTAATGAGCAGCTTACTTTTACTCCTTTTTTAATAATTCCCAAATGCACCACGGGTTAAAATAGTACCATTTGAAAGTTCCCCTGTTAGTGGTCAAGCACTAGTAGACATCATAAGAGGTGCCTCTGGTTCCGGGCTTGGGGCATGGACTGCATATACAGTAGTTGGACCATCACCACTTTTATTTATAGCAGTACCAGCGGGAATGATACTATTCGGTGCAACAATGGGCATTTCCAGAGCACTGGAAGAGGGCCTTCGAGAGAGACTTCTGGGTCTGATTTCAGGAAAAAAAGACGATCCTAGTGGAGGAGCGTCAATAGGGACTGATCCAGTAATATCCCCTAGTTTTCCGCCAGCGAGTCCATCTCGAACGTCCACTAAACTTGGACGTAGAAATTAAGTTATACGCTTTAATCACAGTTACTTAACGTTAACTTATAGTAAAAAGTTAGTATTAGGCTGTTTATCAATTTGACAAATATTGACAAATATTGACAAATATTGACAAATTGATAAGATGAATATATGAGCACAACAACGATGAATATTTCTTTACCTGAACAGCTAAAGAAAAAAATACAAAGCCGAATTACTAAAGGCGACTTTAGTACACCCAGTGATTACGTTCGGCATTTAGTACGAGAGGATTTATCCAAACAAGAAGAGCAGCTAGAACTGGCGAGGCTGATTCAAGAGGGGATAGATTCAGGTATGTCTGACAAAACAACTGAGCAATTGTTTTCTGAAATTAGAAACCGAATAAAACGTAAATCTACGTAATATGAGGGTTACCTATTCGGAGCTATCAATAAATGACCTTTCCGAGATAGCAGATCACTTGGTCGATACTGCAGGGGCAACGGTAGCCAATAAAGTTATAGGCGAAATCGAAAGAGTGATAGTAGAGGTATTATCGGAAAATCCCGATATCGGCACAGCCGTATTGCATGAGATAGAAGGGATCTTATTCTTTCCAGCAGGGCAATATCCTGTTTATCAGATTTTTTACAAAAAACGGAATGATGTGCTGGAGGTTTATCGTGTGCTACATGGTAAACGAGATATTAAAAGCCTTCTATAAAAAATGTTAACTTATGGAAAAAAGTTAACGACGGTTACCAAAATATGGGGTTTTCTCACATACCCAAGCTTGGATACTTGACTATTACCATTCCGCTGGCGCGTTTGCTAACTTGGTGTTAGATAACATAGACTATCAATCTACTATGCTCATTAACTTGCTTCACCTCCAGAATAGAACTCTCTCATTTTCCCGATATTAACGTAAGAACATAGATGTGGATAAGACTCAACAATAACCCGGTAGATTTAGGAGGTTGAATATGATTCGTTTTTTGACAGCGTTTCTCACAATGTTGATAATAGTAATTGCATTCTATGGCAATTCATCATCAAATAATCTCGGTTTTCTTCCGTCTGCATCTGAAGAGACACTGAAGATTTGCTTATCTGTTGTGGCCATGGTTATGGGAATTGTTTTCGGATCACTACATAGGCAATGGTCAGATCAAAAGGGGCCAGTATCCAGATCCAGTATTGTATCGGCTCTTAGGAGTCCAGATTTGTGGAGATCAATGCTGTTGTCGCCAATTGTATTTTCTGGTGTGTATATTTCTGCTAAAGAGCAACCAGACTATGTACTGGCGTTTGTCTTTGCTTTTCAAACAGGCTTTTTTTGTGACAAAATACTAGAAAGCCGCAGAGAACCGTAAGATGTTGACGAGCAAAAACTCTCGTCTAGTCTTTTTTGTATTGGCCGTTCTAACCTCTGTCACAATCTTGAGAGTTTGGTTTCCAAGTTACCCGAATTCAGATCATCTCCTTGACTACTCTCCAGAGGCTTATTGGATCAACAAAGCCCAACATGCTCTATCTTTGCTAGGAGCCACAGAAGAATTCGTAACGATAAATCCCAGGAAAGAAACTTGGGGAATAAGGATATTTCTATTTGACTCTGAAATAAGCGATACATTCGTAAGTAAGTATAATTCTCGGTTGTGCGCCTATTTAGGGGATGGTAAAACTATAATTTGCGATATTGCTATGGTCAGGTTTTTGTCCAAGCACCTCGAACTTAGTAAGTCAGTAGAAAAGGTCGTGGAGCCAATGAGCATATCTGGAGATTATTATTACTCACATAGAATTGAATTCGGCGAAGAACTCAGTAGTGAAGAGTATGAAAATAACATCCTTTATCTTTTGACATGGGTACTTGGCCATGAGATTGGACATTTACTAGCGGGCCATAAAGGGGCTTTTCATTTCAACGATTCTTCAGTGCAACGCCTAACTGGTCGTTTAGATATACTCGAAATGATTGAAGATATGGAGAGTCAACGTCTTGAAACCGAGGCAGACACTTTTTTGGTTAGTTTGATTGATAAATCTGAAGTTGGGACACTAGTTGAGTTTCTGGAGCTCTCACAGGACCGCCTTAACGCCGGTAAAGAATACCGTTGTAGTATGGGAAACGCTAGTGATTACCGATGTAGTTCCGAAGGACGCCCACGACCTGCCGATTTAATGGAGTTTCTGGAAACAAAGACAGGCTCTCACCCTAGGGTTCCAGATAGACTATCCAATATGTCTCGGCTGGCAAAAATTATTCAAACGTTGCAACAAAGCCCCAGCTTTAAAGAGTTAGCCGAGGAAAAGTTTAAATGAGTTAGGCTCAAGTTGGCTATAAAAAAGCCTTTTTGTTGATTTTATAGTCAGCATTGTTTTAGTTGCTAATGGAGCGGTAGAGCGCCAAAACTAATGCCAACTTTTCGTAAAAAGTTAACATTAGGGTTATAACAAGTGAGCATTTTTACCGATAATTGATGGGTTATGAACCAGAAAAACGTTTTCTTACGAAATAAGGAGAGGAAAAAATAGAGTAGG
>JAALKB010000178.1 GCA_011088265.1 Gammaproteobacteria bacterium
AGGGGTATAGTCACCGTTGACGATATGGGGGGCTCGATTTTCGAGCATCCAGCTTAAACCCGCGCACTTTGTAATTACCTCAACGAATTTCTCTGGCGTCACTCCCTGAGTCATGCCAAAGGTCAGCGCTTCTGCCATGGTTGCAATGTGCACCCCAGCTAATAACTGATTAACCGCTTTCATAGCCGACCCGGATCCTGCCTGATCCCCTAAGTCAAATACCGTTTCTGAAATAGCATCCAGAGCAGTACGAGCGGTCAAAAACGCATCTGCACTGCCTGACGCCATTATCGTCAATTCACCCGCTGCCGCTTTTACCGACCCTCCCGAGATGGGTGCATCCAGGTAGTGAACTCCATGGTCAGCGCATCGGCTCGCCATCTCTCTTGCAAAATCCGGAGACACAGTTGCACAGGAAATCACACCGGAACCGCGTTTCATGTATTGCACAATGCCATTCTCACCGAATAAAACGGATTCCGTCTGCTCGGCATTAAGGACCACAACCACGGAGACATCGACATCCGGACCTACGTAAGCCACCCCTGCGCTCATACCCCCCTCAGACACGAAACGTTCTACGGCTTTGACATTAACATCATATCCGTAGCTTTTATACCCCGCTCTAACGAGGGAGCTGGCGATTCCATATCCCATGGAACCCAAACCAAATATGGCGATCGACTGCTGCTGATTCATAAACAAAAAATGGATAACAAAGATGGATCTAAAGATGGATCTAGTGGTCGCTATTATTAGAAAACCTCGACAAACTATTCTGCGACCAAATGAGCTATTCAGACTGCCAAATAGATTCCTCAATAACAAACTTCGTTAATCGGTTTCCCGCCTGTGACTATACGGGCGGCCATTATCTATGGTCAAGCCTACGGTTAAGCCGCGCTTCCTGGAACACATACCGGCCTTATATCCAAACCCTTCAAGTCAGTATTTACTTCAACACGGATCAACACTGACATTAAAATTGCTCACTTCAAAATTGCATACTTCGATACAATGACAAAAGAGCACTGGGACTTCAATTTATTTAAGTTGACTGTCCTTACTCCCCTTACGATTAAACCCCATTGAATGAGACATCAATTTTTCCAGCTCGCTTTGGCACTGCACACAATAACGCACTCCAGGCATAGCCTGCCTGCGAAGTTCCGGTATGTCTTCGTCACATTCTTGACAACAAAGCAAACTCTCCCCTTCCGGTAGCTGCTCTCTTGCCAGCCTCACCGCATCAGCAACACTTGCGTCAATCTGCTCCTGTACTGCTCCGTCTCGAGCCCACCCACCAGCCATAAGTGTTTTCCAAAGATAAAATCAGAATTATACGATATCAGTCAAAATCGTTCGCTGCCCTATCAGAACCATCTCTATGAGAACCAGATCCAGCAGCGCCGTTGAGGCTCAGAGGAAACTAATTACATGTTCTTATTTCAGATGTTCTTAGTTCACATGTTTTTAGTTCTGTTCCTATGGAAAAGGAGAAACCAAATTCAGGGATTACTAATATCACTATAATCAGGAACAAAATCACCGACATGGTAATTGTGGCAAGTTAGGCAATCCTGGTTAGTTTTTCCTTCTGTATGGCAGTCGGCGCAAGTCGACTTATTAATATCCTTAAAGTTACCCTGAAACATCTGGAGATTCATGTCCTCGAAAGCGGATATGTAGTCTACCTCCCTGTCGATAGCATGACAAGTAACGCAGCCCTTTCCACCCACCAGATTAATATGGGCCACATGAGAAAATCGAACAAAGTTCTTTCGATGCTGGCGTGGTTTTTTCGCCTGCCAGTTAATGGTAATTTGATTTTCGGACTCATCGATATTATGGCATTTCACACACATACCGGGTCCTTTTTCTACTTTCAACCTGCTGAAGACAGCGGTAGAAATGGAATCCGACATTTGACGTCCGAAATCTAACCAACCTTTCATAAAGCGATCCTGATGATCCGTTGGACGATAATAGATTTGATATTCATCGCGATACCAACCTCCTGCTGCCGCACGATCTTCTGAGGGCTTTTGTTCATAGTCACTGTGAACATGACCGTGAACTAAAAGTTCATGATCAGGATCCTCGTTATCATCCAAAATAATTTCCTCATCGCCGCTAAGAATATCTTCATCGCTTAAAATATCTTCGTCTTCGATAAGAAGATCATCACCACCTAGAATATCCTCGTTACTAACGAGATCATTATCCACTGCATGATCATGGCCATTATCGTCTCCATCGTCTTTGTGCTCCAGGCCATGATCATCCAGGCTTGAAGGAATCTGTTGGCCTTCTAGGTACATCGGTATTTCAGTCATTAAGGATGGAAACCAGCTCTTATTCGCTGACTCAATCACGCCAGGGGACATAGCCGCCAGGAGGCCAATAAAGTCAACGGATTGATGAGTGTCCTGCGAAACCTCCTGTAAAACTACTGGCGTCTCTTCGAGAATCTCTTTGAGATGGCCAGTACCGTCCTTTTCCAAATTGAAGTAGAACTTCTTAACCATCCAGATAAACGTAACGATGTGATTCAGCTCTTCCTCTGAAGCGTGGGTGAGATCGGCTAGATCCAAAAGGTTAATGGTCTCACTGATTTCATTAAATTTAGGGTCTGCATTAAGAAACAGCATCATAAAGGGGGTAATCCCGGCATCGGTAAAATCAGGCCATTGGCCAATCATCATCCCTTTTTCCCTTAATGTATCAACATCAATATCCGGAACAACAAGGACCGGTACCCCTTTTTCCGTGGCCCGATTTTCTCCGATGATTTGTTGTTCATGGCAACTTTGACAGGAGTTCTCGAAACCATTAACCAGCATAGTTTCATTTTTTGAATCCAGAACATGGCACCGATTACAACCCAACGTCATATCCTGATACTCGTCTTCCTTGAAATAGTTTTCGATATGACTCACATGATCAAAAATAATGCGAGTCCGACGTGTGGATGGGTAGTTGTCAAACTGGGGATGATCAAGGTCAAATTTCCTGAATTGAGTTTGATGACAAAGATGGCACTGTTGTTCTTTAACGTTGATAATACTGCCTTGAATTCCATCGTGCTCCTTGTGACAACTGTAGCAGTGCAAACCTTCCCCTTCATTTACCTGGCCTGATAAAAGTTGAGTTGCAAACCTGACTGAAATCCCCCCCTTTGATGAAGCTTCATGGTGCATGCCTTTTACGTTTTTATCTTCGCCAATTGGATCTGTTTCAAGCTGGGAAAATACTTTTTTGTTCCAGTCGTCGTCAGCAATGCTATGAGCTGTCAGAGGAGAACTACCCAGGTCGTGACACACCTGGCAGTTTTCATCGTTCTTCTGATGCAAATCAGATCGGTTGAAAGCACTTAGCCACATTCGAATGCCACCTTCTACAGAATCGTAGCAATTGCTACAGCTTTCAATGGCACCATGATAGGAAGACAGTGGGCCAGGAGAAACCAGATCCAGTTTATTCAGGGTCGTCAACATGATCACCAAAGCGGCAATAGTCAGGGATACCCACCACTTGGTCAGCGCCCCTCTTTTTCCCTCTCCAACTTCTGGTGGGCTGGCATTTCTCGATACTGTTACAACATTGGCCCTTTGTGTCCGGTCCAGTACTACACCGGCCCCCGGCCATAGCAGAGCGGGTACACATCCAACGATCCCCGGAACGAATCGGGTGACATTCGAATCTGGCGCGACATCGGCCCTTGCCATCCGGCCCAATTTGACAGGATTTACCATTTTTCAAACCACCGCAAACCCACTGCTTATCCGGACGTTCGTAGGGACTCCCGGTAAAGCCGAACTTTTGCAGTATTTCTGTCACGAGGTAACCCCGAAAGCGTAAACCAGTGTGACATGAACGATAATCATCAATACAACGCTATAGGCAAGTGGAATATGTATAAAAAGCCACCCCTTTAGTAATGACTGAATTGCATATTGGCCATTAAGCTGGTGTCGCTGGATCACCAGATCCCAAATTTGATCCGCATACTTCCTCTCAGTTTCGTTCATGAAGCGCTTTTGTGCATCCAATTCGTTTTTCAGATCGAACATATATCGTTCGGAACGGAAGAGATAAAAAAAGGAAGCAGGCGGTAGGGAAAAATGCTTAAACAAAATTGAGGAGTAGATTTCTGCCAGAGTCGGCGAAAGAGTACTGTCAACGGATTCCAATATCACAGTCTCAGCGCGTGATTTCAGCTGTTGGGCGAATCCTGGAATACGCTCAAAAATCAGTTGTTCTCCATAGCGACTCAACCGTTTGGACAGCACCCGGGACAACCATACTCCGATGAACCCGGTAAGACAAATCGTCAGAAACGCCACAGTTAAAATACTGGCGAAGAAGCCCTCTGCCATTTTGCCGCTAATATGACTAACAAAAATAATCAATACAAATAGACCAGCATAAACGTGCCATTGGAACCACACAGCGCTGCTTACCAGAGGGAGGAACGATAGTTTCTTACGGAGGTTATATGCCATCAACGGACATACCATAACCACCATCAACCAACCTGATAACCACTGTTTGTCATGAAAAGCCAATTCGGAGAGTTCGAGCAGATAAAGAGTGGCAATGGAGACTGCAATACAAAAGCTTAACGCAATGACTCTTCGGGCAGCGAAAAACTTCATCGATTTAACCACTTCATAAGTGCTTCACTGTCGGCCATGTCCACTCGTTTAAGGGCGTCATGAGGACATGCCCGTTCGCAAGCAGGGCCGCCGGGGAGATTGAAACACAAATCACATTTTGTGGCTTTCATAATCGGAGCCTGGCTTGAGTCATCCACCAGGACATCGCCCTTGACATCGCGTACTTCAACCATACGAATGTTGTCGTAAGGGCAGGAGTTAGCACAGGTCGCACAACCAATACAGGAGGCATCGTTGATCACAACTTCGCCATTTCGCTGAGAGCGATGGATGGCACCAGTAGGACAGCCAATCATGCAAACGGGATCAACACAATGCATACAGGCATTCGCCACGATATAGTGTTCGTGTTGCTTGCCGTGGCGAACAAACCTTGGGTTGCCGCCATGGCTATTCGCGCAGGCGTGAACACATTCATCACAACGTGTGCATCGATCGCTATCTATCAACATGGTAGCGGTACCGTTGATATAACGATGATCCACTGAAAACTCCATAAAGTCAGAATAGTTCGAAGGTTTGGTAATCAGTTTCGTATTCTGAAACTGCTTCAGATTATCCCTTAATGCTCTTTTTCTAACATTTGACAAATAGGGCAATACATACTCTTCAACGATCAGGGTCGGAACACGAAGAACATCAGCGTACCCCAATGCACCCAATTCATTTTGGTAAGGTATCTCCTTGTCACTCTCGCTATTATGTAGAAGTTCTTCCAATCCAAAAATATCACCGTTCGAGGCCACAGAAATTGTTTTCTTACCGTTATTAATTTTGTGCGCAACAACTGCAAACCCTGATCGAATAAAAAGTAACCCATCAGGGTAACTTCCCTGCTCTGCAATCACATGCTCCATAGCCATGTTTTGCTGACTATTTGTTCTGCCGATATTAAATTCTGTATGCCAGTCAAAGTTCCCATAGGATTCGAACAATGTACTTTGGGCAACCTTTTGCAGTTGGGTATCGCTCAGGTGGCTGAAAAGGTTAATTTCTTTCAAATGGGTAACCAGGTTTCTTTCCCGATAGAGTCCGTCAATTTGGTGACGAAAACTTTCTACATACCGTCGGAGGTCCCTTAATCCCTGCCACCTAATTTCAAGCACCTTTACCGGTTCCTCTGCGAAAATGGTGCTATTAAGAGGGGTCCGTGCTAGCGCAGCCACCTCTCCGAATAACTCACCAGCCTGTAAAATAACTACACGGTGTAAGCGCTTTATCGCATCCGGGTCTTTCAGGTAGACGAGAGTTTTTGAATCCTTCCCTCGTAATGCAGTGCCCTGAGTATTAAATTTTCCTCCTGGAGGCCTTACTTCAGGATAACGAGCCCTTTGAAAATAGTGCCTGGCAGCCTCTAACCAGCCGAGTTTATCCGGCACAGTATTGCCACGTGCCTGATCGGAAAGACCCGGGGGCAGAATGACGGCAACACTTCCTTCGAGAACCAAAAATGCTGAATTCCCGTAATCACCCTCCCGAACCAGAATGTCACCCCGTTCACAAACACCAATGCGCATGTCATTTCTTACAATGCCCGTGAGGGGTAAATGGGCAGGAAATCTGCCTAGATCCATCTGGTTAAACAATGGTAGCTCTAGAATGCGAGCGAGATCTTCATCAGTTAAATCCGAATCAAAGGGATTATCCCAACGCTTGGGTCTGCTTATTGGTTGACCAGCTAACACTCTTTTTATCCCACTAGATTCCAATACTGTTAGGCATCAATCGTCACCGCAGTCCTGGGAACCGCAATGCAAGGCAAACAGGAGCCGGACTCCAGACTGGCGCTGGGCTGATCGAGGTAACTCACCTCTCCGGCCTTAATCGCAGTCATGCATGTCCCACAGCTTCCCGCGCGGCAACCGGAATCAATGTGAATACCCCTGGCCTCCGCTAACTCTAACAGGGTCCCCTCGCCCTGCTTCCACTCAAGCACTTTTCCACTCTTTGCAAAATTCACTTTATGCAAACTTTCAGTGGCACTGGATTGATCCAGAACTGGCTTTTTAACACTGGCAGGACCAAAGGCTTCAAAATGAATATCTTTCTCGGGGACTCCCCATTCACCAAGACCACTTACTAATGCCTCCATCATGGGTGGCGGTCCACAGATATAGAACTCAAAATTATTAGAGGGTAAAACCCGTTTGAATAAATCGACGCTCACCATTTCGCCATGATGGTAATCCGGCCCCGGTTCATCTTTCCCCGATTCAGGCTGGCTATAGCAGACCTGTATATGTACATTTTCATATTCCATCTCAATTCGCTTCAGATGCTCTGCCATAATGTGTTCAGACCTGTTTCGCACACCATAGAAAAACCAGATTTCCCGCTTGGAACGGGAGTCGCATAACGTGTTCAACATACAGAGCACAGGAGTAATTCCCACGCCACCTCCAATTAACACAACTGGCGTATTTTCACTGATATCCATCACGAAATTTCCCGATGGAGCTCTAGCATCGACAATATCTCCCACTCCAAGTTGATCGTGGAAAAAACTTGAGGACAGACCTGATGGAAGATCAGGTTGATCCCGAGGTGGGGGAATTTTTTTTATGCTTACCCGATAATGGTCACTGACCTTTTGAGAAGAATCGGAAAGTGAGTAGCAGCGAATGGTGGGTTTATCCGAGCCGTGAGCCCTGATGCGAAACGTTAAATATTGCCTTGGAGCAAAGCCCGGCATGGGCTTCCCATCATGGGGAACCAGGTAGAATGAACAGATCCCCCCTCCTTCTTGCTGTTTCTTACTAATGCGAAATTTTCTGAATCCTGACCAGACATTCTCAACCCGGGTTAACTCTGCTTCCCTATGAATACGCTTGGTCCTAACGGTTTCCATTAACAAGTCAAGCTCCAGCAACTGACGTCGGGTCCCGAGGCGGTGCTGGCGGAAGGCGGCAAACACGCCAATAGCAGCATGAATCAATGTTACGCCCGCAATTGCCATACCAATCAATAACAGCGTATTACTACCCAATATGAATTCACTAAACATCTTTTAGTTTGTTCCCATCGATTGTGAATAACGATCAAAACTATTTGCTGTACACCATAATTTTAAGCCTGCCATGCAAAGAGAAACTATCACATTTAACGGTAATCAGACACCCAGAAAAAAACATCAGGCCAACAAAGGCCCCAACGGTGGACACACTGGAGCAAAATACCTCCCCTATCACAATTCTCATGTAACCAATTCAGGGAAAGGACCTACCTTCTCATGAACAATAAATCCATGAATTATAAAAACGGATATTGTTTCTATAGATCAGTGAGTTACAGCCGATATTTTTGCTTAAACAGGAAGTTTTGAGCTTGAAGTATCAATAGGTTGCAGTTTTATTTTACGTACAAACCTGGTACTGGTCTTGCTCTTTGAAGCGATTTAACGTTGATACAAGATAAATCTAGTTCAATTTTCGAAACAACAACTTAAGCAATTGTGTCATTGGCTCTCTCAGTCAGACTAGTTGTCGTGTTGTTTCCCCATCAGACAATATGATACGGCTGCCCACATACATAGCTCCCTTCTCATCTTGGCATCCTGCCTCCCATTTCTAAAATATTGTAGACTAAATAGTCGTCCCTGAAGAACCCGAAAAGGCTACATATCCAGTATAAACTGG
>JAALKB010000179.1 GCA_011088265.1 Gammaproteobacteria bacterium
GGCGCCGATGCCCTGAGGTGGTTGTTTCTCGCCCGGTCTGCCCCAGAAGGTCAAAAACGAATATCCGTAGATATCGTTCGGGAAGTAGCCGCTTCTTTTGTTAATACCCTTTGGAATACCTATGCGTTTTTCGTGCTATACGCCCGCCTCGATAAGGTAGATCTATCTGCACAAATCGACGTATCCCAAAGACCCGAAATTGACCGCTGGATTCTTGCTCTTGCTCATCAAACCGTTCGCAAGGTCACTGAATCCCTGGATCAATACGATGCTCACGGAGCCGGCCAGGTCATCGAAAAACTGGTCGATCAATTGAGTAACTGGTATATCAGAAGAAACCGACGACGATTCTGGAAAAGTGATGCCGGTGACGACAAACAGGCGGCCTACCTCACACTTTTTGAATGCCTGAATTTGATCCAGCGAGTGATCGCACCTTTTATGCCATTTTTGAGTGAACAAATGTACCAAAACCTTTCCCGCTGGGATGAGCATAAAGTGGAAAGTGTGCATCTTTCAGATTGGCCGATCTATCGAGCTGAATACCTTGATGACAATCTGGTCTTCGAGATGGACGTGGTTCAACATGTGGTTGGACTGGGGCGTTCTGCCCGGGAGGAGAGTCGGGTTAAGGTTCGTCAACCACTGCCCCGAATATTGATCAGAACTCCTGGCGAGCCGGAAAAGTCTGCGATTGTTAAACATCAACAACAAATTCTGGAAGAATTGAATATCAAGGCCATCGAGTTTATCGCACTGGACACTACCCTGGTTAGCTATGCCATAAAACCGGATTTTCCGAAACTCGGTAAGCGTCATGGAAAATTGATGCCTGCAATAAAGGCCGCCCTAGCCGAAGCAGATGGTGCCTCAATTGCCAACAAGGTCTCAAATAATGAGAGCTTTACACTAGACATCGAGGGGCAGTCCATTGAGTTCAACCCGGATGACGTCCAGATAGTTACCTCATCCGCCCAGGGTTTCGCTTCCGCTGAAGGCAATGGTTACCTGGCGGCACTGGATACTTCATTGACCGAATCTCTTATTATCGAAGGGCTGGTAAGAGAAGTAGTCCGCACTGTGCAGGACGCTCGTAAGTCTGCCGGACTGGAGATTTCGGATCGAATCTATTTGTGTGTTGAAGGTTCGGAAAATGTGCTTAAAGCAATCTCTGTCCACAAGGACTATTTAATTAGTGAAACCTTAACGGTTGAATTGAAATCAAAGGAAGAAATTGGACACGGTTTCGAAGCAAATCGCTCCACCGAAGACGAAAATTGGACGATTAGCCTGGAGCGGGCATAAAATTACCATCTTTGAGTTGATGAGAAACAGGATAACGATATAGATCATGTCAAAAACAGCAATTATCACGGGCATAACCGGACAGGACGGTGCCTACATGACGCAATACTTACTTGAATTAGGTTACCAGGTATTCGGAACCTATCGGCGAACCAGTTCGATTAACTTTTGGCGACTGGAGGAACTTGGATTACTAAACCATGAGCGATTTTTTTTAAAGGATCTGGATCTCACCGACCCGGGAAATGCCATTAGTCTGGTCGACGAATGCCAACCCGACGAGATATACAACCTGGCTGCACAGAGCTTCGTTGAGGTTTCTTTCAAACAGCCTGTGGCAACAACCCAGATTAATGCCTTGGGAACCCTCCACCTGCTCGATGCGATCCGACTGATTAATCGGGATATCCGATTTTATCAGGCATCGACTTCAGAGCTTTATGGCGAAGTACAGGAAGTACCACAAACTGAGAATACCCCCTTTTATCCCAGAAGCCCCTATGCGGTATCCAAACTCTACGCCCATTGGATCACCATTAATTATCGGGAATCCTACGATATGTTTGCTACCTGTGGCATCCTGTTTAATCATGAATCACCCCTTCGTGGAAAAAACTTCGTAACACGAAAAATCACCGACGGTGTCGCGAGAATTGCACAGGGGAAACTAAATTTAATCGAACTCGGCAACATGGATGCCAAACGTGATTGGGGGTTTGCCGTGGATTATGTCAAAGGAATGCACGCAATGTTACAAATAGAAAACCCTGACAGCTTTGTTCTTGCCACCGGTAGAACTGTGTCAGTTCGCGCCTTCGTCGAAATGGCGTTTAAATGCGTAAACATTGATATTGAGTGGAGTGGCTCGGAACAAAACGAGACTGCGATCAATAAGGCTACGGGAAAAACAGTGGTCAGGGTTAATCCTCAATTCTATCGCCCAGCAGAAGTTGAACTTCTAATTGGTGATCCGTCCAGGGCCAAATCCATACTCAATTGGGAACCTACAACATCCCTTGAAACCATGACTCACATGATGGTTGAGGCAGATATCCAACGAGTAATAACAGGAGCTTCTTTCTAATGAATCAGATAGTCCCCATTATTTTGTCCGGTGGCTCTGGAACTCGACTCTGGCCATTATCCAGGTCCATGCGACCCAAGCAATTCATCAGTCTTGTGGATCAGGAAAGTCTGTTTCAGAAAACCTTATTAAGACTGAAAAAGCTACCCAACATCGAAGCTCCAATCATTGTTTGTAATGAGGATCATCGTTTTATGGTTGCCGAGCAGATGCAGGAGCTTGGAATGACTCATGACACTATTATTCTCGAGCCCACCGCCAGGAATACCGCTCCAGCCATCGCATCTGCTGCGATACGCCTGCTGAATCGCGGTTCCGAGTTTAGTCATACCATGCTGGTGTTACCCGCTGATCACTTAATCGAAGGGGAGGAAGCTTTTCTTGAGACAGTGCAACGGGGCTGCGAAGCGTCTGAAAAGGGCAGCCTGGTGACTTTTGGTGTGCTTCCCACAAAGCCAGCTACCGGCTATGGGTATATCCGAATTAATCCCAATGAAAAGGCTTCTGTCTTTCCCGTGGAAGAGTTTGTGGAAAAACCCAGTGAAGAAAAAGCAATTACTTACCTGGAAAGTGGAAATTATTTCTGGAATAGCGGGATGTTTGTTTTTACTGCCGAGGACTATATTGACGCCTTAAAGCAACACTCCCCCAACGTTCTCACACACTCCCAGACCGCCATGGAACAGGCTGTTTTGGATCTTGATTTCCTGAGACTAAGTTCAGAACATTATTCTCAATGTGAGAATATTTCTATCGACTATGCAGTAATGGAGAAGTCCACTAATGTTTGCATGGTTCCGCTGAATAGCCATTGGAGTGATATCGGGTCCTGGAGCTCACTTTGGGAAACCGGTGAAAAAGATGGAGCTGGAAATGTTGTCAAGGGTGATGTGGTTCTTGAGTCCGTAACCAATTCTTACATCCATGCAGAAAGTAAACTGGTCACCGCATTGGGTGTGGATAATCTCATCGTGGTTGAGACCCACGATGGGCTGATGGTAACGACCCAGGGTCAGGATCAGAATATCAAGAAGATCGTGAATAGACTAAAAGAAACTAACCGACCTGAAACAGAGCTCCATCGTAAAGCATTCCGCCCTTGGGGAAATTATGATTGTCTAGACAAGGGTGGTCGATTCCAGGTCAAGAGAATTATGGTCAAAAGTGGTCAATCCACCTCCATGCAAAAACACCTGCACCGTGCGGAACACTGGATCGTCGTTTCGGGAACCGCCGAAGTTACATGCGACGATGATATTTTTATGCTGACAGAAAACGAAGCGGCCTACATTCCACTGGGATCCAGACACCGACTTAGAAACCCTGGAAAAACGCCGTTGGAGATTATCGAAGTTCAGTCTGGAAGTTATCTCGGCGAGGATGACATCGAAAGATTTGATGACCAATACGGTAGGGCATAGCAGCGAGATCGCTTATTCTGATTTATCTTCCAGCCAATTCCTATCACCAATCCCGATCAGCCAGGTCCCAGGAATCAGGCCTTAGCAATTGGGCTTGGCAATCAGCCTCTAAGAATCAGATTGAGTCGTTATGACCTTTGAAAAAAGTCGGGTCGGTATAGTCTTTATCGGCCTGTGCGAGCTGCCCATGCCTTCCAATGTCGAGCCAATATTCGTAAACTGGAAAACCATGGACCTTCTGCTTTCTAGCCATCACATTCGACAAAACCTCGGGCATATCTATTCGCTTGCCAGACTCCAGACCATTCACGATCTTTGGGCTTAGGACATAAATGCCCGCATTAACAAAATGCTCAAACGTCGGTTTTTCGATAATCCCTGAAATTGCATCCCCTTCCATTTCGACCACACCAAAAGAAACTTCTACCACATGCTTTCTAACACAAACGGTGCAATGGGCCTTGCTATTGAGATGGCTCTCAATGAGCCGTCCATAATCCACCCGGGTTAGCACATCCCCATTCATTACCAGTATTGGTTTTTCTGGCTTATCGATGAGCGTTAACGCGCCAGCGGTCCCTAAAGGCTGTT
Source organism: Gammaproteobacteria bacterium (assembly GCA_011088265.1). Taxonomy (GTDB): domain Bacteria; phylum Pseudomonadota; class Gammaproteobacteria; order Arenicellales; family Poriferihabitantaceae; genus WLWV01. Next base: position 4,402 of record JAALKB010000179.1, read on the forward strand.
CTTCAACGAGATATTCGATTTCTACACCGAATTGGGAACCATCACCAAAATAATCTATAATTACTTCCTTAAGGTAGTTCACGGAGAGATGGATTCTTGGGATACCTTCTTTAACCAGCGAATTGATGATGATTTCCAATATGGGCTGACCGCCTAACTTCAACATTGGCTTGGGGCATTCTTCAGTAAGGGGACGAAGTCGCGTACCCAGCCCCCCCGCCATAATGACCACCTCTACCTCGGGTTTGCTGTCGGTAATCAGGTCATCAAGAACATGAATCCCGATAGGCTTTTCGTTATGTAGTACTGGAATCTGGTGAATGTTATGCTTTTTCATCATCGCCAGCACACTTGCCTGTGACGTACCATCCTCAACGTAAATGAAATCACTATCGATATAGGGTTGAATTTTATCTTTAAGGGTGGCCCCTTTGATAATTGCCCGGCGGATATCTCCATCTGTCACAACTCGTTTAAGTTTCCCCGACCCGTCCACCATGAGGGCTATTTGGGAGCCGCATTCGTCGATTACCCTTATGACCTGCTCGGCATTGGCAGTTAGGGAAACAGTGAGATTGTCAATAGACCGCATTTAGTTTGAATATCTAGCCAAGGTGGCAGAAATTTGATAACAACTTCAATCCCGCCTGGCCACTGCGTTCTGGATGAAACTGAGTTCCAAAGGTGTTTTCATGTGCAACAAGAGAGGCAATTCGATTCTCTCCGTATTGCGTGGTCGCGATCAGTTGGTCTGAGAGGTCAGGATCTGCGGCATAAGTGTGAACAAAATAGAATCTGTCTTCACTGTTGACGGCATCAAGCAGTCCACATGTACTGTTGTCCCGGTTGCCTGAATTGAGAAGAATTTTCGACCATCCAATATGGGGTAACTTCACTCGTTTATCAGATTGGCCCCCTTCCGATTTAGTTACCCCATCAGATGTCACCATTTTTCTGACCTGCCCCTGCATCACCCCCAGTCCCTGAGCTTCCGGCGACTCATCACTACCCTGGAATAGCATCTGCATTCCCACGCAGATTCCAAGGTAATATTTGCCTGTTAGCAGATATTGATTCACGGCATCCTTAAAACCCTTTTCTGTAAACAACTGCACCACATACCCAAAACTACCCACTCCCGGGGAGATAATGTGGCTATGGTTTTCAAGCTCCGCTGGGTTTGATACCAATATGGGATCAAAACCGACATGACGCACAGCGTTGAATACACTTCGTATGTTGCCAACACCATAATCAAGGATTCCAACTTTCATCTTGTTGAGCTATCTCATCCACCACGTTTTGTGTTTTTAATGGCTTGCCTAATTGACACCATATCCAGACGCTCAAAGTGGAGCGCCTTTCCAATCGCAAGTGCATCGGCATAACCAGCATCAATGAGTTTTGAAACATCCTCCGAACTACCGATTCCGCCGGAGGCGATTACTGGAATATTAGCGAACTCGGACACCTGTCGAACCAAAGGAATATCGCCCCCCCGATAGGTTCCATCCTTATCGATTGCGGTTAGCAAAATCTCACCGGCACCAAGCTCCTCGACTTTCCTGGCCCACTCGATCACGTCTATTCCTGTTTTCTCACGCCCACATTCAACATAGGCTTCCCATTTTTTGGTATCCGTCTGTTTCGCCTGAATGGAAATCACCACACATTGCGAACCGAATCGATCCGCTATTTCACTAATGAGTGAAGGATTACGGATTGCGCCGGTATTGATAGCAACCTTGTCTGCTCCGGAAGACAACAGGGATCGAACGTCATCGACAGTATTCACCCCGCCACCGGCAGTGACTGGAACAAATACTTCCTCCACCGTGTCCTTTAAGAGTTCATCCATGGAGGGACGGCCATAGAGGCTGGCCACAGCATCAATGTAGACCAACTCATCGATTCCACTGGCATAGTACTTGCGAACATAGTCGAGCGCATCACCAATCACCCGCACCCCTTCATACTGAATACCCTTAATGAGCCTTCTGCCTTTTACATCAAGTCGTCCTATTATTCTCGTCATCGATTTGGTATGAGTGAAAATTTAACGATTGCCAGACCACTCACTGGAAGCAAACTCATCGTATACCTCATCCCAAACCTGGTGGCGCAACTTCCATGGGCCCATAAATGCGGAGAGCGGAACTGGTCACATAAGGCCATAAAATACTCATTGGTCATGGTTGGCGACTCAAACTGCGTCGACGCAACCGGAAATTCGTGTCTATTAATACTGAGATATTCGAAGATTTCCTTTTCAAACCGATCTGGATATTCGCCATCGTATTTTTTCGCCAACGCGATGCCTTCTTCCCGGGTCAAATCTCCTGACCGGATTTCCTGGGCAGCGTCATAAGTTGTCCTGCCGATACCAAATTTGATAAATGTAGTGTAATAGTGATAATCATCTATCTTGTCATCAATACTATTATATTTACTGTAAGTACCAGCGGTACGCTCCGGAGACGCCTGGAAGCCGCCATTTTCCACCGCAAAATAATAGGCGCTTTGGGGATGCCACTTCAAATAGTAACCAAGATAGTGAACTTCGATTCCTGCCTTTTCGATACTTTCTGGATTAATGGGTAGATACGGATCAAGGTCCACTTTTTTTAGACCAAAGCTATCATAAAGCTCTGCCAGACTGGTTCCACCAAGAAACATTTCTTCATCCCTGGTACTGGTGAAATACTCCCAACTTCGCTTGGCATCAGACATATCTGAGACCGGGTTTCCATATTCAGCCTCATTCTCTCCATAAAAAATAAGCTCGATATCATTTTGGGCCGCAATTTTTGGCGCCAGATTTTTTTGCCCCAGAATAAAGGGCTGAAATGGATGCAATAGGTTTTCAACCGCCAAACGGGTCAATAACCGATGAACACGACCATTGGGGGTAAAAAGAACATTATCGAAACCAGCATGAATCCACGCTTGCTGATTCTGCCAGCCCCAGTCCGTATATAAATGGGGTGCCCAAGTGGTTGTCAAAGGATGCATGCCAAACTCATACTTCAACATATAAGCCTGATAGAAACTGTCTTTTCCGCCCGAGCCAGGAACTAGGCAGTCATAGGAGCCGTCATCTTTGCGATATTTATCGCACAAAGCCTCCAGCTCTTTTCGTCTATCATCCCAGTTTACTCTGGCTTTTAGCTCCGTTGCCTTACAGGCATCGCATATTTGGCCTTCGTTAAAACGGATGGTCGTCTTTTTTGAGGCCGCATTGTGTTTAAACTCCTGAGCAGAGTTGGGTCTTTGATTTGAAATAATACAACGCGCACAAAACTGGGTATCCTGAGGCAAACCATAAAGAGCCTCCAAATCGCCTGAGTCCGATCGAAACCGGGATAGGTCAACTGATTCGGGATACTTATGCTTCATAATCGTGTGTAATTGATGTTTAGCCAGGACAACTGGAGGTTAGCCGGATTATAACTGAATCTCCGGAGTAATTAGCTCAAATCAAAGGGGATATCAAAGAAGGATTTACCAAATCCGGTAGAGACTTCAGGGCTCCGTAAAATGTCTAGCAATTTTTCCGATGAGCCGCCGTTTCCGTATGGATTATTAAACTCACCCAGATCCTGAACAAAATTCGTATCAAAAACTTTTTCTACGGCAGAGAAAATCGAATCATAATCGTCGTCACAATCGACTACGCTTGGGGCTTTAAGCCGGCCGGCCTGTCTGTTTCCTATATTCACTGTACCTATACCAAATGAAGGGGCTTCGATTAGGCCGCTTGAAGAAT